>NZ_JBHJYJ010000016.1:45353-88025 GCF_042269845.1 Cellulosimicrobium sp. NPDC055967 | reverse complement strand
GGGTCGGACCGTGTGCGCAGGACGTCAGAGGCGCACTCCGAGAACCCCCGCCCGAAAGACCAGGGTGACGGTGCGCCAGTCCCAGCACACGGTCCGACCCCACCGCGGACCCGACCCCGCGGGCAGGAGACCCGAGCCGAGCGGACCGACCGCCGCTCAGCGGGTCAGGGGTTCTCCCAGGCGTCGGCGCGGGCCGCGAGGGCGTGGACGTCGTCGGGGAGGTCGCGGCGGACGACGTCGTCGATCGTCACGCGGTCGAGCACGTCGCGGACGCTCGCGCGGAGGGCGACCCAGACCTCGAGGAGCGCGGCGGCGGAGCCCTCGTACTCGAGGCTGGGCGGGCGCTCGTCGCGCACGGTGACGAGCGGTCCGTCGACGGCGCGGAAGACGTCGGCGAGGGTGACCTCGGACGCGGGGCGCGCGAGGCGGTGGCCGCCGGAGCGGCCGCGGACGCTGGCGACGATGCCGGCGCGGCGCAGGTCGCCGAGGATCCGTTCGAGGAAGGAGACGGGCAGTCCCTGGCCGGCCGCGAGGTCCTCCGCCCGCACGGGGTCGCCGTGGGGGGACGCCGCGAGCTCGGCGCACGCCCGTACCGCATAGTCAGCCTTCGCCGAGACACGCATGGGGACATTGTGCCGTGCGCAGGGTCGCGGACGGTCGTGCACAGCGTCTCCGGGAGCGATCTCACCCGCGTGGGCCCTGCTCATCCGGTTCGGGTTCCCCCTACGCTGTGACCCGTGGACGTGCGGGAACGCAACAACGTGCGGGTCATGGGGCCCGCGGGGGGGCCGACGATGGTCTTCGCGCACGGCTTCGGCGGCGACCAGTCGATGTGGCGCTTCGTCGCGCCCGCGTTCGCGGCGGACCACCGGGTCGTGCTCTTCGACCACTCGGGCTGCGGCGCGTCCCACCCGGCCGCGTACGACCCCGCGCGGCACGCGGAGCTGGGGGGCTACGTCGCCGACATGGTCGAGGTCGTGGAGGACGTCGCGGACGAGCCGGTGATCCTCGTGGGGCATTCGGTGAGCGCGGTGATCGCGCTCCTCGCGGCGGCGGACCGTCCGGACCTCGTCGACCGCCTGGTGCTCGTCGGACCGAGCCCCCGGTACATCGACGAGGAGGGGTACCGCGGCGGGTTCTCGGCCGAGGAGATCGACGAGCTGCTCGAGACGATGGACGCGAACTATCTGGGCTGGACGCAGGCGATGGCGCCGGTGATCGTCGGGAACCCGGACCGTCCGGCGCTGGGGGACGAGCTCGCGGAGGTCTTCCGGCGCAACGACCCGGCGATCGCGCGGCAGTTCGCGCGCGTGACGTTCCTCGGCGACAACAGGGCGGACCTGGCGCGCGTGCGGACCCCGGCCCTCGTCGTGCAGAGCCGGGAGGACGTCATCGCCCCGCAGACGGTGGGACGGTACGTGCACGAGCACCTGCCGGGGAGCGAGCTGGTCGTCATCGACTCGGTCGGGCACTGCCCGAACCTGTCGCACCCGGCGCTCCTCGTCGGGGCGATGCGTGACTGGCTCGGGGGTTCCTGATGGTGATGTCGCGCGGCGAGCGCTGGGTGCTCGCGCCCGTCGCGCTCCTGCTCCTCGACGCGGAGGGGCGGGTGCTCGACGCGAACGACGAGCTCCTGCGCCTGCTGGACGTGCCGGACGTGGAGGCGGTCGCGGGGCGCCGGCTCGCGGACCTGCTCACGGTGGGCGGCCGCATCTACTGGGAGACGCACCTCGGTCCGCGCCTGCACACCGAGGGGCGGGTCGACGAGGTCGCGGTGGAGCTGCGGACGCCGCGGGGTCGCGAGCCGGTGCTGCTCACGGCGATCGGGCGGGAGGTCCGGGGAGAGCGCCTCGTCGAGGTCGCGATGCTGGTGGCGCGCGAGCGGTCGCGCTTCGAGCACGAGCTGGTGGGGGCCCGGCGCGCGGCGGAGGAGGCGGAGCGGCGCGTGCGGCTGCTGCACGGGATCGCCGCCGACCTGGCGAGCGTCGCCGGTCTCGACGGCGTCGCGTGGGTCCTGCTCCGGGCGGCGGTGACGATGCTCGGGGCGGGCGACGCGGCCCTGTGGACGCCGCAGGAGGGCGGCCCGCTCCGCCGCTGGGGCGGCGCCGCGGGGGTGACCGCCCCGACGATCGACGAGCTGACGGAGGCGGGCGTGCGCGCGGACGGGACCGTCGTCGTCCCGCTGCGCACGGCCGGGGCGCTGCTCGGCGTCCTCGCGCTGGAGCCGCGCCGGGCGGCGGGCTCGGAACCGGTCGACCTCGGCACGGCGGCCGCGGCGGGGCAGCTCGCGGCGCTCGCGCTGGCCCGGGCGACGACCCACGAGCAGAGCGTGTCGGTCGCGAGCGAGCTGCAGGGCGCGATGCTGTCGGACGGGATCGTCGCCGACCCGCACGTGGAGGTCGCGGCCTGCTACCGCCCTGGTGTGCACGACCTGCAGGTCGGCGGCGACTGGTACGACACCTTCCGCGTGGCCCCGGACGTCGTCGCGCTCTCGGTCGGGGACGTGGTGGGGCGCGGGCTCAAGGCCGCGACCGCGATGGGGCAGCTCCGGACGGCGGTCCGCGCGGCGTCGGACACCGGCCTGCCGCCGGAGGAGGTGGTGGAGCGGCTCGACCGCTTCGTCGACCGGACCGGGACGGGGTTCATGACGAGCCTCGTGTACGGGGAGCTCGAGCTGCGGGAGGGGACGCTGCGGTACACGTGCGCGGGACACCTGCCGCCGCTGCTCGTGCGCGCGGACGGGTCGGCGGGCTACCTGTGGGAGGCGCGGTCCACACCGTTGGGCGTCCGGGGCACGACGCCGCGCGTCGCCGACACGGTGACGCTCGCCCCGGGCGACCTGCTGCTCCTCTTCACCGACGGTGTCGTGGAGCGCCGTGACCGGCCGCTCGCGCTCGCGCTCGACGAGCTTGCGGAGATCGTCACGAACGCGCTCGGCGCCGGGCTGAGCGGCACGGAGCTGCTGGAGGCGGTCGTCGCGCGCGCGCCGGAGGACGACGACGCGTGCCTGCTCGCGGTGCGCTGGCTCGGCCCGGGGGCGCCGGGCGAGTCCGCGACGGAGGCGTCGCGCGTCGCGTCAGCGGACGAAGAAGGGGCCGACTGAGGGGTCCGCGAGCCGGCCGAGCGCGTGGCCGAGCCGCTCGACCGTGGAGCGTGCGAGGTCGTCGGGCAGGTCGTCCGGGGCGAACCACGCGACCGCGAGCGACTCGTCGTCCGCGACGTGCGCCGCCGCCGCGGCGGCGGGGGACACGGGTCGGCACAGGAACGCGAGGTCGAGGTACTGCGACCGGTCGCCGTTGGGGTACTCGACCGGTTCGGTGACGGTCACCGCGACCAGCGTGTCCACGACGACGTCGACCCCCGTCTCCTCGCGTACCTCCCGTGCGAGCCCGACGGCGGGGTCCTCGCCGGGCTCGAGGATCCCGCTGATCATGGCCCACTGCCCGGTGTCGGCGCGCTGCCCGAGCAGCAGGCGGCCGTCGTCGTCGACCACGACGGCCGACACCCCCGGCATCCACAGGAGGTCGGTCCCGACGTGGGACCGCAGGGCGGCGACGAACTCGGGGATGGGCATGTCCCGAGCCTAGGCGGGCCCGGCGACCCGGACGACCGGCACGTGAGACGGGCCGTCCGACCCGCGGAGGCCCTGTGCTACGGTCGCTCCGTGACTTCTCAGTGGTATTGGCGCTTTACGCAGGCTCCCGGTGGGGCCGTGCGGGCGTTCGCCTGACCACAGATCACCACCCGGAGCCAGCACAGGGCCTTGGACGCGGACCGCGTCCGGGCCCTTCGTCGTGAGACGGGCCGCTCCGGGACCACGGGCGGCAGCAGGCCGGTGAAGCGCCGCTGGGCACCGCTGAGCACTCCGATCTCACGGCGGCCCCCGACCACCGCCGCACAGACCAGGAGCCTCCCGTGACCAGCACGACCGCCCAGCCCGAGACCGCGTCGTCCAGCCCGACGTCCACCGCGTCGTCCGACCAGGTGACGAGTACCGTCGACCCCGTGGACAGCCCCGAGCTCCAGGCCCGCACGAGCGACCTGCGGGTCCGCGCGCTCGACGCGCTCCCCGCCCCGCGCGCGATGCTCGCCGACCTGCCGCTCGGCGCCACGCGCAGCGACCTCGTGACGACGTCGCGCCGCGAGGTCCGCGACGTCCTCGCGGGCGACGACGACCGCCTCCTCGTCATCGTCGGCCCGTGCTCGGTGCACGACCCCGAGGCCGCGCTCGAGTACGCGGGCCGCCTGGCCGCCGTCGCGCACGAGCTCGCCGACGACCTCATGGTCGTCATGCGCGTGTACTTCGAGAAGCCGCGCACCACGGTGGGCTGGAAGGGCCTCATCAACGACCCGCACCTCGACGGGTCGCACGACGTCCGCCACGGCCTGCGCCTCGCGCGCGAGGTGCTGCTCGGCGTCCTCGACGCCGGCGTCCCCGCCGCGTGCGAGTTCCTCGAGCCGACGAGCCCGCAGTACATCGCCGACGCCGTGTCCTGGGGCGCGATCGGCGCGCGCAACGCGGAGTCGCAGGTGCACCGCCAGCTCGCCTCCGGCCTGTCGATGCCCGTCGGGTTCAAGAACGCGACCGACGGCGACGTGCAGATCGCGGTCGACGGCTGCATCACCGCGGCGAGCGAGCACACGTTCTTCGGCATGGACTCGCTCGGTCGCGCGGCGGCCGTCGAGACGGCGGGCAACCCCGACTGCCACGTCATCCTGCGCGGCGGGCGCTCGGGCCCCAACTACGGGGCCGACGACGTCGCGGCGGCGCTCGCGGTCGCGCGCACCTCGGGGCAGGGCGGGGTCACGGAGCACGGGCTCGTCGTGGACGCGTCGCACGGCAACTCGGGCAAGAGCCACGTGCGCCAGGCGGAGGTCGTGCGCGAGGTCTCCGCGCGGCTGGCCGAGGGCGAGCAGGGGATCACGGGGCTCATGATGGAGAGCTTCCTCGTGGCGGGCGCGCAGAAGCCCGCGCCGAGCGGACTCGTGTACGGGCAGTCGGTCACCGACGCGTGCATCGACTGGGACACGACGGCCGACCTGCTGCGCGAGCTCGCCGCCGCGGTGCGCACCCGCCGCGCGCTCTGAGGCGGTCCGGGGGCTCGCCCGTCCGCGACGTTCGGGTGACGCGTCAGCTCGCGAGCTCCCTCGCGGGCGTCCACGACCCGATCATCGCGGTCCCGCCGCCGAGCAGGTCGAGGCCGTCCCCGACGCCGGGGATCCCCGCGAGCCCGACGACGGACTCGGGGTCGCCCGGGTGCGGGGCCACGAGCAGCGTCGTGACGAGCGGCGGGTCGTCGGCCGTCGACCCGCCGCGCCACGAGAGCGCGGCCCAGGCCGTGGCGCCCGGCGCGAGCGTGAGCGGGGCGAGACCGTCGTCGTCCGGCTCGAGGAGGACGTCCGTCTCCGAGCCGTCGTCGGCGACGAAGCGGACCGCGGGCGCGCCGGCGAGCACGCACTCCGCGGTGCCGTCGTTGCGGGCCGTGACGGTGAGGAACCGGCGTCCCGCGGCGGCGTCGAACCCCAGGGCCCCGAGGGTGAGGTCGCCGGTCGCGCACGCGCCCCCGGGGCGGTCCCCGGCCGTCGGGGCTACACCCGCGACGAACCCGGAGCGGGTCGCGGAGGCGCCGCCGTCCGTCGCGCCGTGGACCTGGTACGCGAGCACCGGGCCGGCGTAGGCTGCGCCGTCGAGCACGCGGGCGACCACGGCTGCGTCGCCCGAGGTGATCACCGTGAGCAGGGGGTCCTGGGGGAACGTGTCGCGAACGGCGTCGTGCACGACCTGCGTCACGCCGGGCTCCGCGGCGACGTCGGCCAGGAGCGTGAGCAGGGCGTCGTCGGGGACGGTCAGCCCGTCGCCGTCGTAGGTGCCGACCCCGGAGCCCTGGACGCCGAGACTCGTCAGCCCTCGACCTTCGGCCCGCACGAGCGCGGCGACGGGGACGAGGTCGTCGGCCGAGCGGACGTCGACCGAGGCGGCGCCCGGGGCGAGGTACACGCGCCGCACGGAGTCGTGGGCGACGAGGCGGACCGCGTCGGCGACGGCGTCGGCGCCGAGGAGGTCGGGGCGCGGCTCCCCGGTGGTCGGGTCGACGCCGGGGACGGAGGCCGCTCCCGGGCCCTGCTCGACGGCGAGCGTCCCGCCGCTCGCGTCCGTGCCCTCGACCCGGAGCGACCACGCGCCGCCGCCGGGCACCGCGGCGACGATCGCGCTCGCGTCCAGGGTAGTGCGCTGCGCGACCTCGGGAGAGGGGAGCGGAGTCACCAGCGTGATCTCGGCCGACGTGCCCACCCGCCCGTTCGTCTGCACGTCCTCGACGCCCGGCAGGGCGAGCAGGAGCGCGATCATGTCCTCCGTCCCCTGGTCGGGGTCGACCGGCCCGGGCGACGTCGCCGTCGACCCGTCCGGTGGTGACGACGGGAGCGCGGCCGGACCGTCCGCCACGGCGGGGGCGTCGAGGACCGCGGGGGCGAGGAGCGCGGCGACGACCGCGAGGCCCACGCCCGCGACCGACGCGACGACGGCGACCGTGCTCCGCGGGACCCGGGTCGCGCTCTCGGGCGCAGCCTCGTCGGTGCCGTCCGTCGTCGGTGCGATGCGCTCGTCGTCCACGGCCGAGACGCTACCCACGCGCGTGCCCCGACGTGGCCGCGCCGACGCGGTCTGCCCGGGCTCGCCCCCGAGTCTTCACACCCGTCCCGGCGCCCGCGGGGCGAACCGCGGCGGGACGGGCGCAGGGTCCCTGCCGAATCGGTCTTTCAGCCCATCGGGGGACCTGCCGGGCGCAGCTCCATAGCAGGACTCCTGGATACCGGCAACATCTGGCATGATCCGGCCATGACAGTGAGGACGGCCGCCGAGCTCGCGGCGGTCGAGGACCCCGCGTGGCCGACGCTCTCCCGCATGCTCGGGCGCGGCGGCGTGGAGGTCGTGCCGCCTCCCGCGTGGTCGCTCGAGGTCCTCTTCCGGCTGCAGGTCACCGTCCGCTCGACGCTGGGCGCGCTCGCGCTCCACACCGGCGGGGTGCTCGTCGACGGCGGGTGGCTGCGCATCATCGGCGGGGGCGGCGCGGGGCTGCCCGACCTCGCGACCGTCAACGGGCTCGGCGAGCCGGGGGAGCACAGCGTGGCGCCGTCGGTCCTGGTCGTCGCGTACGACGTGCTGGGGGGCACGTTCGCGATCAACGGCGGCGGGCTCCCGGGCCAGCTCGGCAACGTCAACTACTTCGCGCCCGACTCGCTCACGTGGGTCGACCTCGGGTTCGGCCAGGCGGCCTTCCTCGAGTGGGCGGTGAGCGGCGGGACCACGGAGTTCTACGCGTCGGTCCGCTGGCCCGGCTGGTACGACGAGATCGGGGCCGTCCGGCTCGACGAGGGGCTGAGCCTCTACCCGCCGCTGTGGTCGGAGGAGGGGCGCGACGTCACGCGGTCGTCGCGCACGCCCGTCCCGCTCGGCGAGCTCGTGGACTGGCACTTCGAGATGGCCGAGCGCATGACGCCCGTCGACGACTACGTGCGCGACGCCGACGAGCACCTCGACGGCTACGGCTCCTGGCCCGCCGGGGACTACCGGCCGTAGCCGGTCAGGGCCACCACGGTGCCGCGTCGTCGAGCAGCCCCGGCGGGACGGTGGCGAGCTTGTCCGGGTTCCGCACGATGTCGAGGGCCGCGATGCGCCCGGCGACGAGCGTGAACGCCAGGACGGTGAGCACGCCCGAGCCGTCGACGAGCGCGAGCCCGGGACTTCCGTTGACGTCCACGGCCCCCGCGCCGAGCGGCGGGTTGCGGAGGTAGGAGAGCAGGACCTCCCCGACGGTCGCGGCGCCCTGGACCGGGTGGCGGAGCGCGCGGACCTTGCCGCCGCCGTCGCCCCGGAGCGTCACGTCGGGGTCGAGCAGACCGAGCAGGGCCGGCAGGTCGTCGCCCGCGCACGCCGCGACGAACGCCTCGACGACGCGCTCCTGCTCGGCGCGCGACGTCCGACCGCGCGGCCGTCCCGCCTCGACGTCCTTGCGGGCGCGCGACGCGAGCTGGCGCACCGCTGCGGGCGAGCGCCCGACGACGTCGCCCACCTCCTCGAACGGCAGCCCGAAGACGTCGTGCAGGACGAACGCGACGCGCTGCGCGGGCGAGAGCCGTTCGAGCACGACGAGCAGCGCCATGCTCACCTCCTCGTCCAGCGTGACCCGCTCGGCGGGGTCGACGGCCCCCGCCGACGTCGCGGCCGCCGCGGCGACCGGTGACCTCGCGCCGGGCGCCGTGACGACGGGCTCGGGCAGCCACGTCCCGACGTAGCGCTCGCGCCGCACGCGCGCGCTGCCGAGCACGTCGAGCGCGAGGCGCCCGACCGTCGTCGTGAGCCACGCCGCGAGGTTGCGGATCGACGCCGGGTCCTGGGTGCGCAGGCGCAGCCACGCGTCCTGGACGCAGTCCTCGGCGTCCGACCAGGACCCGGTGGTCGCGTAGGCGAGGCGCAGGAGGCGCGGACGCTCCGCCTCGAAGGCGTGCGCGAGGTCGTCGGTGCTCACCGCGCGACCGCCGCGGTGGGCTGGGCGGCGAGCCAGCCGCGGAAGGTCGTCGTGCCGCGCGCGTCGGGGTGCGGGTCGGTGAGGCCGCCCGCGCGCAGCGCCCGCCCGAGCTTCCCGGGCAGCGGGACGCGGACCGGGAGCGCCCGCGAGCCGGTCGCCGCGCGCCAGGCGCGCGCCGCGTCCCGCAGGTCGAGCACCTCAGGCCCGGCGACGGTCGTCGTGCCGCGCAGCGGCTCGCGCTCGGCGGCGTCGGCGACCGCGGAGCCCGCGTCGCTCGCGGCGACGGGCTGGACCGGGGCGCGCAGGAGCGGCACGACGCCTCGGCGCGCGGCACCGGCGAGCGTCCCGGCGACGAACTCGTGGAACTGCGTCACGGCGACAACGGTCCACGGGACGACGCCCGCGGCGACCGCCCGCTCCTGCTCGACCTTCACGCCGTAGTAGGCCATCGGCACATCGTGGCACCCCACGATCGAGACGAGCACGTGGTGCCGCACCCCGGCGTCGCGCTCGGCCGCGAGGAGCCGCCGCGTCCCGTCGACGAGCGTGGCGCGCGCGTCGGCCGTGGACGACGACGCGTTGCTCGCGTCCACGACGACGTCCACCCCGGCGAGCGCGGCCGGGAGCCCGGCGCCCGTCCGGAGGTCGACGGCGTACCGCTCCGCGTGCCTGCTCAGCGCACGCACCTCGTGCCCGCGCGCGGTCAGCGCCGCGACGACGTGCCGGCCGATCGTCCCTATCCCACCTGTCACTGCGATCCTCATACCCGTACGACGCCGCAGCGCCCCCGGTTGTGACATCTCGCCGGACGGGAGCGCCGATCCGCTAGTTGTATACAAGTGCGCAGGACGTGTGGCACGATGGCCGGGTGACGACGACGCCCGACCTGCGCGCCGCCGTCGGGCAGTCCGCGACGCCCGGCGACGCGGGCCTTACGCGCCGCCAGTCCGGCGCCCGCGCGGTCTACGACCTCCTGCGCGGCCGCATCATCGACGGCACGCTCGCGCCCGACGCGCGCCTCACCGAGCCCGTGCTGTCCGCCGAGCTCGGCGTCTCCCGGACCCCCGTGCGCGAGGCGCTGCGCCTGCTCCAGGCGGAGGCGCTCGTCGTCGAGCTGCCCACCGGGGGAGTGCGCGTCGCGCCGCTCGACGTCGCGGACGCACGTCGCGTCTACGACGTGCGCGCCCGCCTCGAGGGCCTGCTCGCCCGGGACGCGTGCGAGCGCGCCACGCCCGACGACGTCGCCCGCCTCGTCCGGCTCGTGACGCTCATGGACGCCGTGCGCGACCACGAGGACGAGGTGCTGCGCGTCGGCGCGCAGTTCCACGGCGAGATCGAGACCCTCGCCGACAACCGCTGGGGGTCGGCGCTCCTGCGCCAGATCCGCGGCCACGTCGACCGGTACCGCGCGCTCGCCGCGCGTCGCCGCGTCGGTACCACCGACCACGTCGACGAGCACCGCGCCGTCGCCGACGCGATCGCGAGCCGGGACCCCGCCGCGGCCGAGGCCGCGATGCGAGCCCACATCGAGCGCAGCGCCGCCCTCGCCGAGCAGTCCCTGCGCGGCGCGGGGTCGGCGACCGACGACCTCCCCTGACCACCGCCCACCGCACGACGGAGACACCGATGCCGTACACCCACCACCTGCGCGTCTACCCCAGCGCGGAGCCGCTCGACCGCACCGACCAGCTCGCGTGGAAGCTCGCCGAGCTCGCGACCGACCCCGTCGAGGTCACGCCCGAGGTCGTCGACATGGTGATCAACCGCGTCATCGACAACGCGGCCGTCGCCGCGGCCAGCCTCACGCGCGGCCCCGCGGTCGCGGCGCGCGGGCAGGCGCTCGCGCACCCGTACACGCCGGGCGCGACGGTGTTCGGCTGCGGCCTCGACACCCGCACGAGCCCCGAGTGGGCGGCCTGGGCGAACGGCGTCGCGGTGCGCGAGCTCGACTTCCACGACACGTTCCTCGCCGCGGAGTACTCGCACCCGGGCGACAACATCCCGCCGATCCTCGCCGTCGCGCAGCACGCCGGGTCCGACGGCGCCGCGGTCGTGCGGGCGATCGCGACCGGCTACGAGATCCAGGTCGACCTCGTCCGCGCGATCAGCCTCCACCAGCACAAGATCGACCACGTCGCGCACCTCGGGCCGTCGGCCGCCGCGGGCATCGGGACGCTGCTCGGCCTCGACACCGAGACGGTGTTCCAGGCGATCGGCCAGGCCCTGCACACGACGACGGCCACGCGCCAGTCCCGCAAGGGCCAGATCTCCACGTGGAAGGCGCACGCCCCCGCGTTCGCGGGCAAGGTCGCGGTCGAGGCCGTCGACCGGGCGATGCGCGGCCAGACGTCGCCCGAGCCGATCTACGAGGGCGAGGACGGCGTCGTCGCCTGGCTGCTCGACGGCCCGGACGCGGCGTACGACGTCGTGCTCCCGGCCCCCGGCGAGCCGAAGACGGCGATCCTCGACACGTACACCAAGGAGCACTCCGCGGAGTACCAGTCGCAGGCGCTCATCGACCTCGCCCGGGCGCTGCACGACGAGCACCCGTGGCTCGCCGACCCGGACAACGTGACGAGCGTCGTCATCCACACGAGCCACCACACCCACTACGTCATCGGCTCGGGCGCGAACGACCCGCAGAAGTACGACCCGACGGCGTCGCGCGAGACGCTCGACCACTCGATCCCGTACATCTTCGCGGTCGCGCTGCAGGACGGCGGCTGGCACCACGTCGACTCGTACACCCCCGAGCGCGCGGGCCGCGCCGACACCGTCGCCCTGTGGGCCAAGGTCACCACCGCCGAGGACCCCGAGTGGACGCGCCGCTACCACTCGACCGACCCGGCCGAGAAGGCGTTCGGCGGGCGCGTCGAGATCGAGCTGGCCGACGGCGGACGCCTCGTCCGCGAGATCGCCGTCGCCGACGCGCACCCGCTCGGTGCGCGGCCGTTCGGGCGCGAGCAGTACGTCAAGAAGTTCCGCACGCTCGCGGCGGGCGTGCTCGAGGACGCCGAGATCGAGCGCTTCCTCGACCTCGCGCAGCGGCTCCCGTCGCTCACGCCCGCCGAGGTGCGCGAGCTGACGATCGTCGGGCGCCCGGGCCTCCTCGACGCGGTCCCCACCCCGACCGGTCTCTTCGAGCTCGGGCGCGACGAGGTCGGCGGGGCGCGCGCCGAGTTCGAGGGCGAGGGCTTCACCATGCACGAGGCGCCCGACACCGCGGCGCAGCCCGGCGGACACGGTGACCCTGCGCCGTCGGGCCCCACGACCACCGAGGGAGAGGCCCGCTGATGCTGTACAGCCAGGTGACGCCGTCGGACAAGCGGCGCGCGTTCCGCGCGGCGCTCGACGCCGCGGCGACCACGGGGGAGCCCCTGCGGCTCCCGGGCGCGTTCAACCCGCTGTCCGCACGCCTGGTCCAGGACAAGGGCTTCGAGGGCGTGTACGTGTCGGGGGCCGTGCTGTCGGCGGACCTCGGCCTGCCCGACATCGGCCTCACGACCCTCACCGAGGTCGCGGGGCGCTCGCAGCAGATCGCGCGCGTCACCGACCTGCCCGCGCTCGTCGACGCCGACACCGGCTTCGGCGAGCCGATGAACGTCGCGCGGACCGTCCAGGCGCTCGAGGACGCGGGCGTCGCGGGCGCGCACGTCGAGGACCAGGTCAACCCCAAGCGGTGCGGCCACCTCGACGGCAAGGAGGTCGTCGGGCTCGACGAGGCGGCCAAGCGCGTCCGCGCGGCCGCCGACGCGCGCCGCGATCCCGGCTTCCTGGTCATGGCGCGCACCGACGTCCGCGGCACGATCCCCGGCGACGCCGGGCTGCGCGCCGCGATCGACCGCGCGAAGGCGCTCGTCGACGCGGGCGCCGACGCGATCTTCCCCGAGGCGATGAAGGACCTGTCCGAGTTCGAGGCCGTCGCGTCGGCCGTGGACGTGCCCGTGCTCGCCAACATGACCGAGTTCGGCAAGTCCGAGCTCTTCACGCGCCGCCAGCTCGGCGACGCCGGGGTCCGGCTGATCATCTACCCCGTCACGCTCCTGCGGGTCGCGATGGGCGCCGCCGAGCGCGCGCTCGACGAGATCGCCGCGACCGGCACCCAGGCGGGCCAGGTCGAGGTCATGCAGACGCGCGCGCGCCTCTACGAGCTGCTCGACTACGCCGCCTACAACACCTTCGACGAGGGCATCTTCACCTACCGGCCCTGACGACCCGCCGGTGCCGCGCGCCCGTGGGGCCGCGGCACCGGCATCTCCCCGCGACCCGTGCAGCACGAAGGAGTGACCGCATGACCACCTCCCCGACCACCACCGAGGGGCCCGAGATCCGCAAGGGGCTCGCGGGCGTCGTCGTCGACGTCACGGCGATCTCGAAGGTCAACCCCGACACGAACTCGCTGCTCTACCGCGGCTACCCGGTGCAGGACCTCGCCGCCCGGCGCAGCTTCGAGGAGGTGTCCTACCTCCTGTGGCACGGCGAGCTCCCGACGCCCGAGCAGCTCGCCGAGCAGACCGCCGTCGAGCGCACGCACCGCGCCCTGCCCGGCAACGTGCGCAACGCGATCCTCGAGCTCCCGACGACGTGCCACCCCATGGACGTCGTCCGCACCGCGATCTCCCAGCTCGGCGCGCACGACCCCGACGCCGAGGACTCCTCGCCCGAGGCCGAGCAGGCCAAGGCCGTCCGCCTGTGGGCCGTGCTGCCCGCCGCCGTCGCGCTCGACCAGCGCCGCCGTCGCGGGCAGCAGATCGTCGAGCCCCGCGACGACCTCACCTACGCCGAGAACTTCCTGTGGATGACGTTCGGCGAGGAGCCCGAGCCCGCCGTCGTGCGGGCCTTCGAGGTCTCGATGGTGCTCTACGCCGAGCACTCGTTCAACGCCTCGACGTTCACCGCGCGCGTCATCACGTCGACGCTGTCCGACCTGCACTCGGCGGTGACCGGCGCCGTCGGGGCGCTCAAGGGACCGCTCCACGGCGGCGCGAACGAGGCCGTCATGGCGACGTTCGCCGAGATCGGGACCGCCGACCGCGCCGAGGCCTGGCTCGACGACGCGCTCGCGCACAAGCGCAAGATCATGGGCTTCGGGCACCGCGTCTACAAGCACGGCGACTCGCGCGTCCCCACCATGCGCGCGACCCTCGACGACCTCGTCGCGCACTACGGCCGCCAGGACCTCCTCGACCTCTACGTCGCGCTCGAGGCCGCGATGACCGAGCGCAAGAACATCCTCCCCAACCTCGACTACCCGGCGGGCCCCGCGTACCACCTCATGGGCTTCGACACCCCGATGTTCACCCCGCTGTTCGTCGCGTCGCGCGTGGTGGGCTGGACGGCGCACGTCATGGAGCAGCGCGCCGCCAACGCCCTCATCCGCCCGCTCAGCGAGTACGTCGGCCCGCCCCAGCGCGACCTCCCCTGACGCCGGAGCCCCCTCCGCCGAACATGCGGTTGCCGCCCGGTCCGGGCACCTGACGGGCGGCAGCCGCCTGTTCGCCGCACGCGGGGGGGGTCAGCCGACGAAGGACTCCAGCTCGGTGCGGTCCACCGGACCGTCGCGATGGATGAGCGCCTTGACGTCCTCCATGCGGTCCCAGACGTTGACGGCCATGCCCGCCTCGACGCGGCCGTCCTTGACCCAGAACGCGACGAGCTCGCGGTCGAGGACGGAGCCGGAGACCACGACCTCGTCGTAGGCGTCGGGGCCCGCGACGAAGCCGAGGTACTCCATGCCGACGTCGTACTGGTCGGAGAAGAAGTACGGCAGCTCGGGGTAGGGGTCGGTCGCGCCGAGCATCGCGCGCGCCGCGTGCGGGCCCTGGTTGAGCGCGGTCGCCCAGTGCTCGACGCGCACCGACCGCCCGTAGCGCGCCGACGGCACGCTCGCGACGTCACCGGCGACGAAGACGTCGGGGTCCGTGGTCTGGAGGGTCGCGGAGGCGACGACGCCGCCCGTCGCGGAGTCGAGCGCCAGGCCTGCCTCGCGGGCGAGCGCGACGTGCGGGACCGCGCCCACGGCGACGAGCACGAGGTCGGCGTCGACGTGCGTCCCGTCGGCGATGTCGACGCCCGTCGCGCGGCCGCCCGCGCCCGAGATGCCCGTGACCTGGGCACGGCGGTGCAGGTGGACGCCGTGGTCGGTGTGGACCTGCCCGTACAGCTCACCCATCTCCGGACCGAGAACCCGCTCGAGGGGGTGCGTGCCGAGCCCGATCACCGTGACGTCCAGACCGAGCGTGCGGGCAGACGCCGCGACCTCGAGCCCGATCCAGCCGTCGCCGACGATCGCGAGCCGCCCCGCGCCGCCGTCGTGGGCGGCGCGCAGCGCGGCGGCGAGCGCGTCGCTGTCGTCGAGCGTGCGCAGCTCGTGGACGCCGTCCAGGTCGAGGCCGGGCAGCGGGATCCGGCGCGGGTCCGAGCCGGTCGCGAGCAGCAGCTTCTCGTACGGCAGCGTCCGGCCGCCCGAGAGTGCGACGCTCCGACCGGCGAGGTCGACGGCGGTCGCCTCGGTCTCGGTGAGGAGCTCCACGTCGTGCTCGGCGTACCAGTCCGCGGAGAGGGGGAACACCGACTCGCGCTCCGCCTCGCCGCGCAGGTAGTCCTTGGACAGCGGCGGCCGCTCGTACGGTCGGTGCGGCTCGCGCGCGACGACGGTCAGGCCACCGTCGTAGCCCTCGTCGCGCAGCGTCTCGACGGCCTTCGCGGCGGCGAGCCCTCCTCCGACGACGACGTGACGTCCAGCGCTCATGACGACCTCCGCAGTGACTCGGGTGCCCGGGACTCGGGCGGACGGCCCCAGTCTGGCGCGTTCTCGCACACCGTGCGAGGTGCGGCGACGGCACGCACCGACGCCCCGCCGCGGCGGCGTTCACACGTTTCGCGTGACGACCCCGGACGGCGTCCCCGGGCAGGCTTGTCCACGACAGCACCCGCCGTGCACCGCGCGGCGGCACCCGCGCGGAGGAGGTGCCGTGAGCATCGTCGTCGGCGCGATCGTGACCGTCGTCGTCGTCGCCGTGGCGGTCGCGACGATGCTGCTCGTCCGGCGGCGCGCACCGGCCGGCAGCCGGTTCAGCGACGGCGACCGGGCGTCGGGGGTCTTCGGGGTGGTCGCCACGGGCTTCTCCGTGCTCCTGGGGTTCATCGTCTTCCTCGCCTTCGAGTCGTACGACGAGGCGCGGAGCGGCGCCGAGGCCGAGGCGCGGATCGTCGTGCAGCAGCTGGAGACCGCGCAGTTCTTCGCCCCCGACGACGCGACGCGGCTGTCCGGGGAGCTCGTCTGCTACGCCCGGTACGTGGTCGCGAGCGAGTGGGAGCAGATGGCGGACGGCGCGCTCGGCGAGGCGGTCAACCCGTGGGGGGTCGCGCTCTACCGGACGGTGCGCGACGTCGTCCCCGCGTCGGACACCCAGCAGTCCGCCTACGACCGGTGGATGGACCAGACCGCGGCCCGCGAGGACGCCCGCCAGTCCCGCGTGCACGGCGCGGAGGGCCTGATCCCGCTGCCCCTGTGGCTCGTCCTCTTCGTCGTCTCCGCGACCGTCTTCGTCTTCCTGCTCTTCTTCGCCGACTCCGCGGAGCGTGCCGCGACGCAGGGCCTGCTCATGGGCAGCGTCACGCTCGTCATCACGCTCCTGCTGTGCCTGCTCGCGTTCTTCGACCACCCGCACGGGCACCAGGTCGGCAAGCTGCAGCCGACGGCGATGGAGCGCGCCCTCGTCCTCCTGGTGGGGGAGGCGGACGCGGCGGGGGTGGCGATCGACCCGCCGTGCGACGCCGCCGGGACGGCGACCGGCCCGGGTGCGGACCGGCCCTGAGGACGGGTCGGGGAGCGGGGACGTCCGAGCGGACGCCCCGTCGGCGGACATGACGAAGGCCCGGAATCGTGGCGATTCCGGGCCTTCAGCCTGGTCGGGGTGACAGGATTTGAACCTGCGACCTCTTCGTCCCGAACGAAGCGCGCTACCAAGCTGCGCCACACCCCGGTTGCTCGTCCGCACGATGATCGACGAGGAGACCTCGTCTTCCGCGCGGGAAGCCTGCTCAGAATAGCCGACGAAGTGCCGTGCGACGAAACTCGATTCCCGTGACCCCGCCGACACCCCGTGCGCGCCCTCGCGGGGAGGGTGCGCACGACCCGCTCAGCGTGCCGTCAGGGTGAGCAGCGTCGCCTCGGGGCGGCACGCGAAGCGCACCTGCGCGTAGGGCGAGGTGCCCGCTCCGGCGGAGACGTGGAGCCACGTCGAGTCCTCGCCACCGGGTGCGTCGGGCCGCGCGCCGGGCCAGCCGTGCAGACCCTTGGCCCGCCGGCGGTCGATGTCGCAGTTCGTCACGAGCGCGCCGAACCCGGGCACGCAGAGCTGCCCGCCATGGGTGTGGCCCGCGAGGACCAGCTCCGCCGCGTCGTCGTGCATGGCGTCCAGCACACGCCGGTACGGCGCGTGCGTGACCCCGACGCGGAGCACCGGGCCGTCGTCCGACGCCCCCTCGGAGCCGGCACCGAGACCGCCCGGAGCGGAGGGTGCCGGGAAGACGTCCCGGTCGAGGTGGGGGTCGTCCACGCCGACGAGGTCGAGGCGGACGCCGCCGACCTCCAGGACGTCGCGACGGTTCGTGAGGTCGGCCCAGCCCGCGTCGCGCATCGCCGCGGCGAGCTCGCCCGCCGGGAGCAGCCGGGCCTCGCCGGCGAACGGGACGCGCGCGTCCGGCAGGAGGTACCGCGCCGGGTTCTTGGGGACGGGCGCGTAGTAGTCGTTCGACCCCATGACGAAGGCGCCGGGCGTCGAGAGCAGCGGCTCGAGCGCGTGCAGCAGCGGGTCGAGCGCGTCGACGTGCGCCAGGTTGTCGCCCGTGTCGACGACGAGGTCCGGCTCGAGCTCGGCGAGCGAGCGCACCCACTCGATCTTGCGCCGCTGGCTGGGGACCAGGTGGAGGTCCGAGACGTGGAGCACGCGCAGGGCGGGCGTGCCGGCGGGCAGCACGGGCACGGTCACGCGGCGGAGCGTGAACAGCGTGGTCTCGACGTGCGCGTACGCCACGCCGGTCAGGCCGACGACGGCGAGCGCGCCGAGCCCGCGCAGGGCCCGGCGTCGGCCGGCGGCGCTCAGCCGTTCCCCCTGCCGCCGAGGTTGCCGAACCACTCGCCGAGGTCGACGTCGTCGCGGCCGGCCCCGTTCCCGCGGTCACCGCGGTCGCCACGGCCTCCGCCCGCGTCGGCGTCGGGCTGCTCGTCGCCACCGCCCTGGTCGCCGCCGCCCTGGTCACCACCACCCTGGCCGCCGTCGCCGCCCTCGGGCGTCGTCGGCGCCGTGGGCGGCGGGGCGGGGGCGTTGACCCGCTTCCAGTCCGGGTCGGCGAAGCCCGGGGCGGGCTGGCCGGCGAGGATCTGGTTCATGTAGTCGCGCCAGGTCGGTGCGGCCAGGCTCGAGCCGTACCAGAACTGGAGCGACTTCCCGTTGATCGTGAATGCTCTCCCGTAGGTGTTCCGGTTCATCGGGACGTCGCCCTCCGCGTTGCCGATCCAGACGGCGGTCGCGGCCTGCGGCGTGTACCCGATGAACCACGTGTGCGTGTTGTTGTTCGCCGTGCCGGTCTTGCCTGCCGCGGGACGACCGTCGGCCAGCGCGTTGCCGCGCCCGGAACCCTGCGTCAGCACCTGCTGGAGCGCGTACGTGACGGTGTTCGCGACGCCCGGGTCGATCGCGTTCTCCCGGCAGTCCGCAGAGGGCACGGGGAGCTCCTGACCGTTCGAGTCGAGGACCTTGGTGATCGCGACCGGCGAGCAGTAGGTGCCGCCGCTGGCGAACGTCGCGTACGCAGCCGCCATCTGGAGCGGGGAGGAGTTCTGCGTGCCGAGGATCATGGACGGGCGAACCTTCACCTCTCCGCCGTCCTCGAGCATGGACGGCTGGAAGCCCGCCGCCGTCGCCGTGCTCGCGACGCCGCAGAGATCGAGCTTGCTCGCCATCGTCGTGTAGGCGGTGTTCACCGAGTTGTACGTCGCCTTGAGGACCGACATCGAGCCCTGGCCGTCGCCGTCGGAGTTCGCGGGCGTCCATTGCTCGTTGCCGAACCGGACACAGCTCGCGTGGAAGTCCCGGCTGAGGGTCCACGTCCGCTTGGTGGCGCTGACGTTCTCGTAGAGCGAGTGGCCCTCGTTGAGCCACTCCGCGAGCACGAACGGCTTCCACGTCGAGCCGGGGGAGAACCCGTTCGACGAGCCGTGCGCCTGGTCGACGCTGTAGTTGACGGCCGTCGTGTTCGGCGCGGGCTCCTGGGTGTTGTCGAACGCGCGGTTCTGCGCCATCGCGAGGATGTTGCCGGTCCCCGGCTCGACGGTGACGATAGCGTCCTCGATCTGGCTCGGGTCGTCCGCCGGGACCGCCGCGGCCGCGTGCTGCTCGGCCGCCGCTTGCATCGCGGGGTCGAGCGTCGTGTAGATGTCGAGACCGCCGCGGTAGAGCAGCGTCTGGCGCTCCTCCTTGGTCTCGCCGAACACCGGGTCGGACATGATGATCTTCGTGACGTAGTCGCAGAAGAACGCCGAACCACCGGATGCCTGGCAGCCCGCCTCGAGCGGCTGGACCGAGAGCGTCTCGGCGATCGGCCGGGTGCGGCCCGTGTCGTACTCCTCGCGGGTGATGAACCCCTGCTGGTACATCTGGTTGAGCACGATGTCGCGTCGCTTCTGGGCGTTCTCCGGCTCCGTGGTCGGGTCGTACGTCGACGGCGCCTTGGTGATCCCCGCGATCGTCGCGGCCTCGACGTAGTCGAGGTCGATCGCGCTCTTGTTGAAGTAGTGCCGCGCCGCCGTCTCCACGCCGTAGACCGAGCGGCCGAACTGCGCGATATTGAGGTAGCCCTGGAGGATCTCCTCCTTGGTCATCTTCTTCTCGAGCGCGATGGCCAGCTTGGCCTCGCGCGCCTTGCGCCCGAGCGACTTCTCGTTGGCCTCGTAGAGCGCCATGGTGTCGTCGTCGCGGACCGCCTGCTCGATGAGCACGTTCTTCACGTACTGCTGCGTGAGCGTCGAGGCCCCCTGGGTGTCGCCGCCCGTGATGTTGTTGACGACCGCGCGGGGGAGACCCTCGACGTCGACGCCGCCGTGGTCCCAGAAGCGCTTGTCCTCGATCGCGATGACCGCGTTCTTCATCGCGTCCGAGACCTGGTCCAGCGGGACCACGATGCGGTTCTCGGTGTAGAACGTCGCGAGGCGCGTCGTGCCGTCCTTGGCGTAGATGCGCGACTGCTCGGACAGCGGGCCGGGCTCGAGGTCCGCCGGCAGCTCGTCGAAGACCTCGACCGCGGTGTCGGTCGCCGTGTTCGCCCCGGCGGCGAGCGGGACGAGCAGCCCGGCGGCGAGGACGCCGCCGACGCCGGAGACCAGCACGAACGCCAGGAAGAGGGCGACGAGCTGGTACGCGTTGATCTGCCGGCCGCGAGGACGCACACGGGAAGCCATGGTGACAACCCTACGGGAGCGACCCTGGGAGGGCCCCGGGATCCCGGGGCCCGCGGGTGTGCGGGTTGTGTAAGCATCCCGCGGCGACCTCCTCGGCGGTGCCTGCGCGGGCCGACTACGCTCGCCCCATGGCAACCACGTGGGAGTACGCGACCATCCCCCTCATCATCCACAACACCAAGGCCGTCCTCGACCAGTGGGGCTCCGACGGCTGGGAGCTCGTCCAGGTCGTGACCGGCCCCGACGGCAACGGCCTCGTCGCCTACCTGAAGCGCCCGACCGGGGAGAAGTAGTGGCGGGCTTCCCCGCCGGGACGATCGCCGCGCGCCTGACGGAGCTCGGCCTCGCCCTGCCCCCGGTGGCAGCGCCCGTCGCCGCCTACGTGCCCGCGGTGCGCTCGGGGCGGTACGTCCACACGTCGGGCCAGCTCCCGTTCGTGGACGGCGCGCTGCCCGCGACGGGCAAGGTCGGCGACGGCGAGGGGCTCGTCCCGCCCGCCGACGCCGCGGCCCTCGCCCGGCAGTGCGCGCTCAACGCGCTCGCCGCCGTGCACGACCTCGTCGGGAACCTCGACCAGGTCGCCCGCGTCGTCAAGGTCGTCGGGTTCGTGGCGAGCGACCCGTCGTTCACGGGCCAGCCCGGCGTCGTCAACGGGGCGAGCGCCCTGCTCGGGGAGGTCTTCGGCGAGGCAGGCGTCCACGCCCGCAGTGCCGTCGGCGTCGCGGTCCTGCCGCTCGACGCCCCGGTCGAGGTCGAGATCGTCGTGGAGCTCGCGGAGTAGCGCCCCCGCCGGCACGCGAACGGGGCCGGCGGCCAGGTCCTCACGGACCCGGTCGCCGACCCCGTCCTCGTCGGTGGCGGTCGGTCAGCGCGCGCGGCGCTCCAGGCGGTCCATGTCGAGCAGGACGACGGCCCGGCCCTCGCGGCGCACCCAGCCGCGCGTCGCGAAGTCGGCGAGCGCCTTGTTCACCGTCTCGCGCGACGCACCGACGAGCTGCGCGAGCTCCTCCTGCGTGAGGTCGTGCGCGACGCGGACGCCCTCGTCCGTCTCCTCGCCGAAGCGGGTCGAGAGGTCGAGCAGCGCCTTGGCGACGCGGCCCGGGACGTCGGAGAACACGAGGTCGGCCAGCGTCTCGTTGGTGCGGCGCAGGCGACGCGCGAGGGCGTTGAGCAGGTGCTTGGCGACGCTCGGGTGCTTCTCGATCCACTCGACGAGCTGGTCGTGCCCGAGCTCGTAGATGACGGAGTCGGCGACGGAGCTCGCGGTGGCGGTGCGGGGGCCCGGGTCGAACAGGGAGAGCTCCCCGAACATCTCGCCGGGGCCGAGGATCGACAGGAGGTTCTCGCGGCCGTCGTTGGAGCGGCGCCCCAGCTTGATCTTGCCGCTCGCGATCACGTAGAGGCGGTCGCCCGGCTCGCCCTCGCGGAACAGCACGTCGCCGCGGGAGAGCTCGATCTGCTGCATCGACTCGAAGAGGGTGCGCGTCTCGTCCGCGTCCATCGTCGCGAACAGGGGGGCGGAGAGCACAACGTCGTCGTCCACGCGGGGTGTCCTATCGTCTCGTCCTCGGAAATGTTCCAGGACAAGTCTGCCCTACGGCTGCAACTCGGGTGTCGGGGGCGGCGGCTACGGTGGGTCCGTGACCACCACCGAGCCGGCCCGCACGGGGGCGCCGAAGCCCGAGTCGCACCTCGCCCTCGTCCGGCGCGCGCGCCGCACCAACCGCGAGCTCGCGGTCACCTATCCGGACGCGCACTGCGAGCTGGACTTCACGACGCCGCTCGAGCTGCTCGTCGCGACCGTCCTGTCCGCGCAGACGACGGACAAGCGCGTGAACCTCACGACCCCGGCACTGTTCGCGCGCTACCCGGACGCCGCCGCGTACGCGGGTGCGGACCGGGAGGAGCTCGAGGAGCTGCTGCGCCCCACCGGGTTCTTCCGGGCGAAGGCGCAGTCGGTCATCGGCATCGGCCAGGCGCTCGTCGAGCGGTACGACGGCGAGGTGCCGGGACGCCTGGAGGACCTCGTGACCCTGCCGGGCGTGGGCCGCAAGACGGCGAACGTCGTGCTGGGCAACGCGTTCGGCGTGCCGGGGCTGACGGTCGACACCCACTTCGGCCGGCTCGTGCGCCGCCTCGGCTGGACCACCGAGGAGGACCCGGTCAAGGTCGAGCAGGTCGTCGGCGGGCTGGTCGAGAAGTCGGAGTGGACGATGCTCTCGCACCGGCTGATCTTCCACGGCCGTCGGGTGTGCTTCGCGCGCAAGCCCGCGTGCGGCGCGTGCACGATCGCGCGCTGGTGCCCGTCCTTCGGCGTCGGCGAGGTCGACCCGGTCAAGGCGGCGAAGCTGGTCAAGACGAGCTGAGGTCCCGGGCCTGTGCGGCTACACCGCGCGCGGCAGCCAGTCGAGCAGCAGGTCCGTCACGGCGTCGGGCGCCTCCTCGGGGAGGTAGTGGCCGGCGCCGTCCACGACCTCGAAGCGGAAGTCGCGGGCGAGCGCGGCGCCGTCGGCGTCGGCGAGGTCGCGCCGCACGAGGCCGTCCTCCCCGGCGTGGACCTGCAGCGCGGGGACGTCGATCGGGCGGCGGAGCGCGGCCAGAAAGCGGCGGCCGTCGGGGCGGGGCGTCGAGCGCACCGCCCAGCGCAGCGACTCCATGGCCGTGTGCGCCGCGAACGGGATGCGCATGACGGTGCGGTACGTGTCGACGACGTCGGGCGCGAAGGGCGTGGCCGCGCCGGTCGCGAGCACCTCGGCCACGAGGTCGCCACGGACGAGCGCCCGCTCGGGCAGCGTGGGCACCTGGTAGAACGCGAGCTGACGCAGCGCGGCGGGCGTGAGCAGGCGGCGGGCCGACGTGTGCAGCCGCGCGGGGTGCGGCGCGGAGAAGGCCGCGACGCCGGCCGTGACGGCAGGCTGGAGCGCGGCCATCGCCCAGGCGAGGCTGCCGCCCGTGCCGTGACCCACGACGACGGCGCGCCCGGAACCGAGCGAGCGGACGACCCCCGCGATGTCGCGGGTGCGGGTCGGCGCGTCGTAGCCGATCGGCGGCTTGTCGGAGGCGCCGACGCCCCGCACGTCCATCGCGGCGACGCGGTAGCCCGCCGCGGCGAGCGGCTCGATCTGGTGGCGCCACGCCCACCAGAACTGCGGGAAGGAGTGGAGCAGGACGACCAGCGGCGGCCCGGGGTCCCGGACCCCGCGGTCCTCGGGACCGGCGAGCGCGACGTGGAAGCGCGCGCCGTTGGCCGGGACGAGCTCATGGCGCCAGGGGCCGTCGGGCAGCGCGGACGTGAAGTCGGAGGGGTCGGGCGTCACCCGGACGAACCTACCGGGGTCCCGGGCCCGCTGTCGGCCGACGACCCGGCGGTGCCTGCCCCCGCGTCGTCCACGCCCTCGGCGGGGCGGCGGTCCTTCGGCGGGTCGAACCGGTACCCGACGTTGCGCACCGTCCCGATGAGCTGCTCGTGCTCGGGGCCGAGCTTGGCGCGCAGGCGCCGGACGTGGACGTCGACGGTCCGCGTGCCGCCGTAGTAGTCGTAGCCCCAGACCTCCTGGAGCAGCTGGGCGCGGGTGAACACGCGGCCCGGGTGCTGCACGAGGTACTTGAGGAGCTCGAACTCCTTGTACGTGAGGTCGATGGGGCGGCCGCGCAGCCGCGCGGTGTAGCCGCTCGCGTCGATCGCGAGCTCGCCGGCGGCGATCTCCTGGGGGCCGTCCTCGGCCGGTCCGCGCGCGGACCGCTCGATGACGAGGCGCAGCCGGGCCTCGACCTCCGCCGGGCCGGCGCCCTCCAGGAGGAGGTCGTCCGCGCCCCACTCCGCCGTGACGACGGTCAGCCCGCCCTCGGTGAGGACGAGCACGAGCGGGACCGTGAGCCCGGTGGCGTGCATGAGGCGGCACGTGGTGCGGGCCGCGACGAGGTCGCGCCGCGCGTCGAGCAGCACGACGTCGGAGTCCGGGGCGTCGACGAGCGCCGACGGCTCCATGGGAAGGACCCGGATGCGGTGCGAGAGCAGGCCGAGCGCGGGCAGGACCTCGACGGAACCGCCTGTCGCGGGGGTGAGGATGAGCAGGTCCGCCATCCGGCACCTCCTTCCGGGTCGCGGGGCGCGGGCGGCGCCCCCGGGCGTCGACGCGTGGCGACCGGGCCGGGACGTACCTCTGCGGGGCTCGCCACGTCATCGGCCACGTCCTCGGTCCGTGGATGGTTACCGTATCGCGTGCCGGGCGCGGACACGGCGAACGTCCCACGGCCGTGCGCGCGCCGGGCCGGTAGGCGGTCCGGCGGGAGACTCTGCGACACTCTGAGGCGTGCTGCACGACCCGACGCCCTCCCGCGACCCCCGAACGGGGCGCTGACCGCGTGGACCTCTCGACCCGGGCCGTCGTCACGGCGTGCCTCGCCGCGGGCATCGCCGTCGCCGCGTTCTTCGGCCCGCTCCCGCTCGCCGCGGCGTCGGGGGCCCTGGCCCTGATCGTCGCGATCGGGTGGCCGCGCCTGCTCGACATCCCCGTCCACGGCGGGACGCGCGTCGTCATCGCGATCGCCGGGCTCGGCGCCGTGGGCGCGACGGCCGCGACGCACGGCGAGCCCGCGCTGCGGCACCTGCCCGTGGTGCTCGCGCTCGCCGTGGTGCTCGCGTTCGTCGCCGAGCTCCTGCGCCGCGACGGGCGCCCGCGCCTGGTCGAGTCGCTCATCGGGACCGTGAGCGGGATCGTCGTCGCGACGTCGTGCGCGGGCTGGATCGCGACGGGCCGCACCGACGCGGGCGAGTCCCTGGTCGTGACGTGCGCGGTGGCGCTGGCCGTCGCGTCCGCGGTCTCGGCGCTGCCGCTCGGCGGCTGGACCAACGCCGCGCTCACCCTGGGCCTCGCGGTCGCCGCGGGCGGTGCCGTCGGGTACGTCATGCCCGACCTCGACCTGCTGAGCGGCGTCTGGTCCGGCGTCGTCGCGGGCCTGCTCGTCGCGTCGCTCCACGCGCTCTTCGACCAGCTCCCGGAGCTGCGGGGGCGCCTCGGCGCGTTCTCCGCGACGGCGCTCCCGGTCGCGGTCGGCGGGACGCTGATCTTCGTGGTGGGCCGGGTGATCGTGGGATGACGCCGGGGGCGCTCCCCGTCGTCCTCCTCGGCGCGACCCTGCTCGCGACGCTCGCGCTCGGCGTGTGGTGGCAGCGGCGGCAGGGGGTCGTGCGGGCGCCGCGCGCGACGTCGTCCGGGTCCACGGCCGACGACGGCGCCGCGTCCGTCGACTGGCCCGCCCACGGCGTCGTGCTGGGCGCCCGCGGCACGTTCGTCCAGTTCTCGGCGGAGCTGTGCGCGCCGTGCCGGGCGACGGCGCGCGTCCTCGGCGAGGTCAGCGCGGCGCACGACGACGTGACGCATCGTGAGATGGACGTCGACGACCACCTCGACCTGGTGCGAGCATTCGGCATACTGCGCACGCCGACCGTCCTCGTGCTCGACGCGGAGGGTCGGGAGGTCGCCCGCGCGAGCGGGGGGATGAACCGCGCCCAGGCGCTCGCAGCGCTCGCCGTCGCGGACGCGGCAGCGGCCTCCGCGACCGCGCACGACGCCTGACCCACGCCGTCCCCGACGGCCGCACCGGAGGAGACCGCATGAGCGACCAGGCTGGCCGAGGCGACGCCGCGACCGAGCGCGGGTCCGCGCCCGCCGGGATCGACCCGCGCGGGCCGCGCGCGGGGGCCGGCATCACGGCGCTGCTGCTCGCCGTCGTCATCCTCCTGTGGACGTCGCCCGCCGCGCTCGTGCTGCTCGCGGTCGTCGCGGCGAGCTTCCTGCTCGGCGCGGTCCGGGGCGCGCAGGGCACGTGGCAGGCCTGGGTCTACCGGATGGTCGTGCTCCCGCGCATCGGCCCGACGGCGGAGCGCGAGGACCCGAGGCCGCCGCGGTTCGCGCAGGCGGTCGGCCTGGTCATCACCGGCGCGGGGGTCGTGCTGGGGCTGCTGGGCGTCGACGGCGCGGTGCCGGCCGCGGCGGCGCTCGCGCTCGTGGCGGCCGTCCTCAACGCCGCGTTCGGTCTGTGCCTGGGCTGCGAGCTGTACCTGCTGCTGCGCCGGGTGGCTCCCGCGCGCTGACGCTCCCGCGCTGACGCTCCCGCGCTGACGCGCTCGCGGGCTGACGCGCCGGTGAACCGGTGCGGTCGGCCGCGGGTCAGTAGACGAGGGCCTGTGCGCCCTCGTGCAGCGCCTCCTCGACGAACACCGCCGCGCCGGCGATCCGCACGCCGGGGAGCACGTCGTCGGCCGTGATGCCGCGGCGCGCGGCGCACTGCGTGCACACGGTGAGCGTGCCGGCGGCGAGCACGGCGTCGAGCAGGTCGGGCAACGGGGCCGCGTGCTCCAGCTCGAGCTCGGCGGCGCGCCCGGGCAGCCCGAGCCACGCGGCCTCGCCCGTGAGCCACACGCTCACCTCGACGCCCGCAGCGACCGCCGCGGCGGCGACGGTGAACGCCTGGTTGGCGGCCTCGGGGCGGTCGAGCCCCGACGTGGCCTTGACGACGAGCGAGCGCTGACGGGGAGCCGCAGGGGGCGGCACGGTGTCGGTCACGCGGCCGAGCGTAGCCCTCCCGGGCAGCCGGTCCCCGCCCGCGGCGTGGTCGTCCCGCCCGGCCGGTAGGATCGGCCGCATGAGCCCGCACACTCTCGAGCTGATCTTCCTCGGCCTCCTCCTCGCGGCGACGGTCACCATCACGTGGTTCGCGGGGTACGTCGTCTACAAGCTCTACAAGGGCCAGCGCTGACGCTGCCGCGCGGGGCGCGCCCCGCCGCACGCACGTCGCCCCGCCCGACTCCGAGAGGTGGTCGCTGATGCCGTTCGAGTTCCCCGAGGGGCTCGCGCCCGAGGTCTACCCGCTCGCCTGGCTCGTCGGGAGCTGGCGCGGCGAGGGGGTCGTCAAGTACCCGGGCATCGAGGAGACGCCGTTCGTCCACGACGTCGTGTTCGACCACGACGGCGGCCCGTACCTGCGCTACGAGTCGACGCTGCGCCTCCTCGAGACCGAGGTCCCGGAGACCGTCCCCGACGAGAGCGCGTGGCCCGAGCGTGACGCCGCGACGCTGGACGCGGCGGCGTCGGACGCGCCCGTGTGGTCCACCGAGACGGGCTACTGGCGCGTGTCCACCGACCGGCCCGACGGGCTCGAGGACGACCGGCACCCGCTCGAGGTGCTGCTCGCCGACCCGGCGGGCCGCGTGTCCGTGTACCTCGGCGCGGTCGGCAACGGCCGCGTGGACCTGGCGAGCGACCTGATCGCCCGCACGTCCACGGCGTCGGAGGTCACCGCCTCGAAGCGGCTGTACGGGTTCGTCGAGGGCCAGCTCCTGTGGGTGTGGGAATTGGCTGCCTTCGGTGAGCCGTTGCAGTCGTACGCGTCCGCGAAGCTGTCCCGGCGCCCGACGACCTGACCGGCGGGGCCTCGGACGAGCACACCCGCAGGCCCGGACGCGCCGACGAAGGAGGACCACCCGTGACCACCGGCTACACCAGCCCGCTCCTGTCCCGCCACGGCGCGGTGCCCGCGACGGGCCCCGACGAGGGTGTCGCGTGGCACTACGGCGACCCGACCGGGGAGCAGCGCGCCCTGCGCACGGGCGGCGCCGTCGTCGACCAGTCGCACCTCGGCGTCGTGACGGTGACGGGCCCCGACCGGCTGAGCTGGCTGCACTCGATCACGTCGCAGGACCTGACGGACCTCGCCCCGCGCACGTCGACGGAGCTGCTCGTGCTCTCGCCGCAGGGGCACGTCGAGCACGCGGCGTCCGTCGTCGACGACGGCGAGACGACCTGGCTCGTCACCGAGCGCTCGCACGCGACGGACCTCGCTGCCTGGCTCGACCGCATGAAGTTCATGCTCCGCGTCGAGATCGCCGACGCGACCGACGACTGGGCGGCGCTCGGCGAGCCCGTGGACGCCGAGGGCGCGGAGGGCGAGCCGGTCACGTGGCGCGACCCGTGGCCGCGCGTCACCGGCGGCGGCACGCGCTACGGCCCGCCCGAGGACGAGCACCCGGGCCGCGAGCGGCCGTGGCGGCTCGTGCTGGTGCCGCGGGCCGAGCTGGCCGACGCCGTCGCCGCGCGCGAGGCGGCCGGGTGGCGGCTCGTCGGCACGTGGGCGACCGAGGCGGCCCGGGTCGAGGCGTGGCGGCCGCGGCTCGCGACCGAGGTCGACCACCGGTCGATCCCGCACGAGACCGACTGGCTCCGCACGTCCGTCCACATGCACAAGGGCTGCTACCGGGGCCAGGAGACGATCGCGCGCGTGCACAACCTCGGGCGACCGCCGCGCCGGGTCGTGATGCTGCACCTCGACGGCTCGGGGCACCTGCTGCCGGCGCCCGGCGCCGAGGTCACGCTCGACGGGCGGCCCGTCGGCGCCGTGACGTCGGTCGCGCGTCACCACGAGCTCGGCCCGATCGCGCTCGCCGTCCTCAAGCGCAGCGTCCCCGAGGACGCGGAGCTCCTCGTCGACTGCGACGGCGGCGCGGTCTCCGCGGCGCAGGAGGTCGTGGTGCCGGGCGAGGGGGTCTCGGTCGACCGCCCCGCCCCGCGCGGCCCTGTCGGCCGCGGAGTCACGCCCCGCGGCGAGGGCGCGCCGACGAGCATGCTGTGACCGCGGGGCCGGCGTCCGGGAGCGGGCCGGGCCCGTCCGCCGGCCCCGGCGCGGTCGACGTCGCCCGCACCGCGTGGCGCCGGCTCCTCCTGCGTGCCCGGATCCGGCAGGGCGCCTCGCGCGTCCGCGTGGCGCTGTGGCCCATCCTCCAGGCGTCGGCCGCCGCGGGCCTCGCGTTCGGCATCGCGCGCTACGGGCTCGGCCACGTCGCCCCCTTCTTCGCCCCCGTCTCCGCGTGGGTGTGCCTCGGGTTCAGCCAGGACCGGCAGCTCCGCCGCGTCCTCGAGCTCGCGGTCGGGGTCGCGATCGGCGTCGGGCTCGGCGACCTCGTGGTCCACGCGATCGGGTCGGGGTGGTGGCAGGTCGCCGTCGTGCTCGCCGTCTCGGCCCTCGCGGCGCGCTTCATCGACCGCGGCGCGATGCTCACGACGCAGGCCGGGGTGCAGGCGATCGTCATCGTCGGGCTCCCGGCCGCGCAGGCGGGCGGCCCGCTCGGACGGTGGACGGACGCGCTGGTGGGCGGCGCCGTCGCGCTCGCGGTCGCGGCGCTCACCCCGGGCGACCCGCGCCGGCGTCCCCGGCTGCTGGGTGCCGAGGCGACGACGGAGCTCGCCGCCGTCCTCGACGTCCTCGCGCGGGGGCTGCGCGGGCGCGACCGCGCCGACCTCGAGGCGGCGCTCGTCAAGGGCCGCGCCTCCGAGGGTGCGCTCGAGGACTGGCAGTCGTCGGCGTCGTCGGCGCGCGAGCTCGCGCGCGTCACCGCGGCGGGGCTGCGGCACCGGGACGAGCTGGGCGGGCTCGAGCGCCAGGCCGTCCTCGTGGACCGGGCGATGCGCAGCGTGCGCGTCCTGGCGCGGCGCGCCGTGCCCGTCGCGGGCGGGCCGGACGAGCGGGAGCTCGACGCGGTCGCGGACCTCGTCGCCCGGTTCGGCGCCGGGGTGCACGTGCTCGCCGAGGCGGTCGGCGCCGGTCGCGACCCGGCCGTGGCGCGCGAGGTCCTCCTCGAGGTCGCGCACAGCGCCGACCCGCACGCGCTCGGCGACGGCGACTGGCAGGTGCAGTCGCTCGTGATGCTCGTGCGATCGCCCATCGTCGACCTCCTGGAGGCGGCCGGGGCGACGCCGCAGCAGGCGCGCGACGCCCTCCCCGAGCTCTGAGCGGGCGATCCGGCCCTGCCGGGCGAACGGGACGATCTTCACCCTGCACAGCGGCGCCCCGGGCCGGTACGGTCGGGGCATGGAGGTCCCCGTCAGCGCCCTGCGTGCCGAGCTCAAGTCGTGGATCGAGCGGGCCAGGGAGGGCGAGGAGGTCGTCATCACCGAGCGCGGCGTCCCCGTCGCCCGGCTGACGGGCGTCGCGACGGCGGACCTGGTCACGGAGCTCGTGCGCGACGGCGTGCTGGTCCCCCCGGCGGGGGAGCGCCCGGTCCACGCGGTCCCCGCAGGCGCTGACGCCGGCGCGCGGACGGCGGGCGCGGACGGGGCGCGACCGGCCGACGGCGCCCGCGGAGGTCGCGGGGGCGGCGTCGCCGCGCTCGTGCGCCGGATCCGGCGCTGAGGCCCCGATGGCACTGGTCTACTTCGACGCGAGCGCCCTCGTGAAGCTCTGCGTCCCCGAGGCCGGCTCCGCGCTGGCGAGCCGCCTGTGGAACCGGGCGGACGTCGTCGTGACGAGCCGCCTCGCCGACGTCGAGGTGCGGGCGGCCCTCGCCGCGGGCGCCCGCGGCGGCGTGCTCGACGGCCCGGGCCACGCGCGCGCCCTCGGCGCGTGGGACGCGCTGTACCCCGCGCTGCACGTGGTCGAGGTCTCCGGCGAGGTCGCCGACCGCGCGTCGGCGCTCGTCGCGGCCGGCGCGCTGCGCAGCAACGACGCGGTGCACGTGGCGAGCGCCCTCGCCGTCGCGCACGACGACACGATCGTGGCGGCCTGGGACCCGCACGTGGTGACCGCCGCGCGGTCGGTCGGGCTGCGGGTGGTGCCGTGGCCGCTCGCCAGACCGTAGGCTCGTGCCCGTGGGAATCATCGGGTCGCTGCAGTGGATCGTCTTCTTCGTGCTCATGCTCGTCGTGTTCGTGACCGAGCTCGTCGCGCTCGTCGACGCGATCCGACGTCCCGCGAGCGCGTTCACGGCCGAGGGCAAGCTGACCAAGCCGATCTGGCTCGCGATCCTCGGGGTCGCGGCGGCCCTCGGATTCATCTCGCTGCCGCCGATGAGCGTCGGGGGCTTCTTCGGGGTCATCGGCGTGGTCGCGGCGATCGTCTACCTCGTGGACGTGCGTCCCCGGCTCCTGCCGTACGGCAACGGCCGCGGCAACGGGTCGTCCGGCCGCCCCGGCGGCTGGTGACGCGCCGGTGACCACGCAGGCCCGGGGCGGGATCGAGCGCGCCGCCGTCCCGCTCGCCGAGGTCGTCCGGGGGGACCTCGCGGAGTCGGTCCACGCCGGGCACCTCGTCCTGCTGGGCGCCGACGGCGAGCCGGTCCTGGAACGTGGCGACGCCGACGCCGTGATCTGGCCGCGGTCGAGCGTCAAGCCCTTCCAGGCCGTGGCGATGCTGCGGCACGGGCTCGTCCTCCCGCCGCGCCTCCTGGCGCTCGCCGCCGCAAGCCACAACGGGGAGCCGGAGCACCTCGCCGGGGTCCGGGAGATCCTCGACGGCGTCGGGCTCGACGAGTCGGCGCTGCAGAACACGCCCGACATGCCGCTCCACCCGCCCGCCGCGTTCGCGTGGCAGATCGAGGGCCACGGGCCGTCGTCGATCACGCAGAACTGCTCCGGCAAGCACGCGGCGATGCTCGCGACGTGCGTCGCCGCCGGCTGGGACACCGCCACCTACCTGGACGTCGACCACCCGCTGCAGGTCGCCGTCCGCGAGACCGTCGCCCAGGCGACCGGCGTGCCGGTCGAGCACGTGACCGTCGACGGGTGCGGCGCGCCGCTCTTCTCGACGACCGTGCGCGGCCTCGCGCGCGCGTTCGGGCGGCTCGCGGCCGCCCCGGAGCGCGACCCGCGCTCCCCGGAGGCGCAGGTCGCGCGCGCGATGGCGGCGTTCCCGGAGATGGTCGGCGGGACGGGCCGGGACGCGACGCTCGCGATGCGCGCCGTGCCCGGCCTGGTCGCCAAGGACGGTGCGGACGGCGTCTACGGCGCCGGCCTGCCCGACGGCAGCGCCCTCGCCTTCAAGGTGCTCGACGGCGGCTCCCGCCCACGGCCCGCGGTCCTCGCCGCCGCGCTCCGCCGCCTCGGCGCGCCCGGGGTGGCAGGGGCCGACGACGCGGCGCTGACCGCGCTCGGCGACGTGCCCGTGCTCGGCGCGGGCCGGCCGGTGGGGACGGTGCGGCCCGTGCTCGACGCGGAGCGACGCTCGTGAGGGCCGTCGTGCAGCGCGTCTCGCGCGCGAGCGTGAGCGTGGTGGCCGAGGACGGGTCGTCGGAGGTCGTCGGGGCGATCGACCGTCCGGGGCTGCTCGCGCTCGTCGGCGTGACGCACGACGACGGCGACGCGCAGGTCGAGACCATCGCGCGCAAGATCGCGGAGCTCCGGATCCTCGCGGGCGAGCGGTCGGTGCAGGACGAGGGCGCACCCGTGCTCGTCGTCAGCCAGTTCACGCTCTACGCCGACACGAAGAAGGGCCGCCGACCGTCGTGGAACGGCGCTGCGCCCGGGCCGGTCGCCGAGCCTCTGGTCGACGCGGTCGTGTCGCGGTTGCGCGAGCGCGGGATCGACGTCGCGACCGGGCGGTTCGGCGCGCACATGGCCGTGGAGCTCGTCAACGACGGCCCGGTCACCCTGATCCTCGAGGCCTGATGACCCCCGGGCGAGCCCCGGCGACCCGCCCCTGTCGCCGCAGCCCCGAGCACCGAGGCCGCCCCCACCGCGGGCCCGACCCCGCAGGCTTGAGGCCCGAGCCCGCGCCGCGGGCCGGGCTCGCCGGCCAGACGCGGGCGCGCGCTGGTGGGGTCAGCGGAGCCAGCCGCGGCGCTTGATGTAGGCGAGCGGGATGACGGCTGCCACCAGGGTGAGCAGGACGGTGAGCGTGAAGCCGTAGGGGCGGTCGAGCTCGGGCATGTGCGTGAAGTTCATGCCGTAGAACGACGCGATGAGCGTCGGCGGCAGGAACACGGCCGTGATGATCGTGAAGACCTTGACGATCTGGGCCTGCTTGACGTCGAGCGAGGTCATGATCGCCTGCTGGAGGTAGCGCACCTTGTCGTGCTCGAAGCTCGCGTGCTGCTTCACCCCGTCGACGTCGGCGACCAGGGTCTCCACGAGCCCGGCGAGCACGGGGTCGGAGTCGGCGATCTCGCTGCGCAGGTGCCGCGCGGCGCGCGCGAGCGAGAGCTGGGACTCCTGGGCGCGCGAGACGATCTCCTCGGCACGGTTCATGCGGGTGATGGTGTCCTGCATGTCGCTCACCCCGATCTCCCGACCGCGGGAGTCGACGCCGCGCGTCGCCTCGTCGATCTCGTCGGACATGTCCTCGAGCAGGTCGCTCGCGTACGACACGACGCGGTCCGCCGCCTCGTTGAGCGCGTAGAGCAGCGCGTACGCGACCCCGTAGGAGGATCCGGTGAGCCACGGGGTGCGCCGCATGCGCGCGATCGCCTTGTCGAACACGCCGTAGTGGCGCTGCGGCTGGGCGGTCACGACGACGTCGGGGGAGAGCGCGAGCACGATCCGCTCGTAGACGACGCGGTCGCCGTCGCGCCGCGTGGCGGTCACCGGGAGGTAGACGTGGGCGTCCGTCTCCCAGACCCGACCGCCCGCGGCGGCGAAGTCGACGCCGTGCTCGGCGGCGCGGGCCGTCGCGTCGGGGTCGCCCACGCCGACCTGGACCCAGCGGGAGCGCAGGACGCGGGGGTCGAACCGGGGGGCACCGGTGCCGTGCGCACGGGCGTGCAGGTCCAGCCCGCCGCGTGCGGGCGCGGGAAGGGCGCGGTCGGCGCCGGCCGTGAGGGCGAGGCCCGTGGGCTCGGGCAGCGTCGTCGTCATCAGACACCTCCGGCGGTGACGTGCGCGAGCAGCAGGGCGACGCAGATGAACACGTACAGGCCGACGGTGAAGGAGATCGACTGGCGTTCCAGGTTCGGTCGGCGGGCGCGGTGTCGACGGGGCAGAACGGCGCGCGCGTCCCGCAGGGTCTGACGTGCGGGGCGGGTCCGGGACTCGGTGGCAGGCGAGCGCTGGGTCATGGTGGTCGTCCTCTCGGCGGGCCGACGACCACGGGCGAGCGCCACGGGGTGGGTGGCGGGCGCTGGTGGGTCGGCGGGTGGTCCGGCGGCGCGCACGACGGCGCGCGCGGTGCGCACTGGCGACCTCCCGCACGGGACGACGGCCGGCCGCGGGAGTCCTCGAGGTACGCCGACTCAGGCGACGGGCTGCGGGCCACGGAGGGTGAGCGCGCAGTGCACGGTTCTATGACTGCTGCCGTCCGGCATGGGGCTCACCTCGCTCTCGTGGCGGCGGCGCCGTGGGCGCCGCACCCGGGTCGGGGCGCACGAGAACCGTGGCCACGACGGGGATCGAGGCCAGGCTAGCCCTCCCGCCCACGCACGGCAAGCGCCGTCGGCCCAGGTGGCGGTCGTGTGACGGCCGGGAAACGATGTGGTGATCCCTTGTTTACGGAGGGTTGTTAACATTTCATCCGGTCGACGGGCGAAGAAGCCCCCGGACGGAGGGTCCCGACATGTCAGAACAGCACGACTACCTGGTTCCCGAGCCGCACCGTCGCGCGGACACGCGGTCCGCACGACGGCTCGAGCGGCTCTCCTCCCGCGCGCAGGAGGTCGACCGCGCGCTCGCGGCGGTGAGCGAGGGCAAGGGCGGCCTCGTGTGGACGGCCGAGCGCGGCATGGGGGCGAGCGCGACGCTCGAGCTCGTGTGCGAGGCCGTCGCGACGTCCACCTTCGCGCGCCCGACGCTCACCCTGCGGTGTCGCCCGCCCGCGGGTGCCCCCGCGCCGGGCTCCGCGGTCGTGTCGCTGGTGTCGCAGGTCTCGCAGCTCGCGGGCGGCGTCGTGCCGGAGCGCCTCACGCGCGTCCTCGAGCCCGTCGACCCGGGCTTCGGGTACCTCCCCGAGGTCGCGGCGGTCGCGCTCGCCGAGCTCCTCGTGGAGTCGTTCGACGGCGCCACCGTCGTGCTCGTGGCCGACGACCTGCACCTCCAGGACGACCTCAGCAGGTCGGTCCTCGCGAGCCTCGTCGCGCAGCGCCACGCGCCGGTCGTGCTCCTCGGGACGGCGACCGCCGGGGAGCTCGACCCGTCCTCCGGGCCGTTCGAGCTCCGCGCCGTCCCGCCGCTCGCGCCCGCCGACGCCCTGCACCTGCTGCTCGTCGAGCGGCGGCTCGCCGTCGCGCCGCACGTCGCGGCGCGCCTCGCGGCGCTCCTCGGCGGCAACGCCGCGGCGCTCACCCAGACGGCGGCGCTGCTCACGCCGGAACAGCTCTCCGGGGGGTCGATCCTCCCGGACCCGCTCCCGGCCGTCCCCGCCGTGCGCTCGCTCTTCGCGGACCGGCTCGCCGCCCTCAGCGAGGGGGAGCGGCACGCGCTCCTCGTCGCGGCCGTGGCCGTCGTGGACCGGACCGAGCTGCTGCTGTCGGCGACCGGCCTCGCGATGGACGAGGTCCTCGACGGTCCGCTCGCCGAGCACCTCGCGCTCGTGGGTGGGCGCTTCGCGTTCGTCGACCCGCGCATGCGGTCCCTGGTCCACGCGGACGCGCGGCTCGCCGAGCGCACGACGGCGCACGTCGCGCTCGCCGAGGCGCACCGCCGCGCGGGCGAGGAGGACGTCGCGGTGTGGCACTCGGCGCTCGCGACGCTCGTCGGCGACCCGGAGCTCGTCCCGGGGCTGCTGCGGATCGCGCGTCGGCACCTGGACCGCGGGGACGTCGTCTGGGCGCACGAGGTGGCTCGCGAGGCCGCGAGCCAGGCCGCGACCGAGCACCGCGCCGAGGCGTTCGCGATCGCAGGCGTCGCCGCGCTGCGGTCCGGCCACGTGCAGGACGCGGCGGACTGGTTGCGCAAGGCGTCCCGCAGCGGCGACGACGCGCTGCGGGCGCGGACGCTCGGACCGCTCGTCGCCGCGCTGACGCTCGCCGAGGGCCAGGTGCCCGACGACGTCCTCTCGCCCTACCTGCGGGGCGGTCAGCCCGACGACCTCGCGCCGGACGACGTGGCGGGGGTCGTGTCGGGCGTGCTCAACGCGGCGCGGCTGCACGCCGAGCGGGGCGACGGCGTGAGCACGTCCCAGCTCCTCGACACGGCGACCTATCTCGCATCGTGGTGCGACGACGACGCGACGGCCGCCGGGCTCGCGCTCGCACGGTCGTGGGCGGCCGTGTTCGGCGTGGGCGAGCGGGGGGTGGTCCCCGACGTCGACCTCGGACCCGACCACGAGGCGTCGCTGCAGGTCAGCCGTGCGCTCGCGCTCGCGGCGGACGACCGGCTGGACGACGCGGCGCAGACGCTCGCGAGCGTCGTCGCGTCCCTCGCCCCGGTCCGCGACGGCGGCCGGTGGTTCGACGGGCCGGACGCCGCCCTCACGCCGCTCGCGGAGGCGCACGTCCGGCTGGCGCAGTCGCTCGTGCACCTGTGGCGCGGCACGCTGACCCGGGCCGCGGACGAGCTCGCCGAGGCGGCGTTCCGGCTCCCGCTCGGGCTGCCGTTCGCCGGTCTCGGCGTGGCGGCGGCGCGCCGTCTCGACATGATGACGCGGGGCGTCGTGGGCCCGGTGGCGACGGCGCTCGAGGAGACGTGCGCGAGCCCGACGTCCCGCCCGGTCCGGCTCGGGCTCCTCGTGGACCGGGCGATGGGCGCGGCGTTCGCGCACCACGTGACCCAGGCCGCCACGCTCCTGGAGCTCGCGGCGGAGCGGGAGCGCCCCGACAGCGCACGCATGCTCCCGCTGCCCGGGCTGGACGACGTCGAGGCCTGGGTCGTCGCCGGACGCCACGACGCGGCGCAGCGTGCGCTGGCCCGGCGGAAGGTGGACGCGAAGGAGCTGCCGCCGTCGCTGCGGTCGGCGACGCTCGTGCGGGCCGACGTGTCCCTCGCCGCGCCCGAGGACCTCACCGTGCCGCTCGAGCGGGCGACGCGGGTGAACCGGACCACGGCCTCGCCCTACGAGCACGCGCGGACCGACCTCTGCGCCGCGCGCGCCCTCGTGCGGGCCGGGGAGCTGCAGCGTGCGCACGGCCTCTTCCTGTCCGCCATCGAGCTGTTCGACGACGCGGGGGCGGACGCCTGGACGACGATCGCGCGCGACGAGCACGCCGACGTCGTCCGGCTCCTCGGCGGACCGGTGACGGACGACGGGCCCGGGGCGCCGGTACCCGCGGGGGCGGTCGGCGCGGCGAGCGGGACCGTGGTGGGCGGAGCGCCCGCCGGGACCTGGGCGGCGGCGGCACGCGCCGCCGGACTGCACGCGCCGCTGCCCGGGGTGCTCGGCGGGCAGCGGCCGGGGGCCGAGCCGACGCCCGCGCCCCGCCCCGTGCCGCCGGACGCGTGCCGGCTCGCGGTGCGCGAGAGCGACGTCTCGGACGAGGCGCTCGCCGAGCTCCGGGGCCGGTGGTCGGACGAGCTCACCGAGCGTGAGCTCGACGTCGCGCTGCTCGTCGTCCAGGGCGCGTCCAACCGGGAGGCCGCGGACCAGCTCTACCTCTCGGTGCGCACCGTGGAGGTGCACCTCGGTCGCGTGTTCCGCAAGCTCGGGGTGCGCTCGCGCGTCGAGCTCACCGTGCTCGCGCACCGCGTGGGGCGCTGAGGGGAATCCACGACCCCTGGCAGGACGCTACGTAGCGCGGGCGTCAGAGCAGCGTCGTTTCGCCCCGTTCCGTCCGGTTCTGGGTGCCTCTGTCCTACGGGGTAACTCTTACGTGACGGGTAAGTTCGCACCATGAACAATGTGGGAAGCGCGGATAACGCCACGGTGCCCGCGTCATTACGGTCGAGAGGACCCGAGGGCGACGACGACTCCGGAGTACGGCGACGTGGCCCACCGCACCAGCAGCGAGGCAGGACCCATGGACGTGTCCCTCTTCACCAGACCACCCCGACCGGGGCGCCGTCGCGGCGCACGCGTCGCGGCGCTCGCGACCGCTGCGGCGCTCGTCGGCGGACTCCTCGCGGGAGTCGCGCCGGCCCAGGCCGCCGAGGTCGCACCCGCCGCCGTCTCCCACCCGGGCGACAGCGACGTGAACGGCTACCGGAACGTCGGCTACTTCACGCAGTGGGGCGTGTACGGCCGCAACTTCCAGCTCAAGAAGGTCCAGGACTCCGGCGCCGCCCAGGACCTCACGCACATCAACTACTCGTTCGGCAACATCCACTACCAGAACCTCACGTGCTTCATCGCGAACAAGGCGCAGGGCACGGGTCCTAACGGCTCCGACGGCGCCGGTGACGCGTGGGCCGACTTCGGCATGGGCTACACCGCGGCGAACTCCGTGGCCGGCGTCGCCGACACGTGGGACCAGCCGCTCGCCGGCTCGTTCAACCAGCTCAAGCAGCTCAAGGCGAAGAACCCCCAGCTCCGCGCCCTCATCTCCATCGGTGGCTGGACCTGGTCCAAGAACTTCTCGAAGGCGGCTGCGACGCAGGCGTCGCGCGAGAAGTTCGTGTCGTCGTGCATCGACATCTACATCAAGGGCAACCTCCCCGTGATCGACGGGCGCGGCGGGGCCGGCGCAGCCGCCGGCGTGTTCGACGGCATCGACATCGACTGGGAGTGGCCCGGCTCGAACAACGGCGAGGTGGGCAACTACGTCGACACCGTCAACGACCGCGCGAACTTCAAGCTGCTGCTCGCCGAGTTCCGCAAGCAGCTCGACGCGTACGGCGCGCAGACGGGCAAGCACTACCTGCTCTCGGCGTTCCTCCCGGCCAACCCGGACGACATCGCGGCGGGCGGCTGGAACGACCCGGCGATCTTCGAGTACCTCGACTACGGGAACGTCCAGGGCTACGACCTGCACGGCGCGTGGGACCCCGCGCTCGCCGGTCCTCAGGCCAACCTGTACGACGACCCTGCCGACCCGCGGGCGGCCAACCGTCAGTTCAGCGCCGACAAGGCGGTGCAGGAGTACCTGCGCGGCGGCGTCGACCCGAGCCAGCTCGGCCTCGGCATGGCCATGTACGGCCGCGGCTGGAAGGGCGTCACGTCCTCGGCCCCGTGGTCGGCGGCGACGGGAGCGGCCCCCGGCACCTGGGAGGCGGGCAACGAGGACTACGACAAGCTCCGCACGCGGGGCCAGGACTACTACGACCCGGCGACGGTCTCGGCCTGGCGCTACGACGGCGACCAGTGGTGGGGCTACGACAACGCGCAGTCCGTCGCCGCCAAGGCGGAGTACATCGACCGCCTGAACCTCGGTGGCGGCATGTGGTGGGACCTCTCCGGCAACCACGACGGCACGCTGCTCGGCGGCTTCACGGACAAGGTCCGTTCGCTCCCGGCCGGTCCCGTCGACGGCACGGACGGTCCGACCGACCCGACGGATCCCACGGACCCGACCGACCCCACGGATCCCACGGACCCGACCGACCCGACCGACCCCACGGACTGCCTGGCCGCCTGGTCGGCGAGCGCGGTGTACACGGGCGGTGCGACGGTGTCGTTCGAGGGGAAGAACTACCGCGCGAAGTGGTGGACCCAGGGTGACCGCCCGAGCGCGGGCGGCCCGTGGGAGGCGACCGGCACGTGCGGCGCGACGGATCCGACCGACCCGACGGACCCCACGGACCCGACGGACCCCACTGACCCGACCGACCCGGGCACGTGCACGGCGCCCGCCTGGTCGTCGAGCGCGGTCTACACCGGTGGCGCGACGGTCTCCTACCAGGGCCAGAGCTACCGCGCGAAGTGGTGGACGCAGAACAACGTCCCAGGCGCGGAGCAGTACGGCCCGTGGGAGTCGCTGGGCGCCTGCTGACGCTCGGCCCTCGCCGGCCCTCGCCGGCCCCTGACGGCGCCGGTAGCCACGAGCGACCGGCGCCACCGGCCGGGGCCCGTCCACGACGTGGTCGACGGCGGGTCGCGGTGACGAGTCCTGTGCACCCGCCCCGTGCACCCTCCCCTCGTCGCGTCACCGACCACCCGTCGTCGACCGTCGTCGTGACGGGCCCCGACCGGCCCCCTCAACACCACCCGGCGGTCGCCCTCCCCAGGCGGCCGTGCCCGACGCGACGCCGTCCGGCGTCGTGCGCAGCAACCCAGCAGATCGAGGTACCCCCATGCAGTTGTCCCTGACCCCTCGGGCGCGCGCCCCACGCGCTCCCGGTCACCCGGCGCAGGTCCACACGGTCGTCGCGGCCGTCACGACGCTCGCCGTGCTGGCCACCGGCCTCGCCGGTGCCGCGGCCGCGCAGGCCACGACCCCCGTCGCCGCCGCCACGACCACGGTGTGCGCGGACCCGTGGTCCGCGACCCCGGCCTACGTGGGCGGCGCGACCGTCTCGCACGACGGCCAGAACTACCGGGCGAAGTGGTGGACGCAGAACGACGTCCCGGGCGCGGAGCAGTACGGCCCGTGGGAGTCGCTCGGTGCGTGCGGCGACACCCCGACCGAGGAGCCGACGACGGACCCGACGACGGACCCCACCACGGATCCGACGACCGACCCCACGACCGACCCCACGACGGACCCGACGACCGACCCCACGACGGACCCGACGACCGACCCCACGACGGACCCGACGACGGGCCCCGCCGCGAACCCGGACGAGAAGTGCCGTCCTGACGGCATGGCGCAGACGCCGGGCGTCAGGACGCCCTACTGCGACGTGTACGACGAGAGCGGCCGCGAGAAGCTGCCGAACGGCCTCGACCGCCGCGTCATCGGCTACTTCTCGAGCTGGCGGACCGGCACGAACGGCCAGCCGCGCTACCTCGCGAGCGACATCCCGTGGGACAAGCTCTCCCACATCAACTACGCGTTCGCGCACATCGACGGGAACGACAAGGTCTCGGTGAACGCCGGCGCGGCGGGCAACGCGGCGACGGACATGACGTGGCCGGGCGTCGCGGGCGCGGAGATGGACCCGACGCTCGACTACACGGGCCACTTCAACCTGCTGGCGAAGTACAAGAAGGCCCACCCGGGCGTCAAGGTCATCCCGGCCGTGGGCGGCTGGGCAGAGACGGGCGGCTACTTCGACGCGAGCGGCAACCGCGTCGCGTCCGGCGGCTTCTACACGATGACGGAGTCGCAGGCGCGCATCGACACGTTCGCGGACTCGGTCGTCGACTTCGTCCGCCAGTACGGGTTCGACGGCATCGACATCGACTACGAGTACCCGACGTCCAACAACCAGGCCGGCAACCCGGACGACTTCCAGATCTCCGACAAGCGCCGCGGGCAGCTCTTCCAGGGCTACGTGAACCTCATGAAGACCCTGCGCGAGAAGCTCGACGCGGCGGGCGCGCAGGACGGCGAGTACTACATGCTCACGACCGCGACGCCGTCGTCGGGGTGGCTGCTGCGCGGCATGGAGGTCTACCAGGTCACGCAGTACACCGACTACGTGAACATGATGACGTACGACCTGCACGGCGCCTGGAACGAGTACGTGGGCGGCAACGGCGCCCTGTTCGACGACGGCAAGGACCCCGAGCTCGCGGCCGGCGGCGTGTACAGCGCGTACAAGGGCATCGGCTACCTCAACGGCGACTGGGCCTCGCACTACTTCCGCGGCGCGATGCAGGCCGGGCGCATCAACCTGGGCGTGCCGTTCTACACGCGCGGCTTCCAGGGCGTCCAGGGCGGCACGTACGGCATGGGCGGCACCGCGAAGGCGCCGGCCGGGTTCCTCTGCCCGGCGGGCACCAACAACAAGTGCGGCTACGGCGCGGAGGGCATCGACAACCTCTGGTACGACAGCGACCCGCAGGGCAACGCGGTCCCGGCCGGCGTCAACCCGATGTGGCACGTGCTGAACCTCGAGAAGGGCGTGACGGGCGACTACGTCTCCGCGTACGGCGTCACGGACACGATCCAGGGCACGTACGAGCGTCACTTCGACCCGGTCACCAAGAACGAGTGGTGGTGGAACGCGCAGACCAAGACGTTCCTCTCGGGAGACTCGACCGAGGCGATCGCGGCCAAGGCCGACTACGTCGCGGACACCGGCCTCGGCGGGCTGATGATCTGGGAGCTCGCGGGCGACTTCGGCTACGACCAGGCGAAGGGCCAGTACGAGATCGGCACCACGCTCGTCGACCTCATGCACAGCAAGCTCTCGGCCACGACGCCGTACGGCGCGTCGAAGGCGAACGCCGACCGGCCGATGCCGACGCAGGCGCTCGACGTCGACATCCGGTACACGGAGTTCGCGCTCGGCGACAACAACTACCCGATCTCGCCCAAGGTCGTCTTCACCAACAACGGTGCGAAGGACATCCCGGCCGGCGCGACGATCTCGTTCCAGTACGGCACGACGGACCCGGGCGAGATGAGCGACTGGAGCGGCTTCAAGACCACGGTCACCGCGAAGGGGCACACCGGCGACAACGTCGGCGGCCTCGACGGCGACTTCCACACCGTGCAGTTCACGGTCCCGACCGGGGGCATCCCGGCGGGCGGCTCGATCACGAACCAGCTCAAGTGGTCGATGCCGGCCGCCCAGTTCTCCAACGTGATCGTCACGGTCGACGGCGTGGACTACGCCACGACGTACGACCACCCGCGCGGCGTGACCGTCGTCGACCTCCCGGGCTCCGGGGGCGGCGAGGGCCCGGGCGGCCCCGGCACGGGCACGGGCACGGGCGAGTGCACCGCGGCGGTCTGGGTCGCGGGCACGGCGTACAGCGGCGGCGCGGTCGTGAGCCACGGCGGCCACGAGTGGACGGCGCGCTACTGGACCCAGAACGACACCCCCGGCGCCTCGGCGTGGGGTCCCTGGGCCGACGGCGGCGCGTGCTGACGCACCGCCGGCGTCCCTGACGACGTCCCGCCCGGGCGGGGGGGGGGGGTGGGGGGGTGCCGGCGCACCGGGGGCCCCCGGGGGGGGGGCGAGCCGCCGGGCCCCGGGGGGCGAGGGGGGTGGGGGGAAACAG
>NZ_JBHJYJ010000016.1:0-45343 GCF_042269845.1 Cellulosimicrobium sp. NPDC055967 | reverse complement strand
GGTACGGGGAATCCCGTACCCGCGAGCCGCCACCGTGTGGGACTCACGCATCTCGACCGGCGTCCGCTCTCGTTAGCGTGACAAGACCGACGAGGTCCCCGCGGCTCCCCCAGTGGGCTGCGGGGACCTCCGACCGCGAAAGGCGACCATCGTGCACGTGCACCATCGAACGACCCGTTTCTCCCTCTCCCTGGCGGCCGTCGCGCTCGGCGGGGTGCTCCTCGTCGGCTGCTCGGGTGCGTCCGCACCCGAGACGACCGCCGACGGAGGCTCGGGCCCGGCCACGGCGGAGGACCACGGCGCGCACGGCGCCCACGCCGACGAGGGCAAGGTCCCGGTCGGTCCCCTACAGCTCCCGGCGGCCGAGTACTGGTCCGTGCTCCAGCCCGCCGACGGCGTCACGCAGGTCCGCTCGGGCGGGTGCCCCGAGGACGCGGTGTGCCCCAGCTTCGAGATCCTCACCGGGGCGGGCCTCGACGGCGTCGACCCTGCCGCCGCCCACGTGCCCGACGGCGCCACCTGCCCGGGCAACGACCAGCTCCCGGCCCGCGCGGTCGGGGAGGCGTCCGAGTCGGACGCCGAGGTCGCCGGCACGCCCGCCACGCTCGCGCGCTGGACGCTCTCGTGCGTCGACGGCTCCGGCGCCGAGGTGCGCACCGTCGAGCAGCTCCAGTGGTACGTCCCGGACGCCCCCGGCGGCGCGGTGCTGGTCGTCGACCGCTGGGCCTTCGAGGGTCTGGAGTCGCGCCTGGCTGCCGGCGCCTGGGCGGCCGCCTGACCGGTCCGCCCCCGCCGGTCGTTCCGCGGCGACCGCGACGACGAAGGCCTCGCACCCGTCCGGGTGCGAGGCCTTCGTCGTGCGTGCGGTGCGCGTCAGCCCTTGCGGGTCCGGCGCGTCAGCAGGACGATCGCCGCGCCGACCACGGCGAGCCCGGCCGCGATGGCGGCGTACAGGCCGACCGTCGCACCGGTCTCCGCGAGCGTCGGGTTCTGGCTCCCGGCGACGGGGTTGTCGACCGGCGTCACGCCGGGGAAGCAGTTGCTCGTGTCCTGCGGGTAGGTCACCGGGACGGTCACCTCGGGGTTCACGGCGAACGTCACGTCCACGGTGCCCGTGGCCCAGCCGTGCGTCGCGGTGTTGATCCACATGTTGTTCACGAGCTCCCAGCCCTCGTCGGCCGGCAGGTCCACGAAGCGTTCGGGATAGGCACCGGGCCACAGGACCCGCCCCGTGAGCGGCAGGTCGGCCATGACGTCGTCCTCGCCCTCGGGGTTGTGCCACGTGAGGGTGACGGTCGAGTTCGGCGTCCCGGTCACGGAGACCCCGTAGTCGAGGTAGGAGACGCCCTCGACACAGACGGGCGTGAGCACGTCGACCTTGATCGTCGGCTCCGGGGTGCCGGGCGGGTTCGTCGCGCACTCCGGCGTCGACGGCGGGTAGGCCACGACGGTCTCGGCCGTCGGGTTGACCTCGAACACGACCGTCACGCCCGCGCGGACCCAGTCGAACTCGTCGCCGACGACCCACTCGCCGTCCACGAGGCTCCAGCCGGGCCAGTCGACGGGGCTGCCCGCGCCGTCGACCTCGGCACCGGGCCACAGGACGCGACCCGAGAGCGGCAGACCGGACTGGACGACGTCCTCGCCGTCAGGGTTGACCCACGTGATCGTGAGCGGGTTCGTCTCGTCGTTCTCGTAGTCCGCGGGGAGCTCGAAGACGTAGTCGAGGTAGGGGACGTCGCCGTCGCACACCGGCGAGGCCACGGTGATCTCCGGGACGTACGTCTCGGGGTCGTCGGTGGCAGCGCTCGCGGACGTCGCGACGACGGGGACGGTCAGGAGCGCGGCGACCGCGGAGAGTGCTCCGACGAGCACCGCCCGTCCCGTGCTGCGCAGACCCTTCGAGGTACGCATGGCTTCTTCACCCGTCTCGGTTCAAGGATTCTGGTGTTCCGGTACACAGAGAGCGCCGGAGTGCGGTCCGTGATGCAGCGGGGCCACGGGCCGGTGGCACGGGTCGAGCGACAGGCGCCCAGAATAGCGAGGATCGGGCCCCGAACTGGACGGTCGTCCGGGTGAATTGTGGCCGCCGGGAGCATCGTTATCCAGCCGTGATCCTGGCCGTCGTCCCTCCACGGCGCCGTACCCGCGAGGGCGGGGGGCGTCGGGCCCGACCGGACGCCGTGAGGAGTCACCCGCACGCGGCGACCGGGACCACCTCGAGGCCGGGAGCGGACACCGTCGGGGTCGTCCACACGTCGATCGTGCCGTCGGCGCCGGGACGGTCCTGCGGACCGGCAGGCGAGGTCACGGTGAACGAGACCGCCGTGCTCTGACCCGGCGCGAGCTCGATGGGGAGCGAGGCCGCGCGTCGTCCCCCCACCTCCGCGACGAGCGCCCCGGCGGGCGCCCCGCCCACCCGGACGGTGCCGACCTCGCCGCCGCGCGGCGGGTACAGGACGACCACCGTGCGCATGTTCCCCGGCGTGACGCCCGAGATGCCGCCGCCCGTGACGTACCACGACAGGCTCGTCCCGGCGTCGGCCGGCGCGGTCGACGTGAGCGCGGCGCTGAACGTGTCGACCCGCCCGCCGTCGGTGCACACGCTGCCGGTGAGCCGGACGTCGGTGTCGAGGTAGTAGCCCATCTTGCCGCCGGTGGCGTCGTTGAGGAACACGCCGACGGAGCTCGCCGCGCGCTCCGCGGTGTCGATGTCGCCCGCGACGACCGTGCCCGCGAGCCGGTCCTGCTCGTCGGCGTGCGCGGACCAGAGGAGCACGCGGTGCTCGTCCGCCCCGCGGGCGAGGGCGTCGCGCGCGAGGCCGGGGTCCGCGGTGCCGGCGAGGAACGTCGCGAGGACGGTCGACGCGACGGTGGCGAAGAACGCGTCCGTCTGCTCCCCGGGCTCGAGCGCGGCGTAGGCGTCCGAGAGGAGGACCCGCACGACGTTGCTCGCGTCGAGCGCGGCGGTCCCCTCGCCGAACGGCACCTGGACCGCTCCCGTGGACTCCAGCAGGTAGGACAGCGCGACGGGGTCGATCGCGGCCACGCCGTCCACCGTCTCGCCCTGGGCCTGCTCCCACATGGCCGCCGTGAGCGCCGCGGTCGTGGGGAAGTCGGGCGTGAGGGGGGTGTCCTGCACGTACCGGGCGACGCGGTCCGTGAAGAGCTGCTCGACCCCGGGCGCCAGAGGGAGGACGGGCTCGGCGAACGGCGGGACGTCGGCCGTCGAGGCCTGGCGCTCCAGCGAGAGGGTGCCGCCGTCGGCGGTGAGGACCGCGAGCGCTCCGGGGATGCCGCCGCCCGCGCGCAGCTCCGCGTTGTTCAGCGAGACGAGGAGGTACCGGCGCGGCCCGTCGGCGCCGAGCATGGCGGGGCCGAGCGCGGTGAGGCGGTCGGCGGTGCGCACGACCGGGCGCAGGTCGTCGGTCCGCGCGACGAGCGTCGCGTACGGCTCCGCGATCTCCTGGTGCAGGGCGGCGGGGTCGACGCGCGCGAGCCGGGCGTCGATGTCGTCGAACGCGTCCGCGGCGCGAGCGACCGCCGGCGCCGCGGCGACGAGCGGGGCGAGGTCGACGCCGCCGCCCGCGATCGTCACGCTGTCGCCCTCGACCGCGCCGAGCACCTGGGTGAGCGACGGCAGGACGACCGCGGCGAGGTCGTCCACGGTCGCGGCCGCGGCGGAGAACGCCCGGACGTCCTGCCCGTACACGGGGACGTGCGCGGCCAGGGACCACAGCGGGCCGTCCGTGCTGGCGCGCGCGGTCGCGGTGTGGGGCTGGACCTGCGCCAGGGCTGCTTCCGCGGTCTCGACGTCGCCCGCGCGCAGGGCCTCCTCGGCCGCGGGGACCTCGTCGAGCGCGCGGGTCAGCGCGTCGCGCGCGGCGAGGGCGTCGCGGGCGAGGAGCGCGACGCAGACCACGAGGAGCACGGCCAGCAGGATCAAGCCCCAGCCCAGCCACGACGCCCAGTGCCGACGGCGTCGACGGCCCGTGTGGCGCGGCGGCAGGTCGGCCCGCTCCGTCGTCGTCATGACCCTTAGCGTAGGTGCTGGGTGCTGGCAGGATCGGTGCCGTCGCGGGTGAGGTTCGGGTGATGGGTGCGCCGTGCAAGGAACGCGATCCCCGGGACACAGAGCGGTTGACAGCCCCGACCCGCCGACGAGGAGCCGCCGTGACGACCGACGAGGAAGCCGACGCCGCCGTCCACGACGAGGCCTGGTTCGCCGCGCTCTTCGCCGCGCACGCGACGCCGCTCTACCGCTACTTCCGCCGCCGGCTGCCGAGCGCCGCCGGCTCCGTGGGCCCCGACGCCGACGACCTCACGGCCGAGGTCCTCGCGACGGCCTGGCGGCGCCGCGAGGACGTGCCCGACGGCGCCGAGCTCCCGTGGCTGTACCGCACCGCGGGCTTCGTGCTCGCCAACCACCGGCGCAAGGCGCGGGCGGTGCCGGTGGCCGAGGTGCCCGACCGGGGTGACGAGGGCGCGGACGTCGAGCACGTCGTCGTGCAGGACGACGAGGTGCGGCGCGCGCTGGGCGCGCTGTCGGTCCGCGACCGGCGCATCCTCCTCCTGCACGCCTGGGAGGGCCTGGGTGGTGACGGCCTGGCGGCGGTCCTCGGCACGTCGCGCGGGGGAGCCGACGCGGCGCTCTCGCGGGCGCGGGCACGGCTGCGCACCGCGTGGGCGGAGCAGGCGGCCCTCGCGCAAGAGTCGGGCGCCTGAGCACACATCACGGGTAGACCCGACCGGCCGCGCCCCCGCGGCGCGGCCCCGCAGTACCTGGAGGGCGACATGACCACCCACACCCCCGACCAGCCCGACGACGCCGACCTGGAGCGCCTGCGCGCCGCCGACCCGGCGGCGGACGCCGACCCCGACGCGAGCGCGCTGGAGGCCGCGGTCCGCGACCGCGTCCCCGAGGCCTTCGGTGACCGGTCGGCGGTTGCCGGCGCCCCGCTCTCCGGGTCGGACGGCCCGACGGCGACGCTCGTCGACGAGCTCGCCGAGCGTCGTGCGCGACGCCTGCGCCGACGGGCCCCGCTCCAGGTCGCCGCGGCGGTGGCGGGCGTGCTCGTCGTCGGCGCGGGCGGCTACGCGCTCGGTGCCGGAGCGGTGGGAGCGTCGCCCGCGGGGGACTCGGCCGTGGAGTCCACGGCGCTCGCGCCGCTCCGGCTGGGTGGCGCGGGCGCGGCCCAGGAGGAGTCGGGAGCCGCCGCCGACGCCACGACCGGGCAGGCGTTCTCGTCCGACGCCCGGGCCTCGGCCGACATGGCCTACCCCGGTCCCTGGGGCGGGCGCACGGTGTTCCACCAGGACGGCCTCTCGACGCAGGGAGCCACCGCGGACGCGTGGGCGTACGACGCGGCCGGGGTGTTCTCGCAGGAGACCGCGCAGCGCGTCGCGGACGTCCTCGGGGTCTCGGGCGAGGTGCGCGAGGACTACGGCTCCTACGTCGTGGGGTCGGCGGACTGGACGGGACCGAGCGTCTCGCTGCAGCCCGACGGCCTCGCGAGCGTGAGCTACAACGACCCGACGAACGACCCGTGGGGCTGCGTGGTCGTGACGCCGCTGCCGGCCGACGGCGAGGAGGGGGCGGTCAGCCCGTCCGCCGAGCCGGGCGCGTGCGCGGAGCCGGACCACGGGGCGCCGCCGAGCGGTGCGGACGCGGTCGAGCGGTTGCGCGACCTGCTCGGGGCGCTCGGCCTGGACCCCGCGGGGTACGAGGTCGTCGCGGCGGAGCAGCCCGCCGACCAGGGTGCGCCGCGGGCGACCGAGGTGTCCGCCTACGAGGTCGTCGAGGGGCGGCGCACGGGGACGCAGTGGAGCGCGACGTACTCCGGGAGCGGCCTCGCGTCGCTGTACGGGAGCCTCGCGCCGCGTGTCGGGATCGGCGCGTACGACGTGGTGAGCCCGGCCGACGCGGTCGAGCGGCTCGGCGACCCGCGGTTCGGCGGGGGCGGCATGATCGCGTGGGCGGCTCGCGACGGCGTGCAGGCCGTGCCGGAGATCGCACCCGCCGAGCCGGAGGCGCCGACCGTGCCGCCCACGGTCGGCGAGGGTGCCCGGTTCGCGTGGCCCGTCACGGACGTGACGATCACGGACGCGCGCCTGGGGCTCGCGGTGCAGTACCAGCCCGACGGTGCGGCGGTGCTCCTGCCCGCGTACGAGCTCTCCGACGCCGACGGCAACGTGTGGTCGGTCGTGGCCGTCGTGGACGACCAGCTCGACTTCTCTCCCGCGGGCTGAGCCCACCTCGCCGGGGACGACCTGGCGGCCGGTTTCCGCGCGATGCCGACCGCCTGGTCGTCCCCGGCGTGCGCTTTTGCATCGTGCAAGCGTCATGCTCCGCGAAAGTAGGCACGCTTTTGATTGACCCTCGACAAAAGTGTGGCTAGGGTCGCACCAGACCGGGCGCCCACCGGGTCGTAGAGCGTTCACACGCCCTCGTCCGGGCGTGCGGTCCGACGATGGCAGGGAGGCCATCGTCGTCGTGCTCGGCGGCGCTCCGGCGTCCGCCGACGGGAACGGGAGCAACGATGCACCACTTCGCTTCTGACGGCTCGTCAGACCGCCCGGCTCCGGACGCGCGCACGGGGCTCTGGCTCGTCGGCGCCCGCGGCTCCGTCGCGACCACCGCGATCCTCGGCCTCGCGGCCATCGCGGACGGGCGTGCCGCGCCGACGGGCTGCGTCACGGTCTCCGAGCCCTTCGCGTCGGCCCCGCTCCCGTCGTTCGGCGACATCGTCGTGGGTGGCCACGACATCTCCGACGTCTCGATGGTCAAGCACGCCGAGCAGCTCGTCGAGGCCGGGATGATCGCCCCGCGCCTGCTCACCGCCGCGCACGCCGCGCTGGAGCGGGCCGACGCCGAGGTCCGGCCCGGCTACTCCGCCCACCCCGCCGAGGGCGCGCCGCGCGAGTCCCAGCAGGCCGCGGCGGAGCGCCTGGCCGCGGACATCGTCGACTTCCGCGAGCGGCACGGGCTCGCGCGCGTCGTCGTGGTCGACCTCGTGTCGACGGAGCCGCTGCCCGAGCCCGGTCCGGAGCTCTCCGACCGCGAGCTCCTGCGCGCCGCGCTCGCGGACCCGGAGCGCGCCGTGCTCCCGCCGAGCTCCGTGACCGCGTACGCGGCCCTGCTCGCGGGCGCCCCCTTCGCGGAGTTCACGCCGTCGGCGAGCATGCACCTGCCGGTGCTCCTCGAGCTCGCCGCCGAGCGCGGCGTCCCGGTCGCGGGCCAGGACGGCAAGACCGGCCAGACGTGGCTGCGCACGATCCTTGCGCCCGCCTTCGCGGCCCGCGGCCTGCGCGTCCTGTCCTGGGCCGGCGCCAACCTGCTCGGCGGCGGCGACGGCGCGACCCTGGCCGACCCCGAGGCCGTGCAGAGCAAGCTCGTGTCCAAGTCGCGCGGCCTGCAGGACCTCACGGGCAGCCAGGTCACGCCGCTGCACATCGACAACGTGCCGGACCTCGGCGACATCAAGGTCGCGTGGGACCACGTGCACGTCGAGGGCTTCCTCGGCTCGCGCCTCACGCTGCAGACCACGTGGTCGGCCTACGACTCGATGCTCGCCGCGCCGCTCGTGCTCGACCTCGCGCGCCTGCTCGCGCTCGCCGACGCCGCCGGGTACGCGGGGCCGGTCCCCGAGCTCGGGTTCTTCTTCAAGGACCCGTGGGCGAGCGACGTGCACGACTTCGCAGCGCAGACCGTCGCCCTCGCGGACTGGGTCCGCGAGGCGGCGGCCCGCGTCGGCGCCGCACCGGCCGACCGGCCGTGACCGGCTCCCTCCACGACCACCTGGACCTCGTCCGCGCCCCCGCGGTCCTCTCGGTGGTCGGTGACACCCTCGCGGGCGCCGCCGCCGCCGGGCACGCGCTCACCCCGCGCCGCGCGCTGCTCCCGCTCGCCTCCGCGTGCCTCTACGCCGGGGGCATGGCGCTCAACGACTACGCGGACCGTCACCTCGACGCGGTCGAGCGGCCGGAGCGGCCGATCCCGTCCGGGCGAGTCTCCGAGGCTCGCGCACTGCAGGTCGCGGTGGGCCTCACGGCCGCGGGCGTGGGGCTCGCGGCCGCGGGCGGGGGGCCGCGGGCGCTCGCGGTCGCCGTCCCGCTCGCCGCGAGCGTCTGGACGTACGACACCGTCGCCAAGGAGCACGTGGTGGGTCCCGTCGTCATGGCCGCGTGCCGCGGCCTCGACGTCCTGCTGGGTGCGGGCGTCGGGCACCTGCGTGCCGCGCTGCCCGCCGCGGCGGGGATGGCGGTGCACACCGCGGGCGTGACGTTCGTGTCCCGCGGCGAGGTGCACGGCACGACGTCGTCCCTCGCCACCGGCGTGGCGGCGGCCACCGCGGTGGGTGGCGCGCTCGTCGGCGCGGGGGCGCTGCGCCGCGGTCGCGGGGCCGGCCCGGGCCGTGCGACGCGCGTGGCGACGGCCGTCGCCGGGGCCGTGGCGGCCGGCGCGTACCTCGCGACAGCGCTGCCGCGCCAGGTGGACGCCGCGATCACGCCGTCGGCGAGCAACGCGTTCGCGGCGACGAAGGCCGGGATCCGGGCGATGCTCCCGCTCCAGGCCGCCTGGGCGGCGCGCGGCGGCAGCCTCGCGTCGGTGGGGGTGCTCGCGGGCGTCGAGGTCGCCGGTCGCCTGCTGCGCCGGGCCGGGCGCGGGCGCGCCGAGATGAGCGAGACGTGAGCGGGCGCGAGGAGCACGGGCAGGGCGTGCCGTTCACGCTCGGGTACGGCACCAACGGGTTCACGGACCACCCGCTCGACGTCACGCTCGACGTGCTGGAGCACGAGGGCTACGGCGCGGTCGCGCTCACGCTCGGGTTCCCGCACCTGGACCCGTTCGCGGACGGATGGCGCGCGGACGTCGACGCGCTGCACGACCGCCTCGCCGCGCGGCACGGCGGTGCCGGGATGCGGGTCGTCGTCGAGACGGGCACGCGGTTCCTGCTCGACCCGTACCGCAAGCACCGGCCCACGCTCGTGGACGCCGAGGCCGACGCCCGGCTGCGCTTCCTGCGCCGCGCGGTCGAGATCGCGGCCGCGCTCGACGCCGAGTGCGTGTCCTTCTTCTCCGGCGTCCTGCCCGACGGCGCGTCCCCGGCCGAGGGCTGGTCGCTCCTGCGCGACCGCCTGCCCGGGCTCGTCGAGCACGCCCGCGAGCACGGCGTGCGGCTCTCGCTCGAGCCCGAGCCCGGGATGCTCGTCGAGACCGTCGGCGACGCGCTGCGGCTGCGCGACGAGCTCGGCGGCGACGCCGGGGACCTGGCCGACCTCGGCGTGACGGTCGACGTCGGGCACTGCCTCGTCGTCGAGCCGGACGGCGTGGTGGGCGCGCTGCGCGCCGCCGCCCCGTACCTCGCGAACGTGCAGCTCGACGACATGCCGCGCACGCACCACGAGCACCGCCCGTTCGGCGAGGGCGAGATCGACCTGCCGCTCGTGCTCGCGACCCTCGCCGACGTCGGCTACACCGGCGTCGCCGCGGTCGAGCTGCCCCGCCACTCGTACGACGCCCCGGGCCTCGCGCGCCGCAGCATGGCGGCACTGCGTGACGCACTGCCAGCGGCGTGGGACCGACGCCCCGCGGTGCCCGCGCCCGACCAGGACCCACCCGTCTCCGACCACCCCCAGGAGGTGCCATGACCGAGCCAGCCCCCGCCGCCCCCGCGGCCCCGGACGGCGCGACCACCGAGGGCGAGCGCTGGCTCGCCGAGGCGCGCGCCGCCGTCGCGCAGGACCCCGCGGCCGTGTCGCGCGCGTTCGCGCTCGCCGGCCGCAAGGTCGGCCGGGCCCCGGTGCGCCCGGACGCCGACGCCGCCGGCGTCGTCCACGGGACGGTCGACGACGAGGCGCGCGCCGCGATCGTCGTCGCGCTCGCCGAGGCGCTCGGGCCCGGAGCCGACGGCGACGCGTCCCTCGCGGCCCGCCTCGCCGACCTCTACCAGCACGGCGACACCGCCGAGCGGCGCGGGGTGCTGCGCGGGCTCGACGCGCTCACCGCTCGGGGGTCGCTCGCGGACGGCGCGGCGCCGTCGGTCGTCGCCGTCGGTCGCGACCTCGCCGCCGACGCGCTGCGCACCAACGACCAGAGCCTCGTCGCCGCGGCGGTCGGGCCGTTCGCGGCCGCGCACCTCGACCAGCACGCGTGGCGCCACGCCGTCCTCAAGCTCGTGTTCATGGGCGTGAGCCTCGACGCCGTCGCCGGTCTCGACGACCGCGCGGACGACGAGCTCGCCCGCATGGCGCGCGACTTCGCCGCCGAGCGCCGCGCCGCGGGACGCGTCGTGCCCGACGACGTCGCTCGCCTCGCCCCTGACGTCACCACCGGGAGGACCGCCTGATGCGCATCTTCGACCCCCACATCCACATGACCAGCCGGACGACGGACGACTACGAGGCCCTGTACGCCGCGGGCGTGCGCGCGCTCGTGGAGCCGGCGTTCTGGCTCGGGCAGCCGCGCACGAACGTGGGGTCGTTCCTCGACTACTTCGACGCGCTCCTGGGCTGGGAGCGGTTCCGGGCCGCGCAGTTCGGCATCCGCCACCACGCGACGATCGCCCTCAACCCCAAGGAGGCGAACGACCCGCGCTGCCGCGAGGTGCTCGACGAGATCCCGCGCTACCTGCTCAAGGACGGCGTCGTGGCGGTCGGCGAGGTCGGGTACGACTCGATGACGCCCGAGGAGGACGAGGTGTTCTCCCGCCAGCTCCAGATGGCGCGCGACGTCGACCTGCCCGTCCTCGTGCACACCCCGCACCGCGACAAGCTCTCGGGCACGCGCCGCACGCTCGACGTCGTGCGCGAGTCCGGCGTGCCGTCGGAGCACGTGCTCGTCGACCACCTCAACGAGACCAACGTCGCGCTCGTGCTCGACGCCGGGGCGTGGGCCGGGTTCTCCATCTACCCGGACACCAAGATGGACGAGGACCGCATGGTCGCGATCCTGCAGGAGCACGGCACCGAGCGGATGATCGTGAACTCCGCCGCGGACTGGGGCCGGTCCGACCCGCTCAAGACGCTCAAGACCGGGCGGGCGATGCTCGCCGCCGGGTTCACCGAGGACGACGTCGACAAGGTGCTGTGGCGCAACCCGGTCGAGTTCTACGGGCAGTCCGGCAACCTCGTGCTCGACCCGGTGCCGGGCTTCGTCGAGGGCGACCTGCCGACGCCGGGCGTCGAGTTCGAGGGCTCGTCCGTGCTGCGCGGCGCGCGGGCGTAACGGGCCGTCTCGGAAGGGCACCACCACCATGCTGTTGTCGTACTGCACCAACGTCCACCCGGCCGAGGACCTCGACGGGGTCGTCGAGCAGCTCGTGACCTACGCGGGCCCCGTCCGCGCGGCCGCGGGCCTCGACGTCCTCGGGGTCGGGCTCTGGATGCCCGCGACGCTCGCGCACCGGCTCGCCGCCTCGCCGGCCGACCGCGCGTGGCTGCGCGCCGTCCTCGACGAGCAGGGCCTGCAGGTGCACACGCTCAACGCGTTCCCGTACGGCGGCTTCCACGCGGACGTCGTCAAGCTCGACGTCTACCGGCCGACGTGGGCGCAGCCCGAGCGCCTCGCGTACACGCTCGAGTGCGCCGAGGTCCTGGCCGACCTGCTGCCCGACGGTGCCGCGGGCTCGATCTCGACGCTCCCGCTCGCGTGGCGCGAGCCCTGGTCGGAGGCCGACGACGCCGCCGCGACGCGCGCGTTCGTCGCGCTGGGCGCGGGCCTGCGCGACCTGCGCGAGCGGACGGGGAAGACCGTGCGCGTCGCGGTCGAGCCCGAGCCGGGGTGCGTCCTCGACACGGTGGACGACGTCGTGGCCTGGCTCGCGGCACGCACCGCGTCCGGGGTCCCCGAGGAGAGCCACATCGACCCCGAGCACGTGGGGGTGTGCCTCGACACGTGCCACCTCGCGGTGTCGTTCGCCGACCGTCGCGCGGGGACGGCGGCCACGGTGCGGCGCATCACGGACGCCGGGCTGCGCGTCGTCAAGGTGCAGGCGTCGGCCGCGCTCCACGTCGACGATCCGTCCGACCCGGCCGCGCGCGCCGCCGTCGGCGCGTTCGCCGAGAAGCGCTACATCCACCAGGTGCGCGAGCTCACGGCGGCGGGCGACGTGCTCGCCGCCGACGACCTGCCCGACGCCCTCGGCGACGGGCCCGCGCCCGGGCCGGGGGACGGCGTCGGGCACGCGCTGCCGGGGGAGGGGCCGTGGCGCGTGCACTTCCACGTGCCGCTGCACCACGAGCCCGCCGCCCCGCTCGCCGCGACGACCGACGTCCTGCGCGACGCCGTCGACGCGGTGCGGGCGGCCCCGCACGGCGACGAGGCCCACCTCGACGTCGAGACGTACACGTGGTCGGTGCTCCCGGAGGGAGCGGCCACGGCCTCGCTCGTCGCCGGCATCGCGGCCGAGCTCCGCTGGGCCACGACCCACCTGACCCCCACCCCCGCCGAACACGACATGAAGGACGCGAACGAGCCGTCGACGACCTCGACGTCGGGTTCGACAGCGGGTCAGGTCGTGTTCGGCGCGCAGGACACCACCACCAGGAGGACCGCATGAAGCCCGTGCTGCTGCTCGACGTCGTCGGGCTCACCTCGACCGCGCTCGCGCACATGCCGCGCCTGCGCCAGCTCGCCGCGAGCGGCTGGCAGTCCGAGCTCGCGACCGTGCTGCCCGCCGTGACGTGCAGCGTCCAGGCCACGATGACGACGGGGCTCAGCCCGTCGCAGCACGGGATCGTGGGGAACGGCTGGTACTTCCGCGAGCTCGGCGACGTGTACCTGTGGCGCCAGCACGCCCGGCTCGTCGAGGGCGAGAAGCTGTGGGAGGCCGCGCGCCGCGCCAGCCGTGAGTACTCGTCGGCGAACGTCTGCTGGTGGTACGCGATGGGCATGACGACGGACGTCACGGTCACGCCGCGGCCGATCTACCACGCCGACGGCCGCAAGTCCCCGGACGCGTACGTGCGCCCGCCGGCGCTGCACGACGACCTCGTCGGCCGGTTCGGCGAGTTCCCCCTGTTCACGTACTGGGGCCCGACGGCGGACATCTCCTCGTCCCGGTGGATCGTCGACGCCACCCGGCACGTGCTCCGGACGCACGCCCCGGACCTGACGATGGCGTACGTCCCGCACCTCGACTACGACCTGCAGCGGTTCGGGCCGACGTCCCCGCAGGCCGACGCCGCCGCGGCGGAGCTCGACGCGACGCTCGCGCCCCTGCTCGACGACGCCGCGAACCAGGGCGTGACCGTCCTCGTGGTCTCGGAGTACGGCATCGCGGACGCCGACCGGCCCGTGCACCTCAACCGCATCCTGCGCCGCGAGGGCCTGCTCGAGGTCTACGTGCAGGACGGCAAGGAGCAGCTCGACCCGTGGACGTCGCGCGCGTTCGCCGTCGCGGACCACCAGGTCGCGCACGTCTACCTCGGGGACCAGCACGACCCGGCGCTGCAGCGGCGCGTCACCGACCTGCTGCGCGGCGTCCCGGGCGTCGACGAGGTCCTCGACCGCGAGGCGCAGGCCCGGTACGGGCTCGACCACGAGCGCTCCGGCGACCTCGTCGTCGTCGCGGAGCCCGGGGCCTGGTTCACGTACTACTTCTGGCTCGACGACGCGCGCGCACCCGAGTACGCGCGCGGCGTCGACATCCACCGCAAGCCCGGCTACGACCCCGCCGAGCTGTTCTTCGACCCCGCGGACAAGCTCGCGAAGGCGAAGGCCGGCCTCAACCTCGTGAAGAAGAAGGTCGGCCTGCGCTACGCCATGAGCACCGTCCCGCTCGACGCGTCCTACGTGAAGGGCTCGCACGGCCGGCTGCCCGACTCGTCGGCCGACACCCCGCTCGTGCTGTGCTCCGACGCCGAGATCCCCGCCTCCGTCGCCTCGCTCGTCGAGTCCGACGCGGGGCAGATCCCGGCGGCGGCGATCAAGGGCCTGGTGCTCGAGCTGCAGGGCCTCGGCGCCCGGGTCTGACCCGCAGCCCCCGGGCCGGCCGTCTCCCGCGCCACGACGCCGAACCCGGGATCCCTCCTCAGCGACGGTCGCCGCTGAGGAGCGGTCCCGGGTTCGGCGCGACCGTCAGTCCTCGTCCTCGTCCGGGAGGGCGACGAGGAGGTCGAGGTGGAGGCCGAGCACCGTGCCGTCGGCCGCGACGGTGCGCACGAGCGGGTAGAAGCCGTCGCCCCAGCCCGAGTGGGAGAGCACGACGTTCTCGCCGTCCTGCGCGCCGGGGAGCAGGATGTTCGCCGACCCCTCGCGCAGGTGGTCGGGGGAGTCCGTGAGCGCGAACCAGCTCGTGTCCGTGCCGTCGTCGAACACCTCGTCGTACCAGTCGCCGTCGGGCATGAGCCGGGCGACGGCGTCCGCGTCCGCGAACGCGACCGTCCCGGCGTCGACCGGCACGCCGTACGCGGCGCCGGCCTCGGGCGGCCCGTCGGCGCCCTCCGGGACGACCGGCTCGACGGCCACCACCTCGCCGTCGGCGAGGACGACGCTCAGGTACGCCTCGCGCAGGTGGGATCCGTCCTGCTCGTCGGAGACGTCGGCCACCGTGACGCGCACGGGGTAGCGGCCCGGCTCCACCTGCACGACGAGACCCTCGCCGAGCAGCGTGAACGGGTCGGAGGCCTCGAGCCGGCCGCTGGGCAGGACGATCTCGCCCAGGTCGTGCACCGTGAGTCGCAGGCCGGGCCCTCCGGCGGGCCCCGTCCCCGCGGCGGGGCCGGGGCGCAGGGCGAAGAACGTGTCAGGGGTGGGGAAGTCGCTCACGCTGCGAGCGTAGCCGCCGCCGTCGGCTCGGGCCCGCTCGGCCCCTGACGCGGCGAGGGCCGCCACCCGGACGGGTGACGGCCCTCGCGCGGTGCGGTGAGCGGCTCAGGAGCAGCTCAGCGCCTCGTAGTCGGCGTCGTAGGTCGTCGTGACCTCCTCGCCGCCGACCTCGGCGGTGAGGGTCGCCGTCACGGAGCCGGCGTCGAACGAGGCGGCGCGCGACGAGAAGGACTGGTAGGCGTTCTTGCCGTCCTTGACGTTCGGGAACGTCTTCTCGCCGTACGGCGTGGTCACCACGACGTCGGCCGTCGCGCCCGACTCGTTGAGCACGCGGACCGCGACGTGCGCCTTGCCGCCGAGGCAGCGCGCCTCGGCGGTGACCGTCGCGTCGACGACGGCGGACGTCGTGACGTCCACGGTCTGCCAGCGCTTGGTCGCCGTCCCGTTGTGCAGGTGCAGCAGCAGGAGCTTGCCGCTGCCCGCCTCGACCGCGGCCTCGGAGCGGTGCACCGGGATCGACGTGTCGTCGGCCCCGACGTACAGGAGCTGGTCGCCGCCGTCGAACCAGTAGGCCGGGTCGTACGGGTCGCCCGTGAACGTCTCGGTCGCGTCGACGAGCTGGTCGGCGGCCTGCGAGTAGGGCGAGTACGTGAGGACCTGGAAGGTCGGCACGTCGCCCTCCTCGATGCCGAGCGAGCCGATCCCGACCGGGATCACGACGACGTTGTTGTCGAACACCGAGGTGTCGACGTTCCCCCAGACCGAGTTGATCGGCTGGAGGTCGACGTTGTCCCCGGCCTCGTACTCGGTGCCGTCCGGCGCGGTCCAGTCCTTGAGCGTGAACGTGGCCGCGAGGGTCAGGTCCGTCTCGCTGTTGTACTTGATCGCCGCGACCTCGAAGTCGGCCGTGCCGTCGGAGTCGACGTCGACCTCGACCGCCGGGATCGAGACCGAGCCGAGGCTCGCCCACTCCCCGTCGACCGCGACGCCGATGCCGATGACGCCGTCCGCGGGGTCACCGCCGTCCGCGGCGACCTGGGGTGCGGTCGACGTGAAGCCGACCGCGCGCACGTCGGCCGCCGCGATGGCCGACGCCGAGGCGCCGACCGCCGCGTCCGCCTCGAGGCGGGGGCTCGTCGTCTTGAGCTCGAACGGCGCGACGAGCGAGAACCAGCCGCCCGACGCCACGCCGCGACCGTCGAGGTCGAGGTCGGCCGTGGTCGTCGAGCCCGGGAAGGCGACGGTGTCGCCGGAGAGGTCGCTCACGAGCTTGGGCGACGCCTGGACGGGGACCCGCAGCGCGGCGGTGCCGTTCGTCGGGGTCAGGACGACGCGACCGCTGACGGAGGACACGAAGTCGCGCGGCACGCCGACGCCGGAGTCGGCCGACGACGTCGGGTCGAGCTCCTTGGCGAGCGTCGCCGGGTCCGCGGTGAGCGTCACGGTGACGACCGTGCGCTGCCCCGCCGGGACGGTGACCGACGCCGGGGCGACCGACACGGTCGCGCCGCCCGCGGTGCTGGACTGGGCGAAGCTCGTCGCGTACGTCTTCGGGGCGTCGCCCGTGTTCTGCACGGTCACGGTCTTGCGCACGGTCACGGTGTCCTTGCCGACCGGCACGACGCCGAACGCCACGGACACCTGGTCGGAGTCCTGCGACGCGTAGGCGAGGGTCGTGTTCGCGACCGCGTCGACGGCGTCGACGCGGCCGGAGCCCACGCGCTCGGGACCGTAGGCGGTGCCCGTGCCCGACGGCCCGGTGAAGACGTCGTGCGTCGCGGTGTTCATGACCGACGCCTTGACCTCGGCGGGCGCCCAGCCCGGGTGGGCCTCCTTGACGAGCGCCGCGATGCCGGCGACGTGCGGGGTGGCCATGGACGTGCCGGACTTGATGCTCGCGCCGTCCAGGTGACCGGACGCGACGGAGGCGATCCCCGTGCCGGGGGCCGCGACGTCGGGCTTCGCGATGCCGAGCGAGCCGTGCACGCCGCGCGACGACCCGCTGTTGAGCGTGTCGCCGATCTCCGGGATCGAGACGAACGACGACAGCGCGAGCGACGGGCCGATGGTCATCGTGACCTCGCCGGCCTCGATCGCCGGGCGCAGCGCCTCGTGGCTCGGGCCGGTGAGCTGCGCGCCGGGGATGCCGGCGTTGCCCGCGATGCCCGCGACGAACGACGAGAGCTCGGAGGACAGCAGCACGCCGACCGCGCCGGCGGCCTGCGCGTTGTTGAACCGTGCGGCGCTGCCGCACGCGCGCGTCGCGTCGTTGTCGTCCCAGGAGAGGAACGCGATCTTGCCCGCGACGGCCGCGGCCTGCTCGGGCGTGAACGCCTGGCAGCCGTCGACGTCGCCGCCGAGGAACGCGACCGGCGCGGTCACGTCCGACCCGCCCGCGTAGTCCACCGAGTTCTGGGCGGGGTACTCGCCCGCGAGCGCCTCGGGGGCGTCGACCCGCACGGCGTCGAAGGTCTGGGTGTCGCCGACCGAGTTGGCGACCGTGAGGGCGGTGCGCGCGTTGCCGGGGGAGCCGCCGACGTCGGTCACGTCGCCCGCGTTGCCCGACGCGATGACGGACAACGTCCCCAGGCGCGAGAGCTGGTCGATGAAGAGGTTCTCGGGGTCGTCCGCGGGGGAGCCGTCGGAGCCCAGGGAGAGGTTGACGATGTCGAGGCGGTCGGACAGGTCGCCGTCGCCGTTCGGGTCGGCCGCCCACTCGAGCGCGTCGACGACGACGCCCGTCGAGCCGCCGAGGTCGCCGAACACCTTGAGCGCGTACAGGCCCGCCTCGGGCGCGGAGCCCGGGCCGACCTGCCAGTCGGAGATGTCGGTGAGGGTGGAGTAGTCGCCGTCGAACGTCTCGCCGTCCGCGGTGACGCCGTACGCCGCCGTCGTGCCGGCCACGTGCGAGCCGTGCCCGGAGCCGACCGAGTCGAGCGAGTCGATGGGGTTCTCGTCGGGCGTCGGCACGAGCGTCGTGCCGGGGACCGTGCCGCTCGCGTCGTAGTCGTACCCGGCGAAGTCGTGCCCGCCGAGGAACTTGAGCTCGTCGAACGTGCCGTCGGGGACCGGGCCGGTGCCGCGGTCGCCGTACGCCTCGTCGAACGCCTCCTGCGTGCCGGGGCCGCCGAACGCCTTGTGCGTGTAGTCGAGCCCTGTGTCGATGATGCCGATGCGCACGCCCTCGCCGGTGAGGCCCGTGCTCTGCCACGTCTCGAGCGCCCGCGTGAACACGTCCGTGCCCTTGTTCGCCGGCTTCTTGGGGATGATCCGGTAGACCGTGACGACGGAGGCGTCGCGCGCGAGGTCGCGCACGCGGGCCGCGTCGCCCGTGACGACGACGCCCGCGACGAGCGTGCTCGTCACCGACACCTGCTGGGGGTCGCGCGCGCCGGCGCTGCGGGCGGTCGCCTGCTGCGGGACGACGTCGTCCGCGAGCTCTGCGACCTCCTGCGCGTTGGCCTCGACCTGGTCGGGGCTCGCGCCCTGCGCGGCGAGGTCGACGGCCGACGGCGCGTCGAGCTCGACGAACGCCGTGACGGTGCCGCTCGCCTTCGCGAGGGACGGGGCGACCTTGTCGGTCGGGGCGAGGGACGCGCCCGACTGCACGCCGAGGGAGTCCCCGGGGTCGGGCGGTGGGTCCGCGACAGCGGGCGCGGCGGCCGCGGCGACGACGGCGAGGCTCGCGGCGGCAGCGGTCAGTGACACGGGTAGAGAACGGTGCTTCATCGACACTCATCTCCCCGGCAGGGCCGGTTCGGCGAAGGGTTCGTGGATGGGTCCTTCCCTGCGGTCTCGCCCGGGTGGGACACAGACCACCCGAGCACGGTAACCAACGAGTGCCCGACCTGCCCAGCGGCAGGCGTCGTCACCGGGTCCCGAGCCGGAGACAACGGGGCCGGCACGCTCTACGATGCGGGCGGGGTCACAGGACGTGGCCGTCCTGTGGGAGTCCCCTTCCCGCGTCAGGTCCACGGGGGGTGCGAACCCGGGGGCGTGGCCCACGCAGAAGGAGAACCATGACCAGATCCTCGCTCCGGGTCCTGTCCGCCGCGCTCGTGGCCGGCGTCGTCGTGACCGCCACGGTCACCTCCCCCGCCCTGGCGTCCGAGCCCGACCTGCGCGTCGTGACGTGGGACCGCACGGCCCCGACCGACCCGACCGCCGACGCCACCGACGCGCAGGTGTCCAGCGGGGAGAGCTGCGCGGTGCAGGCCCAGCCCCTCCTGCCCGGCCAGGACCCCGCCACGCTCCCGCCGGCGCCCGAGGTGTGCTTCGACTCGCTCGAGGAGGCGCTGGAGTTCGCCTCGCGCGGCGACGTCGCCGCGGCACGCCTCGCCGACGCGACGCCCGCCGACGTCGAGGGGCTGGTCACCGAGCTCAACGCGTCGGCGGCGGCGTCCGCCGGGACGGCGCGCGCGACCACCGCGGCGGCGAGCTCGCTCGTCCTGGGCGTGCTGTGGCGGGACGCCAGCTACAAGGGCGCGTCGAAGGTGCTCTACGGCTCCGGCACCAACGGCTGCTACGGCGGGTCCACGTACGGGTTCCCGAACCTCGCGAACCTGCTCATGAACAACGTCGTCAGCTCCGCCACGACCTACGCGGGCTGCTGGGTGACCCTGTACGACTCGTACAGCTACGCGGGGACGAAGAAGAACTGCACGCCGCACTGCGCGACGCTCGGCTCGTTCGACAACAGGGCGTCCTCGGTCGTCTACCGCCCGGTCGGCCAGCTCGGCTGAGGCGTCACGCGGCCCCGCCGGGCACGTCGCTCGACCAGCGACGGGCCCGGCCCGCCCCGAGCCGGGCGGGGCTCACCTCGCGCACGGTGACGCGGCGTCCCAGGAGGTGCCCGACGGCGTCACCCGCGGCGCGCGCGGCCCTCGCCCCGACGTCGCCGGCCGCGTCGGGCACGACGTCGAGCACGACGTCCCCGTCGGCCGCCTGGTGGAGCTGCCACGCGGCCATGCCGTGGGCCTGGAGGTGCTGGGCGGCGTCGACCGACGGCACCCACGCGCCGTCGGGCCGCAGGTAGCGCACGGGCGACCGGCCCTCCAGGTCGTGCAGCTCGACCCGCTCACCGCGCCGCACGATCCGCGCGCGGTCGCCGGTGCGGTAGCGCAGCAGCGGCAGGTACGGGTTCTCGTCGACCGTGACGACGACCTCGCCGAGGTCGCCGTCGGGGACGGGCGCGCCGCCGCCGTCGAGGATCTCGACCCAGACGCGCCGGCCCGCGACGACGACGAACGGTCCCGCGTCCGTGCGGGCCGCGACCGCGCCCGTCTCGCGCAGCCCGTAGAGGTCGACGACGGGGACGTCCCACGTGGCGCGCAGGCGCGCGCGGGCGACGTCGGACAGGTGCGCGGCCCCGCTGACGAGCGCGACCGGGTGCAGGGCGAGACCCTCCTCCGCGAGCCGGGCGAGCGCGAGGAGCGGCAGCGGCGAGCTCGACACCACCTGCGGGTCCTGCGCCGCGAGGAACGCCGCGCGGTCGCCGGGGTGCGCCCACGCGCCGGGGTCGAGGTTGACGCGCGCCATGCTCGGTGCGGCGACGCCGGGGCCGCGCCGGAACCCGGTCATCGCTGACGCGTACGTGAACGCCTCGCGCTGGTCCACGAGGTTCATCAGGCCCAGGCGGCCGGGCGCGGGCTCCCAGGCCGCGCCGGCGCCCGCTGCCGGATCGGTGATGAGGTGCTGCAGCAGCACGAGGTCCGCCGCGACGGCCACGGGGTGCAGCGGGACGCGGACCGCCGCGCCCGTGCTGCCGGAGCTCGTGCCCTCGAGCACGCGCCCGAGCGGCACGTCCACGGGGACGAACGACGCCACGTCGTGCCGCAGGTCGTCGCGCGTGACGGGACGGACCGCGGTGAGCGGCGACCCGGCCCGGCTCTCCCCGCGGTCGCGCGCCCGGCGGTACCGCGGCACGACGGCGTGCGCCCGGTCGACGAGGGCGCCCACCCAGGCGGGCGGGGCGGAGGGCGCGGCCGCGACGCCGGGGGGCGCGGCCGGGCCCTCGGAGCGGCTGCCGGGACGGGCGTCGACCGCGGCTTCGACGTGGGTGCCGGCGCGGGAGTCGGCGCGCCCCGCGGCGAGGCGGGCCGCGACCTCGTCGAGCACGGGCAGGTCGTCGGGGCGCAGCCGGTCGCCGGTGACGTGGACCCAGGCGGGCGCGGCGGGGTGGTCCCGCACCGCGTCGAGCGCGGCGCGGCCGGCGTCGTCGAGCGTGGGCCAGCGCTCGGCGTCGGTGAGCGCGACCGCCGCGCCGGGCGCGTACTCGTCGAGCGTGAGGTCGGGGGCGTCGTCGGGTGTCGTCATGGAGTCCTCGTCAGGAGCTTCGCTAATAGTTGGCGTACTGCGCGGCGGCCTCCTTGGCGCGCTTCTCCGCGAGCTCGCGTGCGAGCTGCTCGGCGCGGCGCGCCTCCTGCGCCATCTCGCGCGCGATCCGGCGCTGCTCCGCGGTGCTCACGGCCGCCCACCGGTCCTGGGCGACCTCGGGGCTCTCGCCCGCGGGCCGCAGCCCGAGCTCGCGCAGCACGGCGCGGGCCAGCTCCTCACGCGCCGTCGGCGCGTGCAGCCACTCGTCCGGTGTCCGGAGCAGGGCGAGGGCGGGCACGGTCTGCTCGACGACCCGCACGAGCGCGCCCGGCGTCACGGCGGCCCGGGACGCGGGCGCGGCGAGCAGGTGCTCGTCGCGCAGGAGCCAGCAGACCGTCCCGGCGAGCGCCGCGTACGGGGCGTGCGTGCACAGCGCCGCGACGGCGGCGCGCTGCGGGCCGTGCAGCACGCCGACCGCGCCGCCGCCGGCGAGGAGGTCCGCGGTGTCGCCGACGAGCGCGGCGGCCACGACCACGGGGTGGTCCAGCACGTCCGGAGGCGTGTCGGCGAGGCGGTGCACGACGTCGGCGAGCGCGGGGCCCTCGACCGTCGGGCGGGTGTGGTCATCGGCCACGGTGGGCTCCTTCCGGTCGGCTGCTCGTTGTCGTGCTCCTCGACGGTGTGCTCGCCGGGGCACCGGCCGAGGCACCCCACAGCTCGCGTGCGAAGGCGCGGGCGAACGCGACGAGGTCGTCCTGGGTCTGCACGGCGTGGACCCGGTAGCCCACGGCGTGCTCCCGCACGGTCTCGGCGCCCTTCGCCGAGACGTCCAGCACGAGCGTGCCCCCGCCCCCGGCGGCCGCGACGGCGCGCGCCGCGACGCCCTCGTGGGGCGCCACGAGCTCGGTGTCGGGTCGCGCGCCCCAGCGGATCCGGACGACGTCGTCGAACATCGACACGACGCCGTCGTCGGAGATGACGGCGACGTGGCACGGGCGCGTGCGGGTCGGCGGGGCACCGGTGGCCGGGTCGCCGAGGTGCGTGCGCTCCAGGAGCGGGACCGGGAACGACGTCGAGCCGCCGAAGTGCGCGACGACCGCGTCGAGCACGCGGTCCTCGTCGCGCACGAACCCGTCCGTGCCGGCGACCTGCCGCGGCCCGCTCCACGTCGTCGCCTGCACGCGCGCCCCGGCGCGCAGGGCCGAGAGCGCGAGGACGGCCCCGGCGAGCGCGATCGGCGCGACGCGGCGCGTCGGGTCGGGCATCGAGCCGGACGAGTCGAGGTAGAGGTCGAGGTCGACGGGGACGCGGTCGGGCTCGTCACCCGTGTCCTCGTCGACCGACCGGCGCACGGTCGTGAACCCGGGCACGACGACGGGCGAGCGCAGCAGCGTCCCGGTCCAGTCCACGTCGCCCAGCTCGTCGCCCACGTCCCACTGCTCGTGCGCGCCGAGCAGCGGCTCCGTGGCGCGCACGTGCTCGCGCACGGGGAACGGGACGAGCAGGGGCGCGGCGTGCTCGCGGTACCAGCGCCGGGCCGACGCCGCGGCGTCCGTCGTGAGCCCGAGCAGCCGGAGCGTCGCGTCGTAGTCCGCCGGCGCGAGGGCCTGGCCGGTCGCGTCGTGCGCGCCCTCGCCGTCCGTCCCGGGCGCGTGGTGCGCGGCGTCCGTCGCGGGGTCGTCGGCCGTCCCCAGCCCGAGGTCCCCGACGACGCGCGGGTCGAGCACGGGGTGCCGCACCGGCTCGGCGGCGCGCGGGTCGGTCGCGAGCCCGCCGGGGACCGCCCCGGCCACCTCGTCCTGCCCGCAGACCACCTCGGGCAGCGTGGACCGCCGTCGTTGCAGGTGCCGTCGGCGGGCCTCGCGGTCCCCGTGCTCGGGCCGGGCCTGGCGGCGGGGGTCCTTCGCCGTGGCGAGCGACCCCGCCTCCGACGCGAGCAGCGTGCGCAGGAGCGCGGCGAACCCCGCGGCGCCCCCGACGGGGTCGTCGGCGTAGGCGCGCACGAGCCGCGCGACGAGCGTCGCCTCGCGCTCGGCCACCGGGACGTCGGACGCCGTGAGGTCGCCGCGCGGCAGGCCCCACAGGATCTCGTCCGCGCGCAGCACGGTCTGCATCACCGTGCTCGTCCCCGGCCCCAGCGCGCGCCACAGCCTGGCGAGGTCGATCCCGGCGCGGCGCTGCAGCCGGTCGTTGATGAGCAGGTCGCTCCACAGGTTCGCCGTGAGCGGCGCGAGCTGGTCCTGGTCCACGAGCCCGGCGCGCGTGCGCGCGACGAGGAGCGCGCTCGTCGTGAGGTCGCCGGGGGACAGCACGTGGTGCCCCACCTCGTGCGCGAGGACCGCGACCGCGTGGTCCTCGATCCCCAGCTCCACGACCTCGGCGAGGTCCACGTGCACGCTCACGCGCGTCGTCGAGAACCACGCGAACGACCCGACCCCCTCCGGGACCGTGGCGGGGCCGTGCAGCGTCGGGGCGCCGAGGCGCGTGAACCGGCCCCAGGCCGCGAGCGCCTCGGGCCACGCGGCCTGCCACCGCCGGCGCAGCGCCCCGAGGTCGGCGCGAGGTCGCTCGTCGGGCAGCGCCCCGACGGGTTCCGGCGTCGGCGCGCTCACCGGGGCCACCGCACGAGGAGGACGTCGTACGAGCCGGTCCGGCTCAGCAGCGCGAGCCGGCCCGACGGCGTCTCGACCACCGCGGCGCCGCTGACGTCGGTCAGGGCTGCGTCGGGGGCCGGGGCGGGGGCCGGGTCGGGGGCCGGTTCGGGCGTGGGCCGTCCGGCGGGACTGTGGTCCGACCCGTGCAGGCCCTGGTCGTCGACGTCGGCGCGCGGCGGCGTGACCGCGCCGGTGGCGTGGTCGCCCGCGCCCGGGGCGCGCGCGACGAACGCGCCGTGGACGTCGGCGACGAGCGTCCACTCGACCGTCTCGGCGCCGACGGTCGCGGTGTCCGGTGCGGTGCCCACGGCGGTCGGCGGGCCGTCGCCGGTCGAGAGCAGCACCCAGCGCAGGCCGGGGTGGCGCGCGTCGGCGCCGACGACGAGCGCGGGCGACAGCCACGGGCCGCCGAACCCGCGGAAGCCGCCGAAGCGACCCAGGACCTGCGCGGGCCCGGGAGCGCCCGGGAGCCGGACCCACCGCGTCCCGGCGGGCTCGTCGCCCTGCCCGGAGGCGGGCCACCACCACGGGTCCGCGGCGTGGCGGTCGAGCACGGCCCGCAGCCCCGCGGCGTCGGCCGTCCCGTCCGCCTCGGACGCCTCGGACGCCCCGGACGCCCCGGACGCCCCGGACGCCCCGGACGCGGGGAACGACAGCGCGGCCCGCGCGACCGGCTCCGGGAGCGACCGCGCGGCGTCGAGCGCCGCGTCCCGGTAGCGCACGAGCCCGCTGCGCCACGCCGCGACGAGGACCGCGCGTCGGACCAGGTCCGCCGCGGAGGGTCCCGGACCGACGTCCGCCGGGCTGCCGACCCCGACGGCGGCCGCGTCGACCACGCGCGCCGCCCACGCCGTCACGTCCCCGCGCGCCCCCGGACCGCCCCCGACGGCCCGTGCGGCGTCGACGACCGCCGCGACCGTGGCCGCGGGGGCGAGGGCGAGCCACGGCGCGAGCCGCGGGACGACGTCGAGGAGCGCGCGTCGCTCCGGTGCGCCAGGACGCCAGCGACGCGCGGCGGCGAGCCGCGCGAGCGCGTCGACGAGCGCGTCGCACGTCGCTGCGAACGCGTCCGCACCGAGCTGGCGGGCGAGCGGGTCCGCGGCCGCGGCCACCTCCCGCACCGCGTCGGCGAGGATGTCGCGGTCCGCGCCGAGCGCGAGGGCCCGCGCGAGGACGGCGTCGTACCGCTCCCGTTCGGCGAGCGCGCGGTCGGCGAAGGGCGGACGACCCGCGGGGGCCGCGTCCCCGGCCGACGGCGACCGTGCGCCGTCGGGCAGCGTCACGCGCCGCTCCAGCGCAGCCAGGTGAGGTAGTTCGTGTACCGCTGGTGGGCGTACTTGAGCGCGAGCGCGTCCTCGTACACGTGGCCGTGCAGCTTGGCGTGCTTCTCCCACGACGCGAGCACGTGCTCGATCCGGGCGAGCCGGCGCAGCACCTCCGCCTCGGGCAGCCCCTCGAACCCGGCCGCGACGTCCGCGAGGACCGCCCCGACGTCGTCCTGGTCGTCGAGGCCGGCGGCGTCGTACTGGCGGCACGCCGTGTCGAAGAGGTCGCGGATCCACGACACGCGGTCCGAGCGCAGCGGCTCGCGCTCGCGGTCGTCGAACGGGGCCGACTGCAGGTCGGGGAGCAGCTTGTCGTGCAGCACGAACGGGAGCACGGCGCGCAGGTCGGCGAGCTCCACCTCGGCGTCCCCGCGGAAGTACGCCATCGCCTTCGCGTACGCGACGAGCGACTGGAGCGCGCGCACCGACAGGCCGTTGAGGGTCTGCGCACCCACGTCGCCCAGCCGGTCGCGGCCCGTGTCCGCCGTCGCCACGAGGTGCGGGTCCACGCCCGCGACGCGCGCCGTGTCCTTCGTCCGGTACTCGAACTGCCACCCCGCGCGCTCCAGCACCTCGAGCTGGCTCGCGAAGAACTCGAGGCGGCGGCGCACCGGCTCCGGGAACGGGACGGCGAGGATCGCGGCGTGCAGTGCGTCGTGCTCGGCGGCGTCGAACACGATCTCCGGCGGCACGTTGTCCTCCGGGCGCACGCGCCGCTCGGCCCGGGCCACGAGGTCGCCGAGGAAGCGGTTGTTGAACGGCAGCGCGTGCACGACGACGTCGATGCGGTCCCGCAGCGCGTCGACCACCTGGTACGTGCCGCCGCCCGCGTCGTCGTTCGCCGTGAGGTACCAGGCGGCGTCGCCCGTCTCGTAGACCTGGTCGTACACCTCGACGTACCCGTCCGCGAGCACGGTGAGCAGCGCCGACTGCGTGCGCGTCGGGATGCGGTTGTACTCGTCGACGATCTTCACGCGCATGCCCAGCCACGACCGCCACGCGACGTCCACGTCCGCGAGGCTGTCCGCCTGCACCAGGTCCTTGGGCAGGGGCGTGCCGAACAGGTCCGACACGGTGAGCTGCGGGTGCCCGTGCTGCATCGCGCGGCGCACGTCGCGCACCGGGTAGCCCGCGAGGACGCCCATGAGCACGGCGCTCGCGGTCTTCCCGCGCCCCGGCCCGCCGATCATGAGGCACCGCCCCCGCACGGCGAACGTCAGGAGCGGCAGCAGCACGAAGCTCGAGTACGACTGGTCGCTCGGCAGGGTGAGGAGCGCCTTCGAGTCGCCGAGCCGGAAGCTCGTCTCCCGCGCGCCGGGCGCCGCGAACTCGACGTCGTAGTGGGGGCTGATGATCGCGTGGTTGACGACCCAGAAGTACGCCTGCCGTAGCTTCTCGTCGAGCGGCAGCCCGCCCCGGGCCACGCCGTCGTCGGGGCCCGCCCCGGTGACGGGCGTGCCGAACAGGTCGTCGACGCCCAGGGCGAACGGGTCGCGCCCGTCAGCCGGCCCCGCGGGCTGCGGCCGGGTCGGCGCGGAGGACACGTGCTCGAGATCGGTCACGGGCCGATCCTGCCACCGTCCCGCGCGGGGCGCGGGGACGTCCGTGCCAGGTCCGCGGGGCTCGCCGGGGCGGGTCCGCGGATCAGAAGGCGTCGGTGCCGGCCTGGGGGAGCGGGTCGGCCACGTGGCGCGGGGTCGCGAGCAGCGGCCCGACGGCGGCCAGCGCCTGGGCGAGGCGGCTCGCCCGGCCACCGCGCACCTCGAACCACGGCACGCCCGGGCGGCGGCCGTCCGGCGTCGGCAGCTCGGCGGGGCCGAGGTGGTGCACGACGTCGGCCGGGTCCGCCAGGCACGGGCCGGTCGTGGCGAGGACGTCGCGGAACCGGTCCTGCATCGCGTGCCGCACGTGCTCGCCGTCGCGCAGGCCGTCCTGGACGAACGGGATCTCGTCGCCGGTGAGGACGTAGAGGTCGGGGCGGCGGGCGGCGGCGAGCGCCTCGACGCTCGGGGAGCGGTGGCCCACGTAGCGCTCGTGCCACAGCGTGGTGGCGAGCACGTCGGTGTCGCACACGAGGAGCGGGACGGGCGACACCGCGGCGGCGTCGTCCTCGCGCCGTGCCTGCTCGCGCGCGACGAGGTCGAACTCGGCGGTGTGCCACGGCGCGGCGAGGCCGCCGGGCCGGACCTCGGACCACTCGCGCCCGAACTCCAGCACGGGGTCGAGCCCGAGGTGGGCGGCGAGGTCGGTCGCGAGGGTCGTCGAGCCCGTGGACTCGGCACCGAGCACGACGACGCGCCGCACGTACCAGGAGCGGACCGGCGCGGGCAGCGCCCACCAGTGCGCGGCGGGGTCGGCGCGGACGGCCGAGCCGGACACGGGCAGGTGGCGGCGGTCGGGGTCCACCTGGACCCACGTGGCGTCGAAGCGCCGCGCGAGCTCGACGCCGTACCGGTCGGAGGTGAGCACCGCGTCGACGGGCGGGTCGTCGGGGTCGAGCAGCGACTGCATGACCTTCACGTGCTCGTCCCACGCGTGCGGGTCCGCGTAGTCGACGGGGGCGTCGTCGAGCCCGTGCACGACGCGCGCACCGGGCAGCTCGGCCCGCAGCCACTCGGCGCGCAGCGCGGCGGGGATCGACTCGCTCGTCGAGGCGAGCACCTGGACGGTGACGCGCTCGCAGCGCGCGAGCGCGGTGCGGACGAGGTGCACGTGGCCGGCGTGCGGTGGGTAGAACTTGCCGATGACGAGGCCGTGGGCGAGCCGCGTCACCGGGCCGGCTCCGCGTCGTCGGGCACGGGGGCCGGGCCGGCGGCGCCCGGCTCGGCGAGGCCCGCGCCGTCGTCCCTGGGCGCCCCGGCGCCCGGCGTGCGCAGGGCGGCGGACCACTCGCGCAGGCCCTGGACGCACAGCGCGACGAACCCGACGTAGAGCGCGGCGGTGAGCCACAGCCCCTGGCTCGCGTAGAGCCCGACGAGCACGACGTCCGTCGCGATCCACACCCACCAGTTGCCGACCCACTTGCGCCCCAGCATCGTCTGCGCGAGCAGGCTCGACGACGTCGTCAGCGCGTCCCAGAACGGCACCGCCGAGTCGGTCCAGGTGGTGAGGACCGCGACGAGCGCGGCCGTGGTCGCCGCGGCGGCGACGAGCCCGACCACCCAGGCGGCGCGCGGCGTCCGGTGCACGACGAGGCGCCCGCGGTCGGCGCCGCCGCGCAGCCACCAGTACCAGCCGAGCGCGCCGAGGACGAGGTACACGACCTGCAGTCCCGCGTTCGCGTACAGGCCCGTGCCCGTGAACAGCACGAGGAACACCACGTTGTTGGCCAGCCCGACGGGGAACGTCCACACGTTCTGCCGCACCGCGAGCCACACGCACGCGGCGCCCGTGACGAACCCCAGGATCTCCTCGACGCTCACGGGCGCACACTCTACGGGCGCGCCGCCGAGAGCCCGGGCGGTGCTCGTGCGAGCGCACCGCGACTTCGGCACCTGCGGTCGAGATCGGCGACTGCGACCGCCGATCTCGACTGCGACCGCCGATCTCGACCCGGACTGCCGATCTCGGGGGACTGTGACGTGCGCCGCGCTCGGGGGCAGGCGGGCCGTCGGGGCGTTACGGTCGGGACGAGCCCGGGTCCCTCCCGGGTACCCCGACGTCGAAGGAGATCTCGCATGCCCACGCGTATCGCTCGTACCGCCTGGAACGGTGGACTGCAGGACGGTCAGGGCCAGGTCGAGCTGTCGAGCTCGAAGGTCGGCACGTACGACGTCTCGTTCCCGCGCCGCGCCGCGGACGACGCGGGCGGCGTCACGAGCCCCGAGGAGCTCATCGCCGCCGCGCACTCGTCCTGCTACGCCATGCAGTTCTCGGCCGTGCTCGCCGAGGCCGGCGCGACGCCCGTCTCGCTCGAGGTGACCGCCGAGGTCACGCTCGCGCCGGACCCCGCGGGCGGCTTCCAGATCCCGACGATCGCGCTCACGGTGCGCGGCGAGGTCGAGGGCATCGACGCGGCCGGGTTCCAGCAGGCCGCCGAGACGGCCAAGGCGACGTGCCCCGTGTCGAAGGCGCTCGCGGGCGTCCCGACGGTCACGCTGGACGCCGCGCTCGAGAGCTGACGCGCGCCACCGTGCCGATCGCGACAGAGGGTCGTCGTCCGTCCGGACGGCGACCCTCCGTCGTGCTCGGCGGTGGTCGAGATGCGGAACGGGCTGGTCAGCGGGGGAGGAGCGGCGGGGTCGAGGTCCCGGCGCCGTCGCGGATCCCGCCGACGAGCTCGGTGAGCGTGTCCTTCGCGCCGTGGGCCGGGTGCCACCGCAGGAGCTCCCCGGCGAGGCTCGTGTCCAGCACGGGCACGCGCATCGCCATGTCGAGCCAGCCCTCGCCCACCGGCGCCAGGCGTGCCCGCCACGCGGCCGCGACGGCGGTCCGCGCCGTCCCGTAGGGGACGGTGCGCAGCGAGCCGTCAGCGACGACGTCCGCCACGTCCTGCGGCGTGAGCACCGTGGGATGGGCGACGTTGAACGGCCCGGGGTGCCGGCCGACCACGATGCGCGCGTACGCCTCGGCCACGTCCTCCGCGTGCACCACCTGGAGGCGCAGCCCCTCGGGGAGGGGGACGGCGGGCAGGGGGGAGCGGCGGAGCACGCGCGTGCCGAGCGGGCCGAGGAAGTACCGCGCGATCTCGGACGCGGCGTCGCGCTGGAACACCAGGGCCGAGCGCACGCGCGAGACGACGATCCCGCTCCGACGGTCGAGGTCGTCGAGCAGCGTCTCGACGGCCGCCTTGTCCTCGGAGTACGACGAGCCGGGGATCCCCTCGACGGGCCAGCCCTCGTTGACCGGGGTGTCGCGTGCGTCGCCCGCGTACGGGGCGGGGGAGTATGCGCCGACGGACGACGCCACGACGACGTGCGCGACGCCGGCGCGCTGCGCCGCCTCGACGACGCGGCGCGTGCCCTCGACGTTGACGCGGCGCAGGCGCTTGCGGTCGTGGCTCGGCTGGATCGCCCACGCGAGGTGCACGACGACGTCCGCTCCGGCGAGCGCGGCGTCGAGCCGCTCGTCCGCGTCGGCGGCGGCGACGTCCGCGTACCGCCACGTCGCCGCGTCGTGCGGGGCGCGCACCGTGCTCGACCCGTCCGCGCGCGGCACGCGCCGCGCGACCGCGACGAGGGACGTCACGACGGGTTCGGCCGCGAGCCGGCGCAGCACCGCCGTGCCGACGTTCCCGCTCGCCCCGACGACCACCACGCGCATGCGCTGCCTCCCGACCTCGTCCGCCCCGCCCTGTGTCCGTGTGTGGCGGGCGCTCTCCCGACGCTAGCCCGCCGCGCCCGAGTTCGCCCGGGCGATGGCGAGGACGGCGCCGCGCGCGGGCTCGGGGAGCTCGGGGACGAGGACGACCGCGCTCGCGAGGACGAGCCGCTCGATCTCCGCGCGGGACGGGTCGCTCCCGCCGAGCCATGCGGCGGTGACGTTCTCGACGAGCGCGACCCAGCCCGCGGCGATCAGCCGGAGGCGCGGCGACGTGAGCGGCGCGCCGGACGTCGCGGAGACCGTGGAGGTCAGCCGGGCGACGAGGCCCTCCCGGACGCGCGCGAGCGCCTCCTGCGTCGCGTCGTCCTCGGCGAGCGCGCCGCGCCACAGGTCCTGCCAGACGAGGCGGCGGGTCTCGACCGCGTCGAGGAACGACGCGACGGCGAGCGCCGGACGCTCGGCGAGAGGACGATCGTCCGGTGCGACGGTCGCCGCCTCGAGCCCCGCCACGGCCTCGAGCGCGACGGCCCGGCGCAGTCCCGCGGTGGACCCGAAGTAGTGGAAGACGAGGGCCTTGGACGCTCCCGACCGCGCGGCGACGACCGCGGGGGTGAGGGAGTCCAGGCCGTGCTCGTCGGCCTGCCGCGCGGCGGCGTCGAGCAGCTCCCGACGGCGGTCGGCGGGCTCGCGACGGCGGCGTGCGCCGGGCGGCGGGCTCGGCGCGCCGGCCGGGGCCGGGGCGCCGGACGAGGGAGCGGGCGTGCGGGGCATGACATCCGTTGTACGCCGTTGTTGACCGCGAGTCAACAAGAGGCGTAGCGTTGTTGACCGTGAGTCAACGGCGTCCTCGGGGAGGACCGGGGACCCACGAGAGGGAAGAGCCGGGATGCAGATCACGCTGACGGACGTCCGCGTCGACGGGCGGCGCGAGCCGATGCTCGAGCCGATGGACCTCGCCTGGTCCACGGGCGAGAGCGTGCTCGTCGCGGGCGAGCCCGGGCACGGGCACACCGCCCTCGCCCTCGTCGCCACGGGACGGTTCGATCCGTCCGCGGGCGAGGTCCGGCTCCTGCCCGCGAGCGCGCCGTCACGGCGGTCCGGACGGGCCGCGCGCGGCGCCGCCGCCACCCTGCGCGACGTGACCGCCGTCGTCGACGTCCCCGGCATCAGCGAGCCCGACGACGCGCTCACCGTGTCCGACGTCGTCGCCGAGGGCCTCGCGCTCGCCGGACGACGGTCGCTGCCCTCCGACGTCACCCGCTGGCTCGCCGACCACTCCCTCGCCGCCGACCGCGGGCGGCGCCTCGACCAGGTCCCCGGGGTCGTGCGCACCGCGCTCCTCGCGGCGCTCGCGGCCGAGGACCCCGACGTCCGCTTCCTCGTGCTCACCCTCCCGGACCGCCACGGCGGCGAGCCGTCGGGCTGGTGGGAGGTCGCGCAGTCCCTCGCCGCCGCGGGCTACGGCGTGCTCGTGCAGTGCACGCGCGCCTCGGCCCGCGACCTCGGCGTCGACCTGCCACCGGCCCGCGGCGCCTCGATCCACGAGCCTCCCGTCGTCGTCCTGCGCACGCGCCCGACCTCGCCGCCCGCCCCGGACCCGGTGCCTGATCCCGACCAGGTCACGGACGCTGCCGAACCCGGGGTCGCTCCCCAGGCTGGCGACGAACTGAGGAACGATCCCGGGTTCGACGCGCGCGCCGACGTCGAGAACGACCAGGAGGGCCGATGACTGCGATCCGCCTCGGGCTGTCCGAGCTCCGGCGCCTCGCCGCCGGCACGCTGCCGCGCCTCGCGATCCTCGCGATGGCGCTCATCCCCACGCTCTATGCGGGCCTCTACCTGTTCGCGAACCACGACCCGTACGACAAGCTCGACGAGATCCCCGCCGCGCTCGTCGTGCTCGACGAGGGCACGACGACGACGGACGCCCAGACGGGGGCGACGACGCGGCGCGACTTCGGGCGCGACGTCGCCGACCAGCTGCTCGACGACGGCGGGTTCGGCTGGGTCGAGACGAGCCAGGTGGACGCCGAGTACGGCGTGCGGTCCGGGCGCTACGACGCCGCGCTCGTCATCGGCCCGACGTTCTCCGCCGACCTCGCGTCGGCGGGCGAGTTCGCGCCGCAGCAGGCGAGCCTCACGCTCATCACGAACGACGCCAACAACTACCTCGCGCGCACCATCGCGGACCAGATCGTCGGCAAGGTGCGCGACTCCATCGCCGAGCAGGTGGGCACCGAGGCGGCGGACACGTTCCTGCGCGGCTTCGCGTCCATCCACACCAACCTCGCCGACGCCGTGGACGGCGCGGACCAGCTCCTCGACGGCGCGACGCAGCTCCGCGACGGCCTCGTCACCGCGGACGACGGCGCGCACACCCTCGCCGACGGCGCGGGCCGGGCCGCCGACGGCGCCGAGCGGCTCGACGCGAGCACCGGGACGCTCGCGGACGCCGTCGGGCAGCTCGACGACGGCGCCGAGTCCCTGGCCTCCGGGCTCGGGACGCTCCGGGGCGCGACGTCGTCGCTGCCCGACCAGACACGCCAGCTCGCCGACGGCGCCGCGCAGGTGGCGGACGGGAACGCGCAGGTCGCGCAGTACGGGCAGCAGGCCGCCGACGCGGCGGGCCAGGTGCTGCCCGCGCTCGACACGGTCCGCGGCGACGTCGACGCCCGGCTCGACCAGCTCGTCGCCGACGGCGTCCTCGACCAGGCGACCGCCGACCAGGTCCGGGCGCAGGTCGCGCCCGTGCTCGACCAGCAGCGCGAGCAGGTCCAGGCCGCCGTCGACCAGGTGACCGCGGCCTCCGGGAAGCTCGACCAGCTCGCCGACGGCTCGCGCCAGGTGTCGGACGGCGCCGCCCGGCTCGCGGCCGCGACGCCCCAGCTCTCCGCCGGGATCGCGACGGCGGCCGACGGCGCGGACCGCCTCGCCGACGGCACCGGGCAGCTCGCCGCCGCGACCCCGCAGCTCGTGGACGGCGTCGCGCAGCTCGCCGACGGCACGCGTCAGGTGTCCGACGGCGCGACCTCGCTCGCGGACGGCACGTCGCAGCTCCGCGACGGGTCCGGCGAGCTCGTCGACGGCGTCACCCAGCTCCGCGACGGGCTCGCCGAAGGGCTCGGCCAGGTGCCGGACCTCGACGAGCAGACTCGCCAGGACACGGCAGAGACGATCGGCAACCCGGTGTCCGTGAAGAACGAGGCGCTGTCGTCCGCCGGCACCTACGGCGGCGGCCTCGCGCCCTTCTTCCTGTCGCTCGCGACCTGGATCGGCGCCTACGTGCTCTTCCTGCTCGTGCGCCCGCTGTCCTCGCGGGCGCTGGCCGCGGGCCGTTCCGGCCTGGCCACCGCCCTGGGCGGGTGGCTCACCCCGGCCGCGATCGGCGTCGTGCAGGTCGCCGCGATGTTCACGGTGACCAAGTTCGCGCTCGACATCGACCCGGTGCACGGCGTCGGGACCGCGCTGTTCCTCGTGCTCGTGTCCGCGACGTTCGTCGCGATCCTCCAGGCGCTCAACGTCTGGCTCGGTGCGGCCGGGCAGTTCCTCGGGCTCGTCCTCATGCTCGTCCAGCTCGTCACCGCGGGCGGGACGTTCCCGTGGCAGACCATCCCGCAGCCGCTGCGCTCGATGCACCAGTTCCTGCCCATGACGTACGCCGTCGAGGGCCTGCGACAGCTCCTGTATGGCGGCAACATGGCGACGGTGACCCGCGACGTCACGGTCCTCCTCCTCGTCCTGGCCGGTGCCCTCGCCGTCACGACCCTCGCGGCCCGCCAGCAGCGCGTCTGGACCATCAAGAAGCTCCAACCGGAGCTCGTCCTCTGACCCGCGAGGTAGAGCCCTGGTCCGCCGAGGTAGAACCCTGGTCGGTCGAGGTAGAACCCTGGTCGGTCGAGGTAGAACCCTGGTCCGCCGAGGTAGAACTCTGGTCCCGCGAGGTAGAACGCTGGTCGGTCGAGGTAGAGCCGCGGTTGTGCCCGACGGCGTGTGGTTGCGTTGGGTGGTCGGGGTGGGTGGTGGTGCCGCGTCTACCATCCGCCGCTCGTTCCTCGCGGCTCCCGCCAGGCCCGCCACGACGCGGCACCACCACCCACCCCGACCCGGTTTCGTCTCGCCCTGGTCTGTGTTCGCCTCGGGCGACTGCCTGCGGTGTCGGGTTGGTCCGGCGACGCCCTGTTCGGGTCGTGCCGTTGTCGCCGCGTAGTCCGCGGTCTCGCCGTCGGTGTGTCGTGGTCGTCCGATGTCCGACGGCGGCCGGCCCGCCGGTGGTCCGACCACGGTTCTCCTTCGGCCAACCACCGTTCTACCTCGCGTGACCAGGGTTCTACCTCGGCGGACCAGGGTTCTACCTCGCGTGACCGGAGTTCTGCCTCGGCAGGCCCGGCGGGCCGGGCCGCCTCCCGTCTTCCTGGCGGTGCGCGGGCGATCACGAGGCTAGGACGAAGGCGACGGCCGAGCGGTGGGGGTGGGCTCGGATGCGAAGGGGCGTCAGAGCCGCGCTCCAAGAACCCCCACCCGAACGACCATGGTGACGGCGCGGCAGCCCCGAGCACCGAGACCACCCCCACCGCGAACCCACGCCGCGGGCCTGAGACCCGACCACGCCTCTACCTCGGCCGACCAGGGCTCTACCTCGGCGGTTCGGAGAGCCACGGGGCGGACGGTTCCGGGGCTCCGGGCGCGAGGGTGCGACAATCGCGACGTGTCCGCTGAGATCGACGCCACCCCGACCCCTGCCCCGCAGCACGACGGGAACGGTTCGCGGCGGTCCGGCTCCCGCGCGACGACGTCGCCGGAGGCGGAGCGCGCGGCCGCTCTCCGCGAGGCCGAACGCGCGGCCGACGTCGCGCGCACGGCGCTCGCCGAGGCGCTGCGCACGGTCGTGCGCGGCGGGGTGGACTCCTCCACGCGGCGCCGGGCCGAGTACTCGACGGACGCGTCGAACTATCGCGTCGTGCCCGAGGCCGTGGTGTACCCGCAGGACGCGGACGACGTCGTCGCGGCGCTCGACGTGCTGCGCGAGCTCGAGGTGCCGGTCACGGCACGCGGCGCCGGGACGTCGGTCGCGGGGAACTCGATCGGGCCAGGCGTGGTCCTGGACTTCACGCGGCACGTGAACCGCGTGCTCGACGTGGACCCGGAGGCGCGCACGGCGCGCATCGAGCCGGGCGTCGTGATGTCGGCGCTCCAGCAGCAGGCCGCGCCGCACGGGCTGCGGTTCGGGCCGGACCCGTCGACGCAGAACCGCGCGACGCTCGGCGGCATGATCGGGAACAACGCGTGCGGGCCGCACGCCGTCGCGTACGGGCGCACGGTCGACAACGTGATCGAGCTCGACGTCGTCGACGGCCGCGGCCGCCGCTTCACGGCTGGCAAGGGCGACCCGACGTTCGCCGACGTCCCCGGGCTCGCGGAGCTCGTCCGGGAGAACCTCGCGCTGATCCGGACGGAGTTCGGGCGGTTCGGGCGCCAGGTGTCGGGGTACTCGCTCGAGCACCTGCTGCCGGAGAACGGGTCGGACCTCGCGAAGGCGCTCGTCGGCACCGAGGGCACGCTCGTGACGATCCTCGAGGCGACGGTCCGCCTGGTGCCGGTGCCGTCCAAGCCGACGCTCGTCGTGCTGGGCTACCCGGACATGCCGTCCGCGGCCGACGACGTCCCGACCTTCCTGAACCTCAGCCCGCTCGCGGTCGAGGGCCTCGACGCGCGGCTCGTCGACGTCGTGCGTCGCGCCAAGGGCGACGCGTCCGTCCCGCCGCTGCCGCCGGGCGCCGGCTGGCTCATGGTCGAGGTCGGGGGCGCGACCCCTGAGGAGGCGATGGCGAACGCGGAGGCGATCGTCGCGGCGTCGGGCAGCGAGGCCACGATGATGCTGCCCGCGGGACCCGAGGCGACCAAGATGTGGCAGATCCGGGCCGACGGCGCGGGGCTCGCCGGGCGCACGCCCGCGGGCGAGCAGGCGTGGCCGGGCTGGGAGGACTCCGCCGTCCCGCCGGAGAAGCTGGGTGACTACCTGCGCGACCTCGACGCGCTCATGGCGCGCTACGGCGTCGACGGCCTGCCGTACGGGCACTTCGGCGACGGGTGCGTGCACCTGCGCATCGACATCCCGCTCGAGGCGTCGGGGTCGGTGCTGCGCACGTTCATGCTGGAGGCGGCCGAGCTCGTCGCGAAGTACGGCGGCTCGCTCTCGGGCGAGCACGGCGACGGCCGCGCACGCTCGGAGCTGCTCCCGGTCATGTACAGCCCCGAGGCGATCGCGCTCATGGAGCAGTTCAAGGCGCTGTTCGACCCGCGGGACGTGATGAACCCGGGCGTCGTCGTGCGCCCGAGCGCGGTCGACGACGACCTGCGCCGCCCGCACGCGCACCCGTTGCTCTCGAAGGTCGGCGCGCCGGGGACGCCCGGGACGAGCACGGCCGCGCCCGCGAAGGTCACGAAGATCTCGCGTCGCGCCGGCTACCAGGGCTTCTCGTTCGCGCACGACCACGGCGACATGACCCAGGCCGTGCACCGCTGCGTCGGTGTCGGCAAGTGCCGCGCCGACACCAGCGCCGCGGGCGGCTTCATGTGCCCGTCGTACCAGGCGACCAAGGACGAGAAGGACGTCACGCGCGCCCGCGCCCGCGTGCTCCAGGAGGCCGTGAACGGCACTCTCGTCGGCGGTCTCGCGGCGCCCGAGGTGCGCGACTCGCTCGACCTGTGCCTGTCCTGCAAGGCGTGCTCGAGCGACTGCCCCGCGGGTGTCGACATGGCGCAGTACAAGTCCGAGGTCCTCTACCGTACGTACCGCGGCAAGCTGCGCCCGGTCGACCACTACTCGCTCGGCTGGCTGCCGATCTGGGCACGGCTCGCGACCGGCATGCCGCGCCTGGCCAACAAGCTGCTCGGTTTCCGGCCGCTGGCGAAGACGGTCCTCTGGGCGGGCGGCATGGACACGCGCCGCTCGATGACCACGTTCGCCGAGGTGCCCTTCCGCACGTGGTGGAAGCGCGGCGGCGCGACCCAGGGCGTGCCCGGCCTGCGCATCGGCGAGCGGCCCGGCCACCCCGTGCGCGACGAGCGCCCCAAGGTCGTGCTGTGGACCGACTCGTTCAGCGACAACATGTCGCCGGGCGTGCCGCAGGCCGCCGTCAAGGTGCTCACCGCGGCGGGGTACGACGTCGTCGTGCCGGACGAGCAGGCGTGCTGCGGCCTCACGTGGATCAGCACGGGCCAGCTCGACGGCGCGCGCAAGCGCCTGGAGAACCTGCTGTCCGTGCTCGGCCCGTACGCCGTGAACGGCATCCCGATCATGGGGCTCGAGCCGTCGTGCACGGCCGTGCTGCGCTCCGACCTCGTGGACCTGTTCCCCGACGACCCGCGCGCCCAGGCCGTGTCCGCGGCGACGCGCACGCTCGCCGAGCTCCTCACGTCGGTCGACACCGCGCCCGGCCGCGAGTCCGGGTGGCGCGTGCCCGACCTGTCGGACGTGACCGCCGTCGTGCAGCCGCACTGCCACCAGCACTCGGTGATGGGCTTCGCCGCGGACGAGCGGCTGCTGCGCGACGCGGGCGCGACGATCAAGGTCCTCGCCGGCTGCTGCGGCCTCGCGGGCAACTTCGGCATGCAGAAGGGCCACTACGAGACGTCGGTCGCGGTCGCGGAGAACGCGCTGCTGCCCGCGCTGCGCGACGCCGCCCCCGGCGACGTGTACCTCGCGGACGGGTTCTCCTGCCGCACCCAGGCCGACGACCTCGCCGGCGTGCAGGGCAAGGCCCTCGTCGAGCTGCTCGCCGAGCGGCTCTGAGCGTCACGCTGCGCGGCCGGGTCGCCCGACGGCGTGCGGTCGCCCGGGTGGGCGGCAGTCAGCCGTGCGCGGGGTGCACGTCCGTGATCGCGTAGCACTCCTCGTCGTCGATCGCGCGCGGCATCGGGTCGAGCGTGAGCGACGTCGGGTAGCCCAGCTCGCCGTCGAACGCGACGTCGGTGACGTCGTCGTGGCGCTCGTCGACGAGGTCGAGGAACCCGTCGACCGTGCGGCCACCGCTCTCGACGTACGACTCCGGGGTCATCTCCAGGTGCGCGAGGCTCGCGGACACCGCGACCACCTCGCCGCCCACGACCTCGACGTCGAAGTCCCCGACGAGGTTCCGCTCGCCGCACGACGACGTGAGCGTGAACGCGTAGTCGTCGTACCCCGCCGCGGCCCACCGGTCCCGCGCGTCCGACAGCCCGGCGACCGGCCACGACACGCCCGCGGGCGCGCACGCGGACGCCCCGGCCGAGAGGGCGAGCAGGCCGGCCAGGGCGAGCGCCGCCGTCGTCCGGGACGGGCGGGGGCGGGGCGGCGTCGTCTCCATGCCCTGCTCGTGTGCCCGGGTGTCCCGGTCTTGCGGTCGCGGGGACCCGTGCACGTTCGTGCACCGAGATGCGGTCGCTCGTGCCCGGCGTGAGCATGGCAGGGGAGCGCCACCGCGGGCGGCGCTCCTTTCCGGTCGTCGGCGGTGAGAGGGAGTGGCATGTACTACTCGAGCGGCAACTACGAGGCTTTCGCGCGACCGCGCAGGCCCGAGCGGACGGACCGGATCGGGTCCGTCCATCTCGTCGGAGCGGGGCTCGCCTCGCTCTCTGCGGCGGGCTTCCTCGTCCGCGACGGTCAGGTCCCGGGCGAGAAGATCACCGTCTACGAGCGCCTCAAGCTCCCCGGCGGTGCTCTCGACGGCATCAAGGAGCCGCGGCGCGGGTTCGTCATCCGCGGCGGGCGCGAGCTCGAGGACCACATGGAGTGCCTGTGGGACCTGTTCCGCTCCGTGCCGTCGATCGAGACCGAGGGGGTCTCGGTCCTCGACGAGTTCTACTGGCTCAACAAGGACGACCCGAACTTCTCGCTCCAGCGCGTCACCGAGGACCGCGGCAAGGACGCGCGGTTCGACAACCTGTTCCGCCTCGACGAGAAGGCGCAGAAGGAGATCACGAAGATCTTCCTCGCGCGGCGCGAGGACATGGAGGGGAAGTCGATCGAGGAGGTGATGTCGAAGCACTTCCTCGACAGCCAGTTCTGGCTGTACTGGCGCACGATGTTCGCGTTCCAGGAGTGGCACAGCGCGCTCGAGTTCAAGCTCTACCTGCACCGGTTCATCCACCACGTCGGCGGCCTGCCCGACCTCTCGGCGCTGAAGTTCACCAAGTACAACCAGTACGAGTCGATGGTGCTGCCGCTCACGCGCTGGCTCATGGACCAGGGCGTCACGTTCCGGTTCCACGTCGAGGTCACCGACGTCGACTTCGAGCTCGCGCCCGACCGCAAGGTCGCGACGCGGCTGCACCTGCTGGACCACGGGGCAGGCCACGAGTCCGGTGGCGCCGCCGTCGAGCAGACGATCGACCTCGGCGAGGACGACCTCGTCATCGCGACCATCGGCTCGCTCACGGAGAACTCCGACAACGGCGACCAGCACACCCCCGCCCGCCTGGACACGGGGCCGGCGCCCGCGTGGGACCTGTGGCGGCGCGTCGCCGCGAAGGACCCGGCGTTCGGCCGGCCCGACGTGTTCAGCACCGACATCCCGCGCACCAAGTGGCAGTCCGCGACCGTCACGACGCTCGACCGGCGCATCCCCGAGTACATCGAGCGCATCTGCAAGCGCGACCCGTTCAGCGGCAGGGTCGTCACGGGCGGCATCGTCACCGCGCGCGACTCGGCGTGGCTCATGAGCTGGACCGTCAACCGGCAGCCGCACTTCAAGGCGCAGTCGCCGGACGAGATCGTCGTGTGGGTGTACGGGCTGTTCGTCGAGACGCCGGGCGACTACGTGAAGAAGCCGCTCCAGGACTGCACGGGCGAGGAGATCACGCAGGAGTGGCTGTACCACCTCGGCGTCCCCGAGGCCGACATCCCGACTCTCGCCGCCGAGGCCGCGAGCTGCGTGCCCGTGATGATGCCGTACGTCACGGCGTTCTTCATGCCCCGGCACGCGGGCGACCGGCCGCAGGTCGTGCCCGACGGCGCGAAGAACTTCGCGTTCATCGGCCAGTTCGCCGAGACGACGCGGGACACGATCTTCACGACCGAGTACTCCGTGCGCACCGGGATGGAGGCGGCCTACCAGCTCCTCGACCTGGAGCGGGGCGTCCCCGAGGTCTTCAACAGCACGTACGACGTCCGCAAGCTGCTCGCCGCGGTGAGCGCCCTGCGCGACGGGGAGGAGCTCGACCTCCCCGGGCCGCGGATCCTGCGCGACCGGCTCCAGAAGAAGGTGGACGCCACGGAGATCGGCGAGCTCCTCGCCGAGTTCAGCCTCCTGTCCCACGACGAGTGACCTCGCGGCCCGGCGTGGCAGCATCGGGCGCATGTCGACACCGGAGGACCTCGCGCGACGCTACCTCGGCTGGCTCCTGCTGACCGCGGGCACACGAGCCGAGCGTCTGCGGTCGGAGGCGGAGGTCGAGGTCTCGGAAGTGGCACGGAGCTGCGTCGAGCACGACGCCGACCCGTTGCCGCTGCTCGACGCGCTCGTCGCGCAGGCCGTCGCGAGCGAGGACGAGCGCCTCGTCACGTGGCTCGGAGCGGGGATCGTCGAGGAGGCGATCGTCGGGCGGCCCGACCTGGCTGGTCGCATCGCCGCGCGATGCCGGGCGGAGCCGGCCTGGAGCCAGGTCGTGCGGGGGGCGTGGGTGGAGGAGCGCCGGGCGCGCGACCTCCCTGACCCGCTCCCCGCGCTCGTCACCGTCCTGAAGGGCTGACGGCGCTCCTGCGGGCGCTCCGCACCGCGTCGGCGAGGCGGGCGACGGCCTCGTCGACGCGGGCGTCGGCGAGGTTGCCGTACCCGAGCACGAGGGTCGTCGACCGCTCGGCGGGGCGCACCTGGTAGCGGCGCAGGTCGACGACGGTGACCTCGCGCCGCGCGGCCTCGCGCACGACGTGCGCGGCGTCGGGCGCGGGGTCGTCGGGTGAGCCGGGCAGGGTGAGCAGCGCGTGCATCCCCGCCGCGATGCCGCTCACCGCGGCACCCGGCAGCTCGCGCGCGAGGGCGGCGAGCACGGCGTCGCGACGGCGGCGGTACCGGCCGCGCGCGGCGCGCAGGTGGCGGTCGTACCCGCCCGCGGCGACGAACCGCGCGAACGTGAGCTGGTCGACCGTGGACGGGGCCGCCGTCGGGCCGTGCGTCGTGGCGGCCGCGCGCACCACGGACTCGCGCCAGCGCGCGGGCACGACCATCCACCCGACGCCGAACGCCGGGCTCATCGTCTTGCTCACCGAGCCGAGCAGGACCACGCGGTCGGGGTCGAGCTGCTGGAGCGCGGCGACGGGCCGACGGTCGTAGCGGAACTCGGCGTCGTAGTCGTCCTCGACCACGAGGCCGTCGACGGCACGGGCCCACGCGAGCACCGCCTCGCGCCGCTCGGGGGCGAGCGCGGCGCCGGTGGGGAACTGGTGGGCGGGCGTCAGCAGCGCCGCGCGCGCCCCGGTCCGCCGCGACGCGGCGACGAGCGCGTCCACGTCCGCGCCCGCGTCGTCCACGGGGACCGGGACGGGCACGAGGCCGACGCGCCCCGCGACGTCGCGCAGCACCGACCAGCTCGGGTCCTCGACGAGCACGTGCGTGTGGCCCGCCTCGACGAGCGCCGCGGCGACGCGCGCCATGCCGTCGGTCGCTCCGCGCGCGAGCACGACGGCGTCGTCCGGCCCGGCGACGACGCGTGCCCGGCGCAGGTGGTCGGCGACGACGGCCCGCGCGTGCGGGTGCCCCGGGGGGGCGGGCTGGCCGAGGTCGTCGTTCGACGCGTCCGCGAACGCCTCGCGCGCCGCGCGGAGCCACGGGTCGCGCGGGACGTGCCGCAGGTCGGGCACGCCCGGGGCGAGGTCGAACCGGGCGCGTGCGCTGGTGCGTGCCCGGGCCGACCCCGCGGCCCGCCCGGAGTCCGGGAGGGTGGGCGCGGGTCGACGGTCCGCCGCTCGTCCCGCACGACCTGCGTCGTGACCTGCGCCCGCCCCGGGCCCCACCGGGTTCGTCGGCCGGGCCGCGGCGGAGACACGCGTCGCGGAGCCGGTGCGCGCCTCGAGGAACCCCTCGGCGACGAGCTGGCCGTACGCCTCCGTGACGACCCAGCGCGAGACCCCGAGCGTCTCCGCGAGCTGTCGGCTCGGCGGCAGCGCGGCGCCGACGGGGACGCGCCCGGCGCGCACCGCGTCGCGGACCGCGCGCTCGAGCCGCTCGACGCGCGAGCCCGGCCCCGTCCCCAGGTCGAGCAGCGCCTCCCAGGCGAGCTCCGCCGTCGGGCCGGGGCGCGCGACGGCCGCGGCCGGACCGGCCACCGACGAGGAATTGGTCTGGTTCAGCACCATGGAATCGGACCGTACACCCGTGCCGATCTCTCCGTAGCGTGGAGCACGTCATCAGGACCACGGGTCCACCACGGACCACTCGGGTCCACCACGAACCTCGGGAGACCACCATGCGGTACCGCACCATCGGCGACGGGCGCACCTCCTTCGACGTGTCGACCCTGTGCCTCGGCACGATGAACATGGGCACGCTCGTCGACGAGGACACCTCGTTCGCGATCCTCGACCGCTTCGCCGAAGCGGGCGGGACGTTCCTCGACACGGCGAACAACTACAGCCTGTGGGCCGGCGGCCACGGCCGCGACAGCGAGGACCTGCTCGGCCGCTGGCTCGCGAGCCGCGGCGTGCGCGACGAGGTCCGCATCGCGACCAAGCTCGGCGCGGCCAAGAAGGACCCCGCCCTGCCGCTGCAGAACGTCGAGCCCACGAACTTCCAGGGCCTCGGCGCCGACGTCATCGGGTACGAGGCGCACGAGAGCCTGCGCCACCTCGGCATCGACCACGTGGACGTGCTCTACGGGCACGTCGACGACCACGAGACGCCGCTCGCCGAGACGGTCGGCGCGTTCGGCAAGCTCCAGGCCGAGGGCGTCGTCGGCATCACGGGCATCTCGAACGTCGCGCTGTGGCGCGTCGTCGAGGCGCGCGAGGAGGCGCTGCGCCAGGGCGTCGCACCCTACGGGCTCGTCCAGCAGAACTTCACCTACGCCTACCCGACGCCCGCGGTGGGCCGGCACAACTGGGCGTCGTACGAGCTGCTCGACTACGCGGCGTCCACGGGCGTCGACGGGCGCCCGCCGCTCGCCGTCACCGCGTACTCGCCCATCCTCCAGGGCGCGTACGTGCGCCGCGACAAGCCGCTGTGGGACGGGTTCGACCACCCGACCACGCGCGAGCGCATCCGCCTCCTCCACGAGGTCGCGGGCGAGCTCGGTGCGACGCCCAACCAGGTCGTGCTCGCCTGGCTCCTCGGGGGCGAGCACCCGGTGGTCCCGCTCGTCGGGCCGAGCACGATCGAGCAGCTCGACGAGCTGCTCGGCGCGGCGGACCTCGACCTCGACCCGGAGCTGCGCGCCCGCCTCGACGCCGCCTGAGCCGGCGCGCCCCCGCCCGGTCCGACGCTCCGCCGTCGGGCCGGGCGGGCCGGACGACGCGGCACGTCGCCGGGTAGGGTGCGGGGACCTGCTGCCGGACCGTGCCGAGGGGGCCACGTGGAGTTCCAGGACGTCGTCCGACGCCGGCGCATGGTGCGCCGGTTCACCGACGAGCCGGTCGCCCCGGACGCGGTCGACAGCCTCGTGCGCAACGCGGTCCGCGCGCCGAGCGCGGGGTTCGCGCAGGGGTGGTCGTTCCTCGTGCTCACCGAGCCCGACGACGTCGCGCGCTTCTGGGCGGCGAGCTCGCCCGAGCAGCCCGAGCGGAGCATGAGCACGTGGCTCGCGGGGATGCGCACCGCGCCCGTGCTGGTCGTGGTCCTCACGTCGAAGGACGTCTACCTCGACCGGTACGCCGAGGACGACAAGGGCTGGGCCGACCGCGACGAGAACCGCTGGGCCGTGCCGTACTGGCACGTCGACGCGGGGATGGCCGCCCTGCTCATGCTGCAGACCGCCGTCGACGAGGGGCTCGGCGCGTGCTTCTTCGGCGTCGCGCCGGGCGAGGTCGCGCGGCTGCGCGCGGCGTTCGACATCCCCGACACGTACGCCCCGACCGGGGTCGTCGCCGTCGGGCACCCCGCCGACCGGGCGACCACGGGCTCGCCGCGACGTCGCGAGCGCAAGCCGCTCGACGACGTCGTGCACCGCGGCCGGTGGGGTGGTCGGTCATGACCCGCGGGCCGCGTCAGGGCGTGGCGCTCGCGGTCGGGGTCGTGCTGGCCGTGGCCGTCGCGAGCGCGTGCACCGGGGGCCAGGCGCCCGACCCGACCGACGACGCGACCAGGACGAGCAGGCCGGACAGCGTCCCTGGTCCGGACGCGACCGACGGCTCGCCCTCCTCCCCGGACACCGAGCCAGGATCCGGGACGTCCCCGGGCGAGCAGGACGGGGCGACCGGCCCGGACCCGGGCGCCGCCCCGGTCGCCGATACCCCCGAGGTCGTGAGCCTGTCGGGGGCGCCGACCGCGGCGCCGCTCGTCGCGCGCGCGGGGTGGCAGGTCGTCGGGTCCGCCGGTGCGTGCGTGCTCTCGTGGCACGGCACGAGCGATGCCGCGCCTCCGACGACGGGCGCCCGCGAGGTGTCCGAGGCGCTGCTCGCGGAGACCGTCGACGCGGACGGCGGCGACCCGGCGGCCACGCGCGACGTCCTGCTCCCGCTCACCTCCGACGGCGTGGCGATCCAGGGCATGAACGCGGTGGCGCAGGACTGGGACGTCGACACCCCGCGGGGCCCGGTGCAGGTGCGGGGTGCTGCGCGCGTCGCGAGCGTGCCCACGTTCGACGGCGGCGCGTCGACCCAGTCCGTCGTGCTCGCGCTCGACTGTGAGGGCCCGCTCGACGAGGGCGCGTGGCAGCAGCTCCTCGCCGACGTGCGCGTCGGCCTCGTCGGCCCCGTGGAGGAGCCCGGCGCCTGGCCCTCGTAGCCGGCGCGTCGGTCAGACGGTATGAGTAGCTCCCGGGTCGGCCCGGGTCGCGCGGGCGGGGCCTCGCTATGAAGGTCGTGGGTTACCGAGCAGATTGCCCTGCCC
>NZ_JBHJYJ010000015.1:0-104021 GCF_042269845.1 Cellulosimicrobium sp. NPDC055967 | reverse complement strand
TTCAACATCCGCGCCAACGTCTGCGCCAGATACGTCTTGCCCGTCCCCGTCGGACCGATCAACAAGATGTTCGACTTCGCCAGCTCCACGTAGTCCGGGTCGTCTGTCGCGGGGGCGTCGCCGGCCTCCTCGGCGGCAGCGGCGGCGCGGACGCGCTTGTAGTGGTTGTGCACCGCGACGGCCAGGGCTCGCTTGGCACCGTCCTGCCCGACGACGTAGCGGCTGAGGTGCGCGAAGATCTCGTGCGGCGTGGGGAGGGGACCGTCGCCGGTCACGACGTCCTGCGACGCGTTCTCGGCCTCGCGGTCCTCCTCGACCATCTCGAGGCACAGGGCCACGCACTCGTCGCAGATGAACACGCCCGCGGGCCCTGCGATGAGCCGCTTCACCTGGCGCTGGGACTTGCCGCAGAACGAGCACGTGAGCGCGTCCGCCGCGCGCGGACCGCGCTGCCCGCGCGTGTCGTCGGTGCCGTCGGTGCGTGCCACCGGGTGCCTCCAGTCCAGTCGGTTGCGGCCGATCGTAGCCGCCGCCCACGACACGCCGGGTCGCTCTCCCGGGTCCGGGCGTGCCGGGTTCAGCCGCGCGGGGCGCCCGCGGGAGGACGAAGACCGTCCTCGGGCGCGGCCAGGAGCTGGAGCCGGCTGGCCGTCCGGAAGGCGTCGGGCCGGTCCGGCATCGTCGTGCGGAAGGTGGCCAGGGCGCGGTGCGACGTGACGACGAGCTCGACGTCGGCGTCCACGAGCACGTCCACGACCGCGATGAACCGCTGCTGGGCCTCGCGGTCCACGTCGGTGAGCAGCGGGACGTCGGTCACGACCCAGCGGCGGAAGCGCGCGGCCCAGTCGAGGTACTCGAGCGTGGACGTGGGCCGGCCCGCCAGGTCGTCGAAGGTCACCCAGAGCTCGCCGTCCGCCCGTGCGGCGGTGACCTCGAACGACCGCGTCCCGGTACGGACGAGCGCCCGCGACCCCTGGGCGGGGGCGACGAGCCCGTGGTCGGCGAGCTGCGCCGTCGTGCCGGGACGGAGCCACGCGCCGCCGGCGAACCCGCCCCGGCCGCGACCCCCGAGCGTCCGGTAGTCGGTCGGGCCGGCGAGCTCGACCACGTCGAGGTGCGCCCGCAGGAGCGCGATGCCCGGCTCGGCGACGTGGTGCCACAGCGGGTTCGGCAGCAGCGTGCCGGGCTCGTAGTTGGAGGTCGCGAGCACGACGACGCCCGCCTCGAACGCCCGGCGCAGGAGCCGGGTGAGCAGGGTCGCGTCGCCGGTGTCGTGCAGGTGGAGCTCGTCGAGGTAGAGCAGCGTGGTCCCGCGCAGGAGGTCGTCGATCGCGGCGTCGACGGTGCCGGGGCGTGGCTCCGCCGACTCCTCCGGCGGCCCGGGCGGCGGAGGCTCCGCGGTCGGCGCGGCCGCGCGGGTGCGCCACCCGCGCGTCGGGCCGCCCTGCCCGACGGCGGGGCGCGGCCCGGCGAGGGCGCTCACCCGCTGGGCGTGGATCGCCGCGTGCAGCGCGCGGAACAGGTCGTACACGTGGACCCGCTTGGCCGCGCCGGCGGGGAGCCCGGCCGCGACGGCCGCGAAGAACGCCCCTGCGAGCCACGACTTCCCGCGCCCCGCGGGCCCCCACACGTACAGCCCGCGGACGGGGCGCCGTCGGGCCCCGGCGAGCTCGTCGCCGAGCCGGGCGAGCCGGTCGAGGAGCGCGGACTGGTCCGGGTCGAGCGCGAACCCCTCGCGTGCGGCCGCCGCCTCGACCGCACGCCGGGTGCGGTCGAGGCGGGAGCGGGTCACCGGGCCAGCCTAGGCACGCGGGCTGCGCAGGGCCTTCACCCAGACGCTGACGACGTCCCAGCCGGTGATGACCAGGGTGCCCGCGATGATCGCGTTCGAGAGCCAGGTGACCGAGTCGCCGCCCGTGACGTCGAGGAACGCCGGGTTGACGAGGCGGTCGGCGCTCGCGAGCCAGACGACGGCGCCGGCGAACAGCGCCCCGACGACGGTGTTGGCGACCGCGAGGCCGACGGTCCACCGGCCGCGCGCGTACACGAGGATCGTGAGCACGATCTCGACCGCGACGAGCGCGACGAGCACGCCGGTCCAGACGGGCCACAGGTCGGGCTGCAGCACGGGGACCGCGGTGCCGTCGGGTCCCCGGTACGTCGCGACGTTCTGGAGGAGGAGCACGGCGGCGACCAGGACGAGCAGGCCGACCGACACGACCGTGTCGGCGAGGGTGACCTCGCGGGGCGCGCGCTCGCTCGGGAGGCGGTCGACCGTCCACGGGCCGGTGAGCTCGTCCTGGCTCCGCGGGGTGCCGTAGCGCTCGAGCAGGACGAAGACGAGCGTCGTCCAGAACGCGATCTGCAGGGCGACCGACGCGGTCGTCCAGATGCCGCTCCAGATGGCCGACCCGACGGCGTCGCCGTCGACGAGGTCCGTCGCGAGCACGATCGCACCGGGGATGAGGCTGACCCAGAGCAGCACCTTGAGGAGGCGCAGCCAGTCGAGGTAGAGCGTCGGGCCGATGAGGTAGAGCGGGCGGCCCGCGAGGTCGGCCGCGAGGCGGTCGGGGTCGCCGAGGTCGTTGAGGACGTCGGTCTCGGCCCGGGCCGGGTCGGTGCCGGCCTCGACCTTGGCCTCGACGGCGTCGGCGACGGACGCGCGCAGCTCCTGCTCGAGGTCGGCGTGCTGGTCCGCGGGGACGCGGCGCAGCGTGGCGGCGACGTAGCGGTCGGTGAGCGTCATGACGTGCCTTCCTGGGAGTCGATGGTCTGCAGGCTGCGCGCGATCGCGAGCCACTCGTCGAGCAGGTCGCGGGCGAAGCGCTCGCCCGCGGGGGAGGTGCGGTAGAACTTGCGCGGCCGCGCCTCGTCGGTGTTCCACTCGCTCGCGAGGAGGCCCTGCTTCTCGAGCCGGCGCAGGAGCGGGTAGAGCGTGTTGGCGTCGACGGGGACGCCCGCCGCGGCGAGCGCCTCGAGGAGCCCGTAGCCGTAGCCGGGCGTGCGCAGCAGCAGCAGGCTCGCGACGACGACGGAGCCTCGGCGCACCTCCTGGCTGTGCCCGGCGAAGATCTCGGGATCGGTCATACCTCACACCATAGTGTGCGGCACACAGTATGCACAACTGGCACATCATCGTGTCGACGCCGGAGCGCTAGACTGGAACGGTTCCAGAGAAGAGTGCGTACCTGCCGCGGGAGGCCGAGTGACCGACCTGATCGACACCACCGAGATGTACCTGAAGTCGATCTACGAGCTGCAGGAGGAGGGGATCCCCCCGCTGCGCGCGCGGATCGCCGAGCGCCTCGGGCACTCGGGGCCGACCGTCTCCCAGACCGTCGCGCGCATGGAGCGCGACGGCCTCGTCGTCGTCGGCGGCGACCGCCAGCTCGAGCTCACGACGCTCGGGCAGCAGACGGCGGTGCGCGTCATGCGCAAGCACCGCCTCGCCGAGCGGCTGCTCACCGACGTCATCAAGCTCGACTGGGAGCAGGTGCACACCGAGGCCTGCCGCTGGGAGCACGTCATGAGCGACCTCGTCGAGCAGCGCCTCGTCGCGCTCCTCGACCACCCCGCGCACGACCCCTACGGCAACCCGATCCCGGGCCTGCGCGAGCTGGGCGAGGACCTGCCGGAGGTCGAGTACCTCGACGGCGTCGTCTCCCTGTCGGCGCACCTCGCCGCGAGCGGCACGACCGACGGGGCCGAGGTGCGCGTCGTGCTCCAGCGCATCGCCGAGCCGGTCCAGGTCGACGTCGACCTCCTCGCGCGCTTCGCCGAGGCGGGCGTCTTCCCGCGCCAGACCCTCGTCGTCGCGGTGAACGACGGCGCCGTCACGGTCTCGGGCGACGGCGCGGAGACGGTCCTCGACCTGCCCGACGACGTAGCGCGCCACCTCTTCGTCACGGCGGACTGACCCGTCGCCCGGCAGGGCGCCGAACACGACATGAGGGTCGTTATCCAGTGGATAACGACCCTCATGTCGTTCTCGCGGGCGGGCGGTGTTGTGCCCGCCCGGGCGGGGCTTGTCCTCGCGGGGGGTTGGTCAGGCGGGGACGATCAGGCCGGCGGTCTGGGTCTTGGCGCGCTGGAGGCGGGCCTCGGCGTCGGACCAGTTGACGAGGTTCCACCAGGCGGTGACGTAGTCGGCGCGCACGTTCTGGTAGTCGAGGTAGTAGGCGTGCTCCCAGACGTCGAGCAGCACGATCGGCGTGAGGCCGAGGGTGAGGTTGCCCTGCTGGTCGTAGAGCTGGACGGTGACGAGCTTGGAGCCGATGGAGTCCCAGGCGAGGATGGCCCAGCCCGAGCCCTGGACGCCGGCGGCGACGGCGGCGAACTGCCTCTTGAAGGCATCGAAGGAGCCGAAGTGCTCGTCGATCGCGGCGCCGATCTCGCCGGTGGGCTCGCCGCCGCCCTCGGGGGAGAGGTTGGTCCAGAAGGCGGAGTGGTTGACGTGGCCGCCGAGGTTGAACGCGAGGTTCTTCTCGTGGAGGTTGATCGCGGCGAAGTCGCCGGTCTCGCGGGCCTCGGCGAGCTTCTCCAGGGCGGTGTTCGCGCCGGTGACGTAGGCCTGGTGGTGCTTGGAGTGGTGCAGCTCCATGATCCGCCCGGAGATGTGCGGCTCGAGCGCACCGTAGTCGTAGGACAGCTCGGGGAGAGAGTAGACAGGCATGGTTCCTCAGGTTCCTTCCGTCGGTATGCAGCCACGCTAGGACCTCGACCACGGTTGAGGTCAAGGTGGGCGCACTGTGATCTTGCAGGTCGGACGGACCGTCCCGCTCGGCGAGCGGTCCGCCGCGGGCCGCGGGACGATTTCCGGATGGGGACCGTCACGGACTACCTGGCCGGCCTCGACGAGCCGGACCGGACGACCCTCGGGCGCGTCGTCCGGGTCGCGCGCGACGTCGCGCCCGACGCCACCGAGGGCACGAGCTACGGCATGCCCGCCCTGCTGCACCGCGGCAAGGCGCTGCTCAGCGCCATGGCGTCGGCGAAGCACCTCGCGGTCTACCCGTTCAGCCCGGCCGCGGTGACCGCCGTCGAGCCGCGGCTCGACGGCTTCTCGCACGCGAAGGGGACCGTCCGGTTCTCCAGCGACCATCCGCTTCCCGACGACGTCGTCCGCGACCTCGTCGCGGCCCGCGTCGCGGAGATCGACGCGCAGCTCGACCGCTGACCGTCGGGCCGTCGCCTGCCCGCGCCCGCGGGGCGCGACCGAATCCCCTGGGCCCCGCGGGCGCCGTCGGGCACCATGGGCGGATGCCCGACGACGCCCGCCCCGGCCTCCGCGTGACGACCACCCTGGTCGTCCCCGAGGCGGAGCTGTCGTGGCGCTTCTCCCGCTCGTCCGGGCCGGGCGGGCAGGGCGTCAACACGACGGACTCGCGCGTCGAGCTGTCGTGGGACGTCGCGCGGTCGGCGGTGCTCACGGAGTCCCAGCGCGCCCGGGTGCTGGACCGGCTGGGACGGCGGGTCGTGGACGGCGTCGTCACCGTCGCGGCCTCGGAGCACCGGGAGCAGCGGCGCAACCGCGAGGCCGCGCGGACGCGGCTCGCCGCCCTGCTGGCCGACGCCGTCGCCCCGCCCGGCCCGCCGCGGCGCGCGACGCGGCCCACGCGCGGTTCGGTGGAGCGCCGGATCGGCGCCAAGAAGCGGCGGACCGAGGTCAAGCGCCTGCGCCGCCCGCCGCAGGACTGACCGGGGCCGTCGCGGCTCGCCGAGCACGACCTCACGCGCGGTCGAGCACGACGTCGCTGTCGTTCTCGGCGCGAGAACGCCGGCAACCCCGTGCTCGGCGGGAGGTCCGCTGATAATGCGGTGCCGCGTGGCCCCGGGGCGTGGCAGGGTCGCGACCATGACCTCTCGCATCTCCCACACCACGTTCGACGCGCGCGACTCCTACGCGCAGTCCGTCTTCTGGGCCCAGGTCCTCGGGTACACCGACGTGCCCGGCGACCCCAACCTCCCCGGCCACGAGGAGTGCATGATCATCCCGCCCGCCGACGCGACGACGCCCGCCGAGAGCCGCGGCCACGTCCTGTTCGTCGAGGTGCCCGACGACAAGGAGCTGAAGAACCGCGTCCACCTCGACCTGCGGCCCACGGACCGCACGCGCGAGGAGGAGGTCGAGCGCGTGCTCGCGCTCGGGGCGACGCAGGTCGCGGACCGGCGTACGCCCGACGGCGGGGGCTGGGTCGTGCTCGCCGACCCGGAGGGCAACGAGTTCTGCATCCTGCGCAGCGACGCGGAGCTGGCGGCGGCGGCCGCGCGCTAGCGGTCCGTGATCCGGATCCAGCCGCGCTGGGCGGCCCGCGCGCCCGCCTCGAACCGGCTCGTCGCGCCGAGCCGGCCCATGAGCCCGGCCGCGTGACGCCGGACCGTCCGCGGCGACACCCCGAGCCGCGCGGCGACGGCGGTGTCGGTCTTGCCCTCGGCGAGGAGCCGCAGCAGCGTGTCCTCGCTCGGGGCCAGCGCGTCGTCGGCCGCCCGCGCCCGGCCCCACTCGGACTCGGCGAGCGCTCGCAGCGCGAGGACGGCGTCCCGGTCGGTCACGGCGCGCGTGCGGTCGGGCCGGGCGACGAGCACGACCGTGTCGTCGAGGGCGACGAGCGACAGGGGCAGCGCCGGCGCCACGCGGTGCTCGACGGCGGGGCCGCCGTCGGGCGCGTCGTCCGGGGCGCTGGGTCCCGGGCGGTGGTCGGCGGCCGGTGGTGCACCGGCGAGCGGTCCGTCGCCGCCGGGACCGTCGTCGAGCCCGTCGTCGGGCGGTGCGTCGTCCGTCGGCCCGACGCGGGGCGGCGCTGCCCGCTCGACCGTCACGACCCGCACGTGCGCCCCGCGGCGGGCGCGGTCGCGCACGCGTGCCCACAGCGGGTCCGGGTCGTCACCGCTGCCGTCGTCGAGGACGAGGACGTCGCGCGCGCGGCGCAGCGCGACGGCCCTCGCGGAGCGCCTGGCGCCGAGCACCGGGTCCCGCTCCGACGACGTCACACGGGGTGACTGTAGTCGACCTCCTCGGGAGTGCCGAGAGCCGTCCCGGCGGTCGGACCCTTGTGACGAACGCGGAGGTCAGCGGGCATTTGTCCTCTTCCGGACACGTCGGATTTGTTTACACCGCGACGTTCCGCTGCCAGGCTTCCCCCGGACCGCCGGGTCGGGCTTCGTGCTGCCCGGCGTCCTACGTGCCGGGACGGTCCCGGCGCCGGTGACGGAGGGGGCCACATGGGCGCGCAGCCGGACGACCTGACCCTCGTGGACCTCGTCCACGAGCATGCACGCGAGCGACCGGACCACGCGGCGGTCGTCGTCGTGCCGGAGGCGGGCGAGCGGCGCACCCTGACCTACGCCGAGCTCGACGCGCAGGCCGCCGCGCTCGCGGCCGACCTCGCGGACCGGTACGAGCAGGGCGACCGCGCCCTCGTGCTCTACTCGGCGACCGCGTCGTTCGTCGTCGGGATCGTGGCCTGCTTCTACGCGGGCCTGATCCCCGTCCCGTCCCCGCTCCCGGGCGGGCAGGCCTACCAGCGCGAGCGCGTGCGCGGCATGCTCGTCGACTGCGACGCCGCCGTCGTGCTCGTCGACCCGACCGCCGCGAGCGAGACCACCGAGTGGGCCGAGCCGCTGCGGCGCGCCGACGGCGGCCCCGTCGTCGTGACCGTGGTCGACGGCGCCACGGACGGACCGGCCCGGCGCGGGCGCCCCGGCCCGCAGGACGTCGCGTTCCTGCAGTACACCTCCGGGTCCACGAGCAGCCCCAAGGGCGTCGTCGTCACGCACGCGAACGTCCTGCACCACCACGAGGCGTTCACGACGACCCTCGGCCTCGTCCCGGAGGACGTCTTCTGCAGCTGGCTGCCGGGGTACCACGACTTCGGGCTCGTCGGGATGCTGCTCGTCCCCCTGGGCCTGGGCGCGACGGCGGTCATCGTCCCCTCCACGTCGTTCCTCAAGCGTCCCGTCCGCTGGCTCTCCGCGATCACCGAGACCGGGGCGACCGTCACGGCGTCACCGAACTTCGGCTACGACCAGTGCGCGCGGCGCGTGCGCGACGACCAGCTCGCCGAGCTCGACCTCACCCGCCTGCGCTGGGCGCTCGGCGGGGCCGAGCCGGTGGACCCCGCCGTCCTGGACGCCTTCACGCGCCGGTTCGAGCCCGTGGGCTTCCGCGGCTCGGCGCACGGCCCGGGGTACGGCCTCGCGGAGGCGACGCTGACGGCGACGTACCCGGACCGCCGGCTCCCGCTCGTCATCACCGCCGACGAGGCGGCGCTCGCCGACGGCCGGCTGGTCGTGCTCGAGGAGGCGTCGTTCCTCTCCGCCCTCCCGGACGCCGCGGCGCAGGGCCGGGGCAGCGTCCCGGGCGCGCGGCTCGTGTGCTGCGGCCTGCCGAGCGGCGTGGAGCTGCGCCTCGTGGACGACCAGGGCGTCGAGGTGCCGGACGGCGCGGTCGGGGAGGTCTGGCTGCGCGGCGGCACGGTCGCGGCCGGGTACTGGGGCGACGCGGCGGCGGGCGCGACGGCCGAGACGTTCGGCGCCGTCGCGGCCGACGGCACCGGCCCGTGGCTGCGGACCGGGGACCTCGGCGCGCTGCACGGCGGCCAGCTGGTCGTCACGGGCCGGATCAAGGAGCTCCTCATCGTCGCGGGGCGCAACCTGTACCCCTACGACCTCGAGCGCGAGCTGCGCCGTCTGCACCCCGGGGCCGAGGGCCGCCCGGGCGCGGTGTTCGAGGCGGAGGGCCTGCCGGGCACGCTGTGCGCGGTCCAGGAGTTCCGGCCCACGCCGGGGGCTCGTCTCGACGGCGCGAGCGCCGAGGACGAGCTCGACGCCGTCGTGCGCCAGATGGCCTCCCACCTGGCCTCGGTCTCGGGCGCCGCGGTGCACGACGTCGTCCTCGTGCGTCCCGGCCAGGTGCCGCGGACCACGAGCGGCAAGATCCAGCGCGGTCGGGCGCGCGACCTGCACGGCGCGGGCGACCTCGCCGCGCTCCACTCCCTGCGCGCGTCCCGCGACCGCGCGCGCACCGAGCTCGCAGGGACCCGCTCATGACCGCACCGCTGCCCGACTCTCTCGACGACCTCGTGCTCCGGCACGTCGCCAGCGCCCTGGGGGTCGCGCCCGCGGACGTCGACCCGGCGGGCGACCTCGCCGGGCTCGGCCTCGGCTCGGTCCAGGTTCTCGCCCTGCTGGGTGACCTGGAGGACGCGCTGGGCGTCGACCTGGACCCGGAGGCGGTCGTCGACAACCCGACGCCGCGGGCGCTCGCCGAGCACCTGCGCAGCGTCGTGGACGTCCCCGGGACCGCGGCATGACGACCCTCGTCGACGTCGGCGCGCACGTTCCCGCGACGCGCGTGCCCATCCGCGACCTCGCGGACGAGCTGGGCCTCGACCACCTCGAGCTGGGCGTGTTCGAGCGGTTCTTCGGGCTGCGCGAGGTGTGCACGGCGCCGGACGAGAGCCTCACCGACCTGCTCGTCGCCGCGGCGCGCGCCGTGCCCGGCCTCGCGGGCAACGAGGACCGCGTGCGGTACGTGCTGGGCGCGCGGACCATCGCGACGGTCGCTCCGGTCGGGGTGAACCCCCTGCACGACGCCGCGGACCGCCTCGGGCTGGACCACGCGGTCGTGTGGACCCTCACCCAGCACGCGTGCGCGTCCGCGCTGCTCGCGGTCGACGTCGCGGGCCGCCTGCTCGCGGCCGACGGAGACCCCGACGCGCTCGCGCTCGTCCTCACCGGGGAGAAGGCGTTCAGCCCCGGGTCCCGCCTCATCGAGGGCACGACGATCATGGGCGAGGGCACGGCGGCAGTCCTCGTCGCGGCGGACGCGACCGGCGGGGTCTCGGCGCGGGAGGGCAGCCCCGTGCTGTCCTACGCGACGCGCACCCTGGGCGAGTACCACCAGGTCCCGCTCCCGGAGGACCTGGCCGCGCCGTTCGGCGTCGCGTACACCGAGGTGCTCGCGGAGGTCGTGGTCGAGGCCGTCGAGCGTGCGGGCCTGACGCTGGACGACCTCGCGCTCGTCCTGCCGCACAACGTGAACCGCGTGTCGTGGCGGCGCCTGTGCTCGCGCCTCGGGCTGCCGATCGCGCGCGTCCGGCTCGACGACGTGCCCGTGACGGGCCACTGCTTCGGCGCCGACTCGTTCATCGGCTACGCCGCCGCGCGCGCCGAGGGCCGGCTGCGCCCCGGCGACCCGTTCCTCATGGTGGCGGTCGGGCTGGGTGCCACGTTCTCCGCCATGGTCCTGCGCTACGCGCCCCACGAGACGGAGGAGCCCGCATGACGGTCGAGCAGGTGGCGGAGGCCGCCACCCCGGACGCTGCCCCGCCGGCCCTGACGGCGACCGGTCGTGAGCCGTTCCTCGCGCGCACCAAGCGCGCGCTCGCGGGCGCCCCCGACGCGCCGCTGGTGCTGCTCGGGAACTTCGAGGTCGAGGACGCGTGGGCGGTCGGGGAGGTCGGCCTGCCCTCGGTCGGGGGCGCGTCGGCGACGGCCGCGCTCGTCAACCGCATGGACGAGCTCGCGCTGCTGCTCGCCGGCCCCGGTGACCACGTCGTGCTCAAGGCCGAGCCCGACCCGGACCACCTCGCCCACCTGGACGCGCTCGGCGTCGGGCTCCCGACCGTGCACGTCGCCGAGTCGAGCGACCCCCTGCGCACCGTCACGCTCGACGCGCTCGACTCGCCCGCGCTGCTCGCGCGCCTGCGCGACCTCGCGGGGGACGGCGTCCGTCTCCTCGCGCACGGGACGTCGGCGGCGGAGGAGGACCTCGCGGCCGCGACCGGTCTGCGCTCGGTGCTCGTCGACGCCGCGACGACCAAGGCCGTCAACAGCAAGGTCTACAGCCGTGGGCTGTGCGACGAGCTCGGGATCGAGCAGGCGCGCGGCTGGGCGTGCCGCACCGTCGAGGACTTCGAGCGCGCGTGCGCCGAGGCGGCCCGGCTCGTCGCGGACGGCGCGACCGTGGGCGTCAAGGACGCGTACGGCGTCTCCGGCAAGGGGATCCTCGTCGTCGACGACCCCCGCCGCCTCGACCAGCTCGTGCGCATGGTCACGCGCCGGGCCGCGCGCTCGGGCGACGACCGCCTCGCCGTCGTCGTGGAGGTCTGGGCCGACAAGGCGACCGACCTCAACTACCACTTCACCGTCGCGCAGGACGGCTCGGTCGCGTTCGACTTCGTCAAGGAGGCGATCACGGAGGGCGGGGTCCACAAGGGCCACCGCATCCCGTCGCGCCTGCCTGCGGCGCAGGTCGACGCGCTGGCCGAGCTCTCGGGCCGGCTCGGCGCGCGCCTCGCGTCCGACGGCTTCCACGGCCTCGTCGGGGTCGACGCGCTCGTGCGCACGGACGGCTCGCTGCTGCCGGTCCTGGAGATCAACGCGCGCAGCAACATGTCCACGTACACCGTCCCCCTGCAGGAGCGGTTCCAGCCGGAGGGCTGGGTCGCGCTCGCGCGGCAGTACCCGCTCGTGCTCGACGCGCCGCTGCCGTTCGCGGCGCTCCACGACGTCCTCGGCGACCTGCTCCCCGGCGCGCCCGGGCAGGCGGGCCTCGTCGTCCAGGGGACCGGCACCGTCAACGCCGGCGCGTCGTCCCCGACCCCGGGCGGCACGTTCGCCGGCCGGCTCCACGGCCTCCTCGTCGCGCCCGACGAGGACGCGCTGACCCGCCTCGACCGCGCCGTGACGGAGCGGCTGGCCGGGCGCACCACCGCAGGACCCACCGCGGACCCGACCGAAGGAGACCCCCGATGACCGCGACGCCGAGCCGGCCGACGCCCGGGAACGCGGACCTCACCGCGGTCGCGGAGGAGTTCGGCACGCCCGTGTACGTGTACGACGGCGACGTGCTCGCCGCGAACTACCGCGCGCTGCGCGAGCGGCTGCACCCCGCGCTGGGGATCTTCTACTCGCTCAAGGCGAACCCCAACGTCAGCATCTGCGGGCTGCTGCACTCGCTCGGGGCGAACGCCGAGGTGTCGTCGCTCACCGAGCTGCGGACGGCGCTCGCGGCGGGGGTCGCCCCGCAGGACATCCTGTTCCTCGGGCCGGGCAAGAGCCGGGACGAGCTCGTCGCGTGCCTCAACTCGGGCGTGCGGGCGATCATCGTCGAGTCGCTGCCGGAGCTCGCGCTGGTGGACGAGCTCGCGCGCGCGACGGGGCGCGCCGCGCGCGTGGTGCTGCGCGTCAACCCGTCGTTCTCCGTCAAGGGCTCCGGGCTCACGATGGGCGGCAAGCCGCGCCAGTTCGGCATCGACGAGCAGCAGCTCCTCGACGCGCCGGACCTGTGCGCCGGGCTCACGACGGCCCGCGTCGTCGGGGTCCAGGTGTACATGGGCACGCGCATCCTCGACGAGGGCACGATCGTCGAGAACACGACGCGCATCTTCGAGCTCGCCGAGCGGCTCGCGGACCGGCTCGGGTTCCCGCTCGAGCTGGTCGACGTCGGCGGCGGGCTCGGCGTGGCGTACTTCGAGCGCGAGCGCGACCTCGACGTCGACGTCCTCACCGCGGCGCTCAACCCGGTGATCGAGGCGTTCGTGCAGCGCCACCCCGCGACCGACCTCGTCATGGAGCTCGGCCGGTACCTCGTGGCGCTGTGCGGCACGTACGTGGCGCGCGTGCGCTACGTCAAGGAGTCGATGGGCGAGCGGTTCGCCGTCGCCGACGGTGGGACGAACCACCACATGGCGGCGGTCGGCATCGGCTCGTTCGTCAAGCGCAACTTCCCGATGCGCAAGATCGGCCCTGTGTCGGGAGCCGAGGACGTGCCGTGGAACGTCACCGGCCCGCTGTGCACGCCCAACGACACGATCGGCAAGGCCGTCCCGCTCCCCGCGGACCTCGCGGCGGGCGACCTCGTCGCCGTCGACCGCTCGGGCGCGTACGGCGCGACCGCGTCGCCCGTGCACTTCCTCAGCCACGGGTATCCCGCGGAGGTGCTGACGCTGGGCGACGACGCGTTCCTCGTCCGGCAGGCGGACACGCCCGACGACCTCCTGGCCCGCCAGGTCTTCCACGACCTCGGCGCGCGCGTCGCCCCGGCCGAGGCCGTCGCCGCCCCCTGACCCGCCGGCCGTCCGGCCGTCACCCGCCACCCGCTCCCGCGGGCGCCTGACCCACCACCCGGAGGAACATCGTGAGCACCAGCACGAACACCGAGTCCCAGGAGGCCCTCGGCCGCGAGCGCGTCGTCGGCGCGGTCGTCGAGGCGCTGTCGAGCGTCCTCGGGCGCCCGCTGCCCGACGTCACGGACGCGACCCGCCTGTTCGACGACCTCGACCTCGACTCGACGAGCGTCCTCGGCCTGCTCATGGCCCTCGAGGACTCGCTCGACATGGAGGTCGACCCGGAGTCGCTCGAGCAGCACCACCTCGAGAGCGTGGGCTCGCTGACGGACTTCGTCGTCGAGCACTCGACGCGGAACTGACGTGACGCTCGGGGGCGGGAGCGGGTCAGCGTCCTGGGCGGAGCCCGGCGGCGCCGTCCTGCGCGTGCGGGGCGCCGTGGACGTCCCGGTCGACGACCTCGTCCCCGTCGGGGACGGCACGCGGCGGTCGGTCGCCGAGGACCTGCGGTACGTGTACGGCGAGGACCAGCCGACGGACTGGCTCGAGGCCGGGCCGGGCCGCGACTACCCGACGATGATCCGCGCGGCGCGCGCCGCGCTGGGCGACCGGGGCCTGCTCGACGACGTGCGCCTCGTCGTCCTCGTCGTCACCACCCCGGACCTGCAGCACGAACGCCTGCTCGGCGGGTTCGTCGCCGACCTGTTCGACGACCGGCCGTACACGTTCTGCGTGACCGAGCAGGGCCTCGCGGGCCCGTTCACGGCGCTGCGGCTCGCGCACGAGGAGCTCGCGCACGGCGGTCCGCAGGGGGTCGGGCTCGGGGGAGATGCCCTCGTCCTCGTCCTGGAGCAGTGCACGCTGCCCCCGACCGCGACGCGCGTCCCCGCGCGCGACCGCGTCGTCGCGCTCGTCGTCGGGCACGGCGGCGCGGGCCGGCCGGTCCAGGCGCTGTCGGTCGCGCGTGCGGCGCGCGGCCCCCGTCCGGCTGCCGCGGTGCACGACGTCGCCCAGGCGCCGGGGCGTGAGCCGTCGCCCGACGCCCGGCGCGTCGTCCTCGGCATCGACGTCGACCCGGGCGAGGTGCCGGACGTCGACGGCGGCGTCGTGCTGCACGCCGACCCGGGCGCGGCGGCGACGGGCGTCTGGGAGGTCCTCGCCGCGTGCGACGACGTCCCGGACGCGCCGGTCGTCCTGCACGAGCGGTGCCTCGAGCTGGGCTACCGCTGCTCGCTCGTCCTCGGCCCGCGCTCCGTCGCCGCGGCCTCCCCGGAGGCCGACGACCTGTCACGAGAGGCGGTGCTCGCATGAGCACGGACGTCGTCGCCCCTGCCCCCGTCGCGGCGGTCGAGGCGCTGCCAGAGGAGGGCGGCGCAGCGATGCGCGTGGCCGTCCCGGCCGACCTGCGGGCCGTCGCGCGCGAGCTCGGCGCGGTCGCGGCGCTCACCGCGCTCGGGGACCTGCTGCCCGTCGCGGCGCTGCCGGGCGAGTGCGTCCTGCTGCCCGACGACGTCCCGCCCCCGGGCGGGTGGGCGCGGGTCGGCGAGGTGGCGTCGGACGTCGGCACGCTGCTCGTGTGGCGGGCGCCCCACGCCACCGTGGCACCCGGATCGGCCGCGCCCGCCGCCGAGGCGACCAGGCCCGCCGCACCCGCCGCCGACGAGGGCGCCGCGTCCGCCGCGGCCGACGCCGCCTGGCGGGTCGGGGTCGCGTGGGTCCGGACCGGGCTGTGCGAGCGCCTGACGGACCGGGCCGTGGAGCGGCTGCGGGGCCGCACGGTCGGCGGCACGGCGACGGTGAACCTGCCGCCCGTCCGCCTCGTCCTCGCGGACGCCGCGCTCGCGCACCTCGAGGCGCAGGCGCTCCTGGGCGGGGTCGCGGCGCGGGACGCCGCCGCCGGGTCGCCCGACCGCGGGCCCGCGGTCTCCGGGACGTCGCTCGCGCGCGTCACCGCGGTCCTCGACCGCTCGTCGCGTGCCGTCCACAACCTGTTCGGCGCGTCGGGGTACGTCGACGGCGACGCCGCGCGGCTCGCGCGCACGATCGACCTGCTCGGCCACGCGAGCGGGACGCTGCCGGGCCGCGTCGCCGAGACACCCCACGGCCGGGAGGGGCAGGACGCATGAGCACCGTGGACCTCGTCGCGCTGCGCGACCACCTGCGGCCCGTCGGCGCCGCGCTCCGCGAGCACGCCCTCGCGATCGACGCCGACCCCGCCGCGCTCCAGGTGCTCCTGGACTCCGGCGCCCTGCCGTACCGGCAGCTCGGCGGGTTCCCGCCCGGCTATCTCGACGACCCGCTGCGCGTGCGGGGCGTGCCGGTGCACGTGCGCACGTGCGTGGAGCGCGTCGTCGTCGCCGAGACGCTCGCCCGGGGCGACGCGTCCGTCGTCGTCGGGGCACCGGGGCCGTCCATGTCCGGGGTCGTCGTGGACGACCTCGCCGACGAGGAGCAGCGCGACCGCTTCTACCGTCGCGTGGCGCAGCCGGGCACGTGGACGTTCTTCGGCCTCACGGAGCCCGACCGTGGCTCGGACGCGGCGGCGCTGGAGACCGCGGTCGCCCAGGCTGAGGGCGCTCCCGTGCTGCGCGGCCACAAGAAGTACGTGGGCAACGTCGCGCGCGCGAGCCTCGGCGTCGTGTTCGCCCGGCACCGCCCGGGCCCGCTGGGCGTCGGCGTCTACCTGGTCGACACCGACCGGCCCGGCTTCGACGCCGCGCCGCTCGTGACCACCGGGATGCGCGCCGTGCAGCTCGGCGAGGTGCGGCTGCACGACGTGGCTCTGCTGGAGCAGGACACGCTCGGGCGGCACCTGTCGCCGTCGCGCCGCGGGCTCCTCGGGGCCGTGCGCACCTTCAACCGGCTGCGCCCGGTCGTCGCGTCGCTCGCCGTGGGTGTCACGCAGGCCGCGCTCGACTACGTGCGCGCCGAGCGGTCGTCGTTCACCGCCGACGAGCGCTGGCGCCTGGAGACGTTCGACGACCGGCTCCACGCCGCGCGCGCGCTCGTGCTCCAGGCCGCACGCGCCGCCGACGCGGACCCCGCGGACGGGACGCTGCCGGCGGCGGCCAAGGCCACCGCGCTCGACCTCGCCGAGGAGGTCACGCACGCGGTGCCGCCGCTCCTCGGCCCGGGCGCGCGGTGGGAGCACCCGTACCTCGACAAGCTGGTCCGCGACGTGCCCGGCCTGGAGATGATGGAGGGCACGCGGACCGTGCAGCGGCTCACCCTCGCGCAGGGCTGGCTGCAGGGCAGGGCACGGCATGCCGAGCTCGTCTAGGGAGGCGGGCGCGACCCCGGTCGCGACCGCCTCGCCGCGACCGGAGGCGCCGCCGCCCGTGCCGCCGCCTCCTGTCGTGGGCCCGACGGTCGGGGCCCTGCGGCGTCGCGTCGTGCGCCTCGCCGCCCCGATCTGCGCGGCGCTCGTCGTCGGGGCGCTCGCACAGCTCGTCATCGCGGCGCTGCTCGGGCACATGGGCGACGACGCGCTCTACGTCCGGTCGCTCTTCATCCCCGTGACGTTCCTCGTCCTCGCCGTCCAGGAGGGCCTCGACGTCTCGACCCAGGTCGGCTTCGCGCGCCTGCACGGGTCCCGGGGCCGGGCCGGGGGCCCCGGCACGGGGAACGACGCCGAGGACGGCGGCGGGGCCGGCGCGGGCGAGGACGGTGGCGCGGCCGTCGTCCCGAGGTCGGCCACCACGGCGCTCCTGGGGCGGTTCGTGGCGGCGGGCGCGGCGGTGCTCGGCGGGGTCGCCCTGCTCGTGGTCCTGGCCGCGCCGGTGCTCGCCGCCGTGCTGTCCGTGCCTGCGCCGCTCGTCGCCGAGTTCGTCGCGTTCGCGCGCTGGACCGTGGTCGCGAGCGTGCTGTCGGTCCCGACGGCGGTCGCGGCCGCCGCGCTGCGCGGGTGGGCGCGCACCGGGGCGTCGGCGACCGTGGCGCTGCTCGTCGCGGGGCTCCAGGTGCTCGTCGTGTGGCTCGTCGGACTCGTGGGCGGGTTCGGCGTGCTCGCGGTCCCGGTCGCGATCACGGGCTCCACGCTCGTCGGCGCGGGCGTCGCCTGGGCGCTCCTCGTGCGCGCCCGGCTCCTCCCGCGGCCGGGTCACGTCCCCGGGCTGCGTCGCGCGCTCGCCCTGCGCCACCACCCGGCACCGCAGCGGCTGGCGGCGTGGTGGCGACGGGTGCTCCGGGCGCTGCCCGCCGGCTCGTGGACGACGCCGGCCCCGCCTCCGCCCCCGCCTCCGCCCCTGCCGCCATCGTCCGCGACGACGACGGCTCCGACCCCGGCCACGGCACGGCCCGGACGGCCGGGTGCTGCGACGTCCGTCCCCCCGGCCGCCCCGGACGTCGCGGAACCGTCGACGTCGGACGCGCCCGCCGAGGGCGTGGGCGTCGAACGGGTCGACGTGCGCGGGCTGCTCCTCGGCGTCGGCCTGCCGGTCGGCCTGTCCTACCTGCTCCTCACGGTGACGAACCTCGTCATGGTGTGGGTCCTCGGGCCGTCGGGCACCGACGTCGTCGCGGGGTTCGGCGGCGCCGCGACGGTCCAGACGCTCGTGATCGTGCCCGCGATCGGGCTCGCCGCGGCGGTGAGCATCGTCATGAACCAGCAGTGGGGTGCGGGCGAGCTGGGGCTGCTGCCGCGCACTCTGCGCGCGGGCACGGTCGTCGTCGCGGGCGTGTACGTCGTGGTGGGGGCGCTCGTCCTGCTGACCGCGCCGCTCGTCGCGGGTCAGCTCGCGGCCGACCCGGACGTCGCCGCGCAGGCGGCGCTCTACCTGCGGGTGGTCGGCCCGTCGTACGCGGGCGTGGGGCTCGTGCTGTACCTCCTGACCCTGCTGGAGCAGCTCGGGTACGGGCGCGTCGCCGTGACGCTCAACGTGCTCTACCACGCCGTCTCGCTCGGCGTCGGCGGGATCTTCGCGCGCGCGGGCGGGGGACCGGCCGCGCTGTACGCGACGATCGCGGTGACGAACGTCGTCGGCCTCGTCGTCATGCTCCCCGTCGCGGTGCGCCTCGTCCGGCGGCGGGCCGTCGAAGCTCCGGCCGAGGCGGCCGAGGCGGCCGAGGCGCCCGAGGCGGCCGAGGCGGCCGAGACGGCTCAGACGGCCGGGACGGCCGGTTCGGCCGAGACCGCCGGGACGGCCGAGACCGCCGGGACGGCCGTGGAGGTCGCGCCGTGACCGCGCGAGGGACGACGCCGCCTGCCCAGGACGCCCCGGCCCGTACCGCACTGGTCCGCGACGTCCCGGTCCGCGACGCGTCGGTCCGCGACGCGTCGGTCCGTGCCGTGCCGGGAATGGGCGCGCTCCCGCGGACGGCGACCGGTCCGAGCTCGGTCGCCCCCGAGCCCGTGCTCAGCGTCGTCGTCATGCACCACCCGGCGCGGGGCGACGTCTCCGACCTGGTCGCGGCGTGCGCGCCGCTCGACGTGCGGGTCGTCGAGGACCCCGAGCCCGACGGTCCGCCCAGCCCGCTGCGCACCGCGAAGCGCGCGTGGGCCGCCGTGGCCCCGGGCGCGACGCACCACCTCGTGCTGCAGGACGACGTCACCCCGGTCCCCGGGTTCGCCGAGCTCGTGCTGCGGGCCGTGCGCGCGCGGGACCGGCACGCCGTCGCGCTCTACTCGAACTGGAACAGCCCGCGCAACGCCTACCTCGTGCGCGCCGCGGCCGTCGCCGGGCAGGCGTGGGCGCCGCTCGGGCACGACGAGTGGGTGCCCACGCTCGGCCTCGTCCTCCCCGCGGAGGGCGCGCTGCGCCTCGCCGCGCACCTCGCGACCCTGCCCGACGACGAGCGGGACGACGACGAGGCCGTCGTGACGTTCTGCGCGCGCGAGGGCTACCCCGTCGTCGCGACCCTGCCGCACCTGCTGGAGCACGGTGACGGCCCGAGCCTCGCGGGCAACGACGCGCACGGGGCCCGGCACGCGACGGTCCCGGCGGGCGACGCCGTCGACCCGGACGCCTGGGACCGGCCCGGCCTCGACCGCGAGCCGGCCCGTTCGCCGACCACCGGGCGGCCCGTCGCGGTCACGCTCGAACGGTCGCGCTGCACGCTGCGCGTGCTCCGTCCGGGCGCGGGCGAACCGCTCGAGCACCCGTTCGGCTGGGGCTGGGACGCGTGGTCGTGGTGGCTCGGCGTCGACCCGGCGGCCGTCGCGCACGACGTGTCGGTGCTCGTCGCGGGCGCCTCCCCGGAGCTCGGCCAGGTCTCGCGGGACGCGCTGCTCGAGCTCGGCGCCGCGTGCTGGTTGCTGGGCCACGACGTCGCGCACAGCGACTGGCCCCCGCCCGCCGGCCCCGACGCGCCGGCGCACCGGGCCGCCGCCGTCCGGACGTGGGTGCTCTCCGGCCTCCTCCCCGCCGACCGCCCGGACAACCTGGTCGAAGAGCTCGTAGCGTTCGGCCTCGACGCGCTGCTCGCCGGCAAGACGTCGACCGGTACCCCGTCGAACCCGGGGTTACGGGCGGGTTCGGAGCCGGGGTCGCCCACAACCCCGGGTTCGCCACCCGTCGTCGGGGCGGGGGCGCGCGACGGCGCGGCGGTCGACCGGGCCGTGCTTGCCGCCGCTCGGCTTCTCGGGGAGCGCGACGCCGAGGTCGTGTGCCGGGCGGCGGGACCCGCGGTGCCCGTGCGCGTCGTCGTGCACGACTGCGCGGCGTGCGGCGCGCGCGCCGAGGACGCGGTGCGGCGCCTCACCGCGCAGGTCGACCTCGACGGCGCCGCCGAGCACCGTGTCGCCGGGAGCGCCGAGCACCGTGTCGCCGGGACCGGCGAGGACCGTGTCGCCGGGACCGGCGAGGACCGCGTCGGCGGGGCCGACGACGCCGCGGGCGGGGGCGGGACGCCCTCCGGCCCGTCCGACCGTCCCGTGCCACCCCTGACACCCGAGGCGTCTGACGCGCCTGACGCACGCGAGGCGCCCGACGGCGCGGACGGCCCGCGCGGCCGGGCCGTCGTCGAGATCCTCGCGTGCGAGCACGTCGAGCCGCGCGGGCTGCTCGGCGTCGATCCCGGCGGCCGCTACGTCTCGCGCGGGCTGTGGGCGGCGCGCAGGGCGGTCCCCGCACCGCCGGGCGCGACGGCGGGCGAGCCGCACCGCACGACGGCGCACCCGTCCGCCGCCGCGCACGTCACCGCGGCGGAGGCGCTGGTGACGCTCACCGATGCCGATGCGGCGCACCTCACGGCGGCGGAGGTCCTGGTGGCGCTCGCCGGCGCCGACGCGGCGCACGTGCTGCCGGTCGTGGCGCGCGCGGACGGTGACGCGCCGGGGCGGCCGAGCCCGGCCGCGCTGGGGCTGCTGCACGTGCCAGGGCTCGCGCAGCGGTACGCCGACCTCCACGCGGAGGCGCGGCTCGCGCGCGCGGTGGAGCTGCTGTGAACGCGATCCCGACCGGTGCGTCGGCGCGCGCGTCGGCCGGCGCGTGGGCGTGGCGTGGGGCGGCCCTGCTGCTCGACCTCGACGGGACGCTCGTCGACTCCTCGGCCGCGATCGAGCGGCACACGCTCGCGTGGGCGGCCCGGCTCGGGCTCGACGGCGACGCGGTGGTCACGGCGTCGCACGGCCGTCGCGACGTCGAGGTGGTCCGCCTCGTGGCGCCGGACGCCGACGTCGCGCGCGAGGTCGAGTGGCTGCACCGCATCTCGTGCGACGACACCGAGGGCGTCGTCGCGGTGCCCGGCGCGGCGGAGCTGCTCGACGGCCTGGACCCGCGGGCCTGGACGGTCGTGACGTCGGCGGCGCGCGAGGTCGCGCTCGCGCGGCTGACGGCCGCCGGGCTGCCGGTGCCGGCGCGGTTCGTGTGCGCGGAGGACGTGACGCGCGGCAAGCCCGACCCGGAGGGGTTCCTCGCGGGGGCGCGGCTGCTCGGCGTCGACCCGCGGCGGTGCCTCGTCCTGGAGGACTCCGCGGCCGGGGTCGCCGCGGGCCGGGGCGCGACGGCGACCGTGCTCGCCGTCGGCCCGGACGACGTCCCCGGCGCGCACCACGGCGTCCCGGACCTGCGCCCGGTCGTCGCCCGCGCGGTCGACCGCCGGGTGGAGGTCGTCGTGACGACGCGCGGCGCGGGCACGTTCGGGGGCGCGGCCGAGGGGCCGCTCGACGAGCTGCTGGAAGACGACGACGGCCTGCCGGAGTTCGTCGCGTGAGCGCGGTCGATCCGGAGCCCGAGGTCGAGCTGTGGTTCGTCACCACGACCCCGCCCCCCGCCGAGCACGACATCAGTGTCGTTCTGGGCTCGATTCCGACAGCCAGGTCGTGCTCGACGGCGGGCGACGTCGTGCTCGGCGCCGAGGTGCTGGACGCGGCGGAGCGTGCCCGTGCCCGGCGCCTCGCCTCGCCCGCCGACGCCGCGCGGTACGTGCGCGCCCACGTCGCCGCGCGCGAGATCCTCGCCGCGCGTACGGGGCTGCCGCCCGCCGACGTGCGCTGGGAGATGGGGCCGCACGGGAAGCCGGGCCCCGTCGTCGGGCAGCGGTGGAACCTCAGCCGCAGCGGCGACCACGCGCTCGTGGCGCTCGCCGAGACGGACGTGGGCGTCGACGTGCAGGTGCGCGACCCGCGCGTCGACGTCCACCGCCTCGCCGCGCGGTTCCTCGCCCCCGAGGACGCACGGTCGGACGCGGACGCCGACCCGTGGCGGCGCCTCGCACGGCTGGAGGCGTGCGCCAAGGCGGTCGGCGGACGGCTGCTCGACGTGCTCGGGCTCGACGTCCGGGCGTCCGGGCTGGTGCGGGCCGACGGCGGCCCCTGGCGCGGGCAGGAGTGGTGGGTGAGCGACGTGGCGGCACCCGCGGGCGCCGTCGCGGCGTGCGCGACGCCGGGGCCGCGGCCGCACGCGCTGCGCACCCGGGTCTGGGGCGCGGAGCACCCGTCGCCCCCGGTGCGTACGGGCGCAGGAGGTGCGTGGTGAGGGTCGTGCACCGTGTCGAGGTGAGCGGTCGCGCGGGCGAGGGGCCCGCGACGTGGGGCCAGACCGCGATCCGACGGGCGCTCGCCGCCTTGGAGCCGCTGGACCACCAGTTCAACCTCGTGTGGGGCGGGCCGCTCGACGAGCCCGTGCCGACCGAGGCCGCGACCGCCGTCGTGCGCGCGCTCGTCGAGCGGCACGACTCGCTGCGGACGCGCGTCCACCCGCACGGCGGCGGCTTCCGCCAGGAGCTGTGCGGGGCGGGGACGGTCGAGGTCGTCGAGGAGCGTGTGACCGACGTGGCGGACGTCGCCGCGCACGGCGCGCGCCTGCGCGACGAGCTCTGGGGTCGTGCGTTCGACTACCCGGCCGAGCTGCCCGTGCGGGCCGGGCTCGTGACGGTGGACGGCGCGGTGCACCACACCGTGCTCGTCGTCGCGCACACCGCGCTCGACGGCTGGGGGCTGCCCGTGCTCGACGGCGACCTCACGGCCCTCGCCGCGGGTGCCACGCTGCCGGACGTCGGAGCGTGGACGCCGCTCGACGAGGCGGCCTGGCAGGCCTCGGACGAGGGGCGGCGGCACGACGCCGCGGCGCGCGCACGCACCCTGCGCACCATGCGCGCGGCCCCGGCGCAGGTCTTCGCGCCGCGTCCCGCCGGGGCGCTCGACGGCGGTCCGCGGTACCGGCAGACGGTCCTGCGGTCGCGTCGCCTGGGGCCTGCGGCCGAGCGGGTGGCGGCGCGCTGGCGCACGAGCGCGTCCGGCGTCCTGCTCGCGGCGTCGTGCCGGGCGCTCGCCGCCGCCGCGGGCCGGGACGACCTCGCGCTGCAGGTCATGGTGAGCAATCGTTTCCGCCGGGAGCTCGCCGAGGCCGTCGTCACGACGGCGATGGAGGGCCTGGTGCACGTCGACGGTCTCGACGCGCCGTTCGACGAGGTGGGCACGCGGGTCTGGCGCGCGGCGATGACGGCGTACCGGTCGGCGTACTACGACAAGGACCGGCTCCAGGAGGAGGCCGCCGCCGACCCGTCGACCGCCCACGACGGCACCTGCTGGTACAACGACCGCCGCGGCACCGGGCCCGACCGGACGCTGCGCGCCCGCCCCACGCGGTCGCGGCGGCTCGCGCGCGCCGACGCGTCCGACGAGCAGGGCGGCGTCTCGCTCACGCTGCACCTCGTCGACGCCCCGGACGGCGGCATCGACGTGGTCCTCACCGCCGACACGGCGCGCCTGGACGACGCGACCGCCGAGCGGGTCGTCCGGGAGGTCGAGCGTTGCGTCCTCGACGCGTCGCGCGCGGGGAGCCACGGCGGGACGGTCACGCGCCGGTAGGGGCACCCTCCGGCGCGGCGAGCGCGCGGACGACGAGGGCCTGCGCGAGCGTCCCGAACGGTCCGGCCTCGTCGTGGAGCGTGCTGTGCGTGACGCCGGAGCCCGCGGGGCCGAAGACGACCGAGGTGTCCAGGCCGACCCAGCCGCCCAGCGGCGCGCGGAAGAGGTGGGCCGTGAGGTCGACGTTGGGGAAGGCGACCTGCCGCGGGTCCGCGCGCACGGCCATGCCGTTGGCGGCGTCGAGCAGACCCGCGGTGCGCGCGAGCGGGCCCACCTCCTCGTCGGCGACGAGCGGCACGTCGGTGCGCACCCAGACCGTCGCGCGTCCCGGCTCGACGGCGGTGCGGCGGACCTCGACGGAGTCGATGAAGCCGCCGGGCCAGACGGTCGCGGGGTCCCACGGCGCCGTATCGTCCGGGCCGGGCACCGGGTACGGTGCCCCACCGGCGAGGTCGGCGGTGTCGCCCGTCCGCACGAGCCACGCCCGGAGCGAGACGGCGCAGCGCCCCGCGCACCAGAGCGTCGCCTCGACGAGCTCCACGCCCCGCCCCGGGCGCACCACGCTGACCTGCGTCTCCACGTCGCCGATCGGGAACACGCCCCAGATGTCGTAGGCGAGGCGCGACACCGCGAGGTCGTCGCGCCCCCGGGCGACGCGGTCGGTCTCGACGACGTGCGCGAGCAGCCCGAGCGCGGGCGCGACGTGCTGCTCGTCGGTGCGCCACGCCCCGCCGACGTGCGGGGTCGCGCGGAACGTCGTCGGGCCGGTGCGGAAGAAGTACGCCATCGTGCTCCTCGGTGGGGGTGGTCGCTCGGCTCTGCGAGCGGGTGACCCCACGAGTGTGCCCCGGTGCGACGGCGGTCGGTGCCCGTCGACGGCACCGACACGTCCGAGGGGCGACCACGGGGGCGAGGTCGAGCCGTTCCGTCGACCTGAGAGGATCCGACCATGAGCGCGCCGATCCTCGACTCCCCGCTCCCGATCGTCGCCGCGCCGATGGCCGGCGGCCCGACGACGGTGGCGCTGTCGGCCGCCGTCGCGTCCGCCGGAGGGTTCCCGTTCCTCGCCGGTGGCTACACGACGCCCGAGGCGCTGGCGGCCCAGGTCGAGCCGCTCCGCGCCACGGGGCACGCCTTCGGGGTCAACCTGTTCGTGCCGTCGCGCGACGTCGTCGACCCGGACGCACTCGCCGCTTACGCCGCCGAGCTCGCGCCGGAGGCGGACGCGCTCGGGGTCGTGCTCGACCCGACGCCCGTCGCCGACGACGACCGCTGGGAGGAGAAGCTCGCGCTCCTGCTCGCGCGGCCGGTGCCGGTGGTGTCCCTGACGTTCGGGCTGCCCGACCGGGACACGGTCGCCGCCCTCCGCGCCGTCGGGACCCGGGTGCTCGCCAGCGTCACCACGCCCTCCGAGGCGAGGCTCGCGCGCGACGTCGGAGTCGACGGGCTCGTGGTCCAGGGCTCCGACGCGGGCGGCCACAGCGCCGTCCACGACCCCGGCCGGGACCCGGAGCCCGTCGCGACGGCCGAGCTCGTCCGGCGGGTGCTGCGCGAGGTGGACCTGCCGGTCGTGGCCGCCGGTGGCGTCGACGGACCCGGGGCGGTGCGCGGGCTCCTCGACGCCGGGGCGCAGGCCGTGGCCGTGGGCACGCTGCTGCTGCGGACCGGCGAGGCGGGCACGTCGCCCACCTACCGTCGCGCCCTCGCCGACCCCGCCTTCACCGAGACGGTCCTGACCCGGGCGTTCACCGGCCGGCCCGCCCGGGCGCTGCGCAACGGCTTCGTCGAGCGCCACCGGGGGAGCGCACCCGTCGCCTACCCCGCGGTGCACCACCTGACCCGCGGGCTGCGGCAGGCCGCTGCCGCGGCGGGCGACGCCGACCGCCTGCACCTCTGGGCGGGGACCGGCTACCGGCACGCGGCGGACGGGTCCGCGGGCGACGTCGTGCGGGCGCTCGCGGGCGTCTGAGCGGACGGGCAGCGGCCGGACGTCAGGAGTCGCCGAGGGCGGCGCGGGCTGCCCAGGCGACGGCGGTCGCCAGGCGGTCGAGAGACGTGGAGTGCAGGCGCCACTGCTGCCAGTGCTGCGGCACGTGCATCGCCCGGGCGTCGTCGAAGCCGACGAGGCGTCCCTCGCGCTCCGCCCGGGCGCTCTGGAGGTCGGGGAGCATGCCCCAGCCCATGCCGAGCTCGATCGCGCGGCGGAACTCGTTCGACGCGGGGACGTGGTGGCGGGGCGGGTCGATCACCGTCCCCGCCATACCCCCCGCCGCTGTCCCCACCGCCTCCTGGGCGCGCAGCCGCAGGTAGCGCTCCTGGAGGTCGTCCTTGCGGTCGAACGCGAGGACGGGCGCGCGGGAGAGCGCGACGGCGGTCGGGCCCTCGGGGAACCAGCGCGCGGCGAACGCGGGGCTCGCCATGGGGCGGTAGCGCATCTGGCCGAGCAGGGTCGATCGGCAGCCCGGGACGGCCTCGGCGACCGAGGTCACCGCCGCGACCGCAGTGCCGTCGCGCAGCAGGCCGATGGAGTGCTCCTCGTCCTCGCGCAGCACCTCGAGCCGGGCCCACCCCGACGCCTCGACGAGCGCGGGCAGCGCCCAGGTGGTCAGGGCGTCGCCGGAGACGACGAGCGTGACCTCGGGCAGGGGCACACCGCCGTCGGCCGCGGGGTCGCTCGGACGCGTCGCGGTCCCGATCCCCAGCTCCGCGAGCACGTCCGCCTGCTGCAGCGCGAGGTGGCGCGCGTGCCGGACGAGCACCTGGCCCGGCGGCGTGAGCTCGGCGGGCTTCCCGCGCCGCACGAGCACCTGGCCCACCGCCGACTCGAGCGCGCGCACGCGCTGGCTCACGGCGGACGGGGTCACCCCGAGCCGCTGGGCGGCTGCCTCGAACGTCCCGGCGACGGAGATCGCGGCGAGCGTGCGGAGCTGGTCGGGCTGAAGGTCCACCATGAAGCAGATCTTAGGGAAGTGCAGAATCTTTCGCTGTACTTCATGGAGCCGCGTGCCTACCGTCGAGGACGTGCTCGCCGCTCTCTCGCCCCTCGCCGCCGGTCTCGCCGCCGGGCTGTCCCTCATCGTCGCGATCGGGGCGCAGAACGCGTTCGTGCTGCGCCAGGGCCTGCGCCGCGAGCACGTCCTGCCCGTCGTGCTCGTCTGCGCGCTCTCCGACCTCGTCCTCATCGCCGCCGGGACGGCCGGGCTCGGCGCGCTCGTGACGGGCGCGCCCGCGCTGCTCACCGTGGTGCGCTGGGGCGGCGCCGCGTTCCTGCTCACGCTCGCGGCGCTCGCCGCCCGGCGCGCCCTGCGTCCCGGCGGTCTCGATCCGGCATCGGGCGCGGGTGCGACGAGCGCCCGCTCCGCCGTCGGGACGTCGCTCGCCCTCACGTGGCTCAACCCGCACGTGTACCTCGACACCGTCCTGCTCCTCGGGTCGCTCGCGGCGGGCTACGCCGCCACGCACGCCGGAGGAGCGGGCGACCCCGACGCCGCCCGCTGGCTCTTCGGGGCAGGCGCGATGGTCGCGAGCATCGCCTGGTTCACCGCGCTCGGCTTCGGCGCACGCCTGCTCGCACCCGTGTTCGCCCGGCCCGGCGCGTGGCGCGTGCTCGACGGCGCGATCGCCGTCGTCATGGCGACGATCGGGGTGTCGCTCCTGCTCGGCGGCTGAGGCGGCGCGACCTCAGGACGTCGCCCAGACCCCGAGCTCGTTGCCGCTCGGGTCGAGGAAGTGGAACCGCCGGCCGCCGGGGAACTCGTACGGGCCCGCGACCACCTGGCCGCCCGCCCCCTGCACGGCGGCGAGCGTCGCGTCGAGGTCCGCGGAGAACAGCAGCACGAGCGGCCCGCCCCGCGAGACGTCGGCCGCCTCCGCCAGGCGCAGCCCGCCCGCCTCGTCCGCACCCGACTCCGCGGCCGTGCGGATCCCCGCGTACCCGGGGCCGTAGGAGACGAACTCCCAGCCGAAGGCCGCGCCGTAGAACGCCTGCGCCGCCGCGAGGTCGGTCACGGGGAGCTCGACGTAGTCAATCGAGTGGTGGATGCCGTGCGCATGGGTGCTCATGCGGTCATCGTCGCGCGGGCCACCCACAGGGACGCGCCCTCGGTCAGCGCACGGCGACCACGACGAACAGGGTCACCGAGGCGAAGAACGGCGCGGTCGTGAGGTGCGCGACCCAGCGCTCGTACGCGTCCGGGTCGAGGTGCCCGGCGTCCCGTGCACGCCGGGCGACGCGCCCGAGGCCCAGGACGGCGTCGGCCTCGCCGACGTCCTGGAAGACGGCCGTGACCGGGACGATCCGGCGGACGGACAGACCCGAGCGCTGGGCGAGCGCGGGGAGCCGTCGGCCCGTCCACGCGTTGCGCACCACCTCCTCGACCACGTACGCCTGGTACGCGTGCGTCGTCGCGCGGTCCGGCCCGTCGATCGCGAGGGTCCCCCACTCGGGCTCCGCCAGCACGGCGCGCCCGCCCGGGCGGAGCACGCGAGCGATCTCGTCGACGGCGCGGTCGGGGTCCGCGACGTGCTGGAGCACGCGATCCGTGTGGGCACGGTCGGCGCTCCCGGTGTCGAGGTCGAGCTCGTGGGCGTCGCCCGTCCGCACCGTGACGTTGCGGGCCCCCGCCACGAGCTCTCGTGCCGCCTCGACGGCCTCGAGGTCGCGGTCGATCCCCACGACCAGCCCGTCGGCGCCGACCGCCGCGCTGAAGGCCAGGAGGTCGGCACCGGGGCCGCACCCGAGGTCGACGACGGTGTGGCCGTCCGCCAGGGCGAGCTCCGCGGTCACCATCGCCTTGTAGCCGCGCCCGAGGTCGGACGCCGCCAGGCGCATCAGGTAGTCGTCCGGCCGGGTGGCCTCGAAGATGTCCGCCATCCGGCGATTCTCGGCCCTCGTCGGCGGGGCCGGCTGGATGGAACGGCAGGATCCGGGACGGAGACGGTGAAGGGGCCGAACCGTCGCGCAAGGATCGAACGTCACGGAACCATGACCCTGTCGACGGACCCGCGGGCGGCGACCGGTCACGTGAGGTGGTCGAAGTCGCCGCGGACCCAGGCGGCGTGGCGCTGCGCGGAGCGGAGCACGACCTCTCGCGCGTGGGCGGGGACGACGCCCTCGAAGTTGTTGTACAGCCGCTCGAACGGGCGTCGCGCGACGTGCTCGGCGACGCGCAGCACGACGGCGGCGGACAGCGGGATGCGGTTGGGGTAGGACCGCATGAAGCTGACCGACGTGCGGTCGGGGTTGGCGAAGATCGTGTCCCCGGACAGGAGCACGCCCCGGCCCTCGGCGCCGGCCGCCCAGTGCACGACGGCGCTCCCGGGGAAGTGGCCCCCCGGCTGCGACAGGACGACGCCGGGCAGCACCTCGCGCTCGCCGGTCCAGGTCTCGATGACCGGGTCGGGGCGCGCGACCCAGTGCGCGTCCGCCTCGGCGACGAGCACGGGGACGTCACCGAGGGCGCGGCTCCACGCGACCTGGACGCCGAACATGTGGGGGTGGCTCGCGGCGATCGCGACGACCGGGCCGAGCGCGCGCACCCGGGCGACCGCGTCGTCGTCCACGTAGCCGGGCGGGTCCCAGAGCAGGTTGCCGGCGGGGGTGCGCACGATCTTGGCCTGCTGCCCGATGCCGACGTTCGGCTCGCTCGACAGGCCGAACAGGTCGGGCTCGAGCTCCTCCAGCACGAGGCGCTCGCCGGCCGCGGCGAGCTCGGCGAGCGTGGTCCACGCCTGCCCGGTCGCGGGGACCCACTGGCGCTCGTCGGCGCAGATGGCGCACACGTCGGGTCGTTCGGCGTGCTCGACCGCGCACGTGCGGCAGATCCACCACTCCTCGTGGGAGGCGGGAGCGTCGGTCGCGAGGGGCTCGGGGGACGGCGTCGTCGTCATGGGCACAGGTCTACCGCGTCCCACCGACACGCGTCACCCGTCACTCAGCACCCAGGCACGGAGGCACCCGGGCACCCGGCACCTGCGATACTGGCCGCCCATGATCGCCACCGTCCTCGTCGCGCACCCCTGGCTGTCGCCGCTCGCCCTCCTCGTCCTCGTCGTCGTCGGACCGCTCGTGGGCGCGTGGCTGACGGGCCGCCGGCCGCTGGCGTGGGTGCTGTTCGGCGTCTCCCTGCTCCCGGTGCTCCTGCTGACCCTCGTGCCGGTCGACCGCGAGCTCTTCGCGGTGTGCACCGTGAGCTGGGCGCTGCCGACCCCGGGTCGGGTCGAGCTCCTCGCGAACGTGGTGCTGTTCGTGCCGCCGGTGCTGCTCGCCGCGGTCGCGCTCGGCCGGCCGCTGGTCGCGCTCCTCGGCGGCGTCGTCGCCTCCGCGCTCGTCGAGGTGGTCCAGGCGCTGGTCCCGGCGCTCGGGCGGTCGTGCGACACGAACGACTGGCTCTCCAACTCGATCGGGGCGCTGCTCGGCGCGGTCCTCGCCGTGGTCGCGCTCCGGCTCGCGGCCCGCCGGGAGCGCGCGACGAACCCGGGTTCGGTCCCCACCGCGCGCCGGTCCTGAGGAGCGACCCCGGGATCGACGACGGACCGGGCTCCGACACGACCGTGGGAACGCTTCCACCGACGGCCCTCCGGGGTTAGCGTGGTGCTCCGGGCGCCGCCCGTCATCGCCGACCGGACCGCCCAGGAGATCGCCATGCCGCCCACCACGCTCGACGACGTCGCCGCGGCGGCCCGCGTCTCGCGGTCCACGGCCTCGCGCGTCGTGCGCGGCACGGGCCCCGTGTCCGACGCGGCGCGCCGCGCGGTCCTGGCCGCCGTCGAGGAGCTCGGGTACGTCCCCCACCCGGGCGCGCGGTCGCTCGCGAGCGGGCGCGGCGAGCGCGTCGTGGTCGCGGTCGGGTCGCCGTCCGCGGACCTGCTGGGCGACCCCTACGTCGCGCGCGTCGTCGCGGCGGCCAGCCGCGCGGCCGACACCCAGGGCGTCGGCGTGGCGCTGCGCTGGCTCGGCCGCGACCCGCGCGACGAGCTGGCCCGCCTCGCGCGCGACCCGGGCGTGGGCGGCGTGCTGCTCGTCGACTACTCCGCCGAGGTGCTCGCGAGCGTGCCGCGCGCGCTCGTCGACCGGGTGGCGGCGATCGGCCCGGCCGACGGGCGCGTGCCCTCGTACGACGTCGACGCCTCCGCCGGGATCACCGCGCTGGTCGAGCACGTGCTCGCCGACGGGCGGCGCGACGTCGTCATGCTCACCGGTCCCGGCTGGCTCCCCGGCGCGCAGCGCGCCGTGGAGGCGTACGACGCCGTCGTGCGCGCGGCCGGGCTCCCGCGCCGCGTCGTGGCCGCCGACCTCACGTCCCTCGCGGGCGCGGAGGCGGCGCGCGAGTCCCGCCGGCGCTGGCCCGCCGTCGACGCGCTCGTCGCGATGAGCGACACGCTCGCCGTCGGCGCGATGCGCGCGCTCGCGGAGGACGGCGTCCGCGTGCCCGACGACGTCGCGGTCACCGGGTTCGACGACCAGCCCTTCGCGGAGCAGGCCGGCCCCGGCCTGACGACCGCGACCCACCCCGTGGAGCGGATCGCGGCCGCGGCGACGGCGGCCCTGCTGGACCGCCGCCGGCGCGACGACGAGCGCACGTTCCCCTCCGTCGTCGTCCGCCGCACGAGCGCCTGAGCGCGACCGGGCACGCCTGACCGGCCGCCACCCGCCACCTGCCACCCGCACGCCGGGCCCCAGCCCCGGCGACGGCAGGACCCGCACCCGACCGTCGCGCCGGCCCGGCCCGGCCGCGCGCGCCTCGTCCTGCGCCCGCGGGGCGGACGTGGCAGCATCGCGCGTGGTCGTCTCGGACGATCCGGACGGAGGGGACAGGATGGGACTGGACGTCGACGGGGTCGAGCAGGAGGTCGCGACCGGGTCGCTCCCGGGCTGGGACCGCGTCGAGGAGCACGTCCGCGCGGCGCACGAGCGCTACCGCGGGCACGACGACGGCACGGTCGCCGACTACATCCCCGTCCTGGCGGAGGCGGACCGTGCCCTGTTCGGGGTCTGTGTCGCCGAGTCGAGCGGGGCGGTCCACGCCGTGGGCGACGCCGACGTGGAGTTCTCCGTCCAGTCCATCTCCAAGGCGTTCGTCTACGCGCTCGTCTGCGAGGCCTACGGCCACGAGGGGGTGCTCGAACGGGTCGGGGTGGACAACACGGGCCTCGCGTTCAACTCCGTCATGGCGGTCGAGCTCCACGACGGCCACCCGCGCAACCCCATGGTCAACGCCGGTGCGCTCGCGACGACGGCGCTCATGCCCGGCTCGTCCTTCGCCGAGCAGTGGGAGAACGTGCGGACCGGCCTGTCCCGGTTCGCCGGTCGGCCGCTCGAGCTCGACGGGGTCGTGTACCGGTCGGAGTCGGCGACGAACATGCGCAACAAGGCCATCGCGCGGCTCCTGGAGAGCTACGGGCGGATCGAGGTCGACCCGCTGGAGGTCGTCGACGTCTACACCAAGCAGTGCGCGCTGCGCGTGAGCGCGCGCGACCTCGCCGTCATGGGCGCGACCCTCGCGGACGGCGGGGTCAACCCGGTCACGGGCGAGCGCGTGGTCTCGGCGCAGGTGTGCCGGGACACGCTCGCGGTGCTCGCCTCGACCGGGATGTACGAGCGCTCGGGGGAGTGGCTGTTCGAGATCGGTCTTCCTGCCAAGTCCGGCGTGGCAGGAGGGATCGTCGCCGTCGCCCCCGGCAAGGGGGCGATCGGCACGTTCTCACCACCGCTCGACCCGGCCGGGAACAGCGTGCGCGGCCAGCGTGCGACCGCGTACCTCTCGCGGACCCTCGGCCTCAACCTCTTCGCGTCGTCCCCGCACGTCCCCGTGACGCCCACCCGCACGACCGAGAGAAGGGACCCCGCCCCGTGAGCACCCGAGACGTCGTCGACAGCAGCGCCGCAGCGGCGACCGAGGACCGCCGGTCGTGGGTACCCATGGTCGGCCTGTTCCTCGCGCAGGTCCTCATGTCGTTCAACGTCGCCGCCCTGCCGGTGTCGTTGGGCGGGATGGTGGAGGACTTCGGCGTCCCGCCGACCGTCGCGAGCACGACGATCGTCGTCTACGGGCTCGCGGTCGCCGCGCTCGTCATGACCGGGGCCAAGCTGGGGCAGCGGATCGGGTGGGTCGCGATCTTCCGGGTCGTCGTGGCGACGTTCGCCGGCTCGGCGCTGCTCATGATCCTCTCGCCGACCGTCGCGTGGGCCATCACGGGCCAGGCCCTCGCGGGCGCCTCGGCCGCGATCATCGTGCCCGCGCTCGTCGCCCTCATCGCGGAGAACTACCGCGGACCTCAGCAGGCGACGGCGATCGGCTCGCTGGGCTCGGCGCGCGCGGTGTCCGGCATGAGCGCGTTCTTCATCGGCGGCGCGCTCGGGACGCTCATCGGCTGGCGGCCCACCTTCGTCATCGTCCTCGCGCTCGCCGTCGCGGTCTTCGTCCTCAGCTTCCGGCTGCGCTCCGACGCCGGCGACCCCGGCATCCGGATCGACCTCGTGGCCGCGGTGCTCATCGGCGCGGCGGTCGTCGCGCTCACCCTCGGCTTCAACAACCTCAACGCCTGGGGGCTGTTCTTCGCCGCTCCGGGCGCCCCGTTCGACCTCGTCGGCGTCTCGCCCGCGCCCGTGCTCGTCCTGCTCGGCATCGTGCTCGGGCAGGCGTTCTTCTGGTGGACGCGGCGCCGGACCGCCGCCGGCAAGGTCCCGCTCGTCGACCTGTCCGTCCTCGCGCGGCCCAGCGAACGGGCGGCGGTGTACGCGATGTTCGTGGTGGTCGCCCTCGAGGCCGCGCTGAACTTCACCGTGCCCTTGTACATCCAGATCGTGCAGGGCCGCACGCCGTTCGACACCGCGCTCGCGATGATGCCGTTCAACCTCACCGTGTTCGTCACCGCGACGCTCGTCGTGCGCTTCTACCGGCGCTACCCGCCGCGCACGATCGGGGTCTTCGGCTTCACCCTGACCACCGTCGCGCTGCTGTGGCTGTCGTTCGTCGTGACCAACAACTGGGAGACGCTGCCCACGATCCTCGGCCTCGTCGTCTTCGGGATCGGGCAGGGCGCCCTGGTGACGCTCGTGTTCAACGTGCTCGTCACGGCGGCGCCCAAGACCCTCGCGGGCGACGTCGGCTCCGTCCGCGGCACGACGCAGAACCTCGCCTCGGCGGTCGGCACGGCGCTCGCGGGGGCGCTGCTCGTGACGATCCTGTCGTTCAGCGTCGGGCGCGCCGTCGTCGAGCACCCCGAGCTGCCGCCGTCGCTCGTCGCCCAGGTCGACCTCGACACCGTCAACTTCGTGAGCAACGACGAGCTGCGCACCGTCCTCGCGGGCACCGACGCCACCCCCGCCCAGGTGGACGCCGCCGTCGCGCTCAACGAGGACGCGCGCCTCGGCACGCTGAAGATCGGGCTCCTCGTCCTCGCGGGGGTCAGCGCGACGGCGATCCTCCCCGCGAGCCGCCTGCCGCGCTACCGGCCCGACGAGATCCCCGACCCCGCGCCCGCCCGGTAGCCCGCTACGCCTCGCGGTCCCCGGCGCCGTCGGGCCCGTCGGCGGAGCGGTGGGCACCGCGACCCGACTCCTGACCGGCGCCGCCGTCCCGGGTCTCGGCGTCGGTGGAGCGCCCGCCGCTCCGGCGCAGGGCGCGAGCCTGCTCGACCGCCTCGTCGCGCTTGGCCGCCTTCTTGTCGCTCGCGCGCGTGTCGCGCGGCGGCAGCTGGAGGCGCTCCTCGGCCTCGAGCCCGCCCTGGAGCTCCCGGCTGCGCTCGACCTCGGCGTCGAGCTCCGCCCCGAGCAGCAGCGCGAGGTTCGTGAGCCAGAGCCACAGCAGGAAGATGATGACGCCGCCGAGCGCCCCGTACGTCGCGCCGTAGCTGCTGAGGCCGCTGCCGAGGTAGAGCCCGAAGCCCGCGGACGCGACGACCCAGACGAGGATCGCGAGGATCGCGCCCGGGCTGACCCACCGGAACCTCGGCTGCTTCACGTTGGGCGTGAGGTGGTAGAGCAGCGCGACGAGGAGCACCACGAGCAGGAGCGCGACGGGCCACTTCGCGACCTGCCAGACGGCGATCGCCGTGTCCCCGAGGCCCACGAGCGCGCCCACCTGCCGCGCGATCGGGCCGGAGAGCACGAGGCTCGCGACGACCAGGCCCGCGAGGATCACGGTGATCACGGTGACGCCGAGCATCACGGGGCGCAGCTTCCAGACGGGGCGTCCCTCCTCGACCTCGTAGATGCGGTTCATCGACCGGGCGAACGCGCCCACGTACCCGGACGCGGACCACAGGGCCAGCACGACACCGATGACGAGCGCGAACCCCGCCTTGTCCGTGTTCGCGGCCTGCTCGACGAGCGGCTTGATCGTGTCGAGCGTCGTGGACGGCACGACCCCCTCGACGCTCGTGAGCACCGAGTCGACGGCCTTCTCCCCGTCGCCCACGAGGCCGAGCAGGGAGACGAGCGCGAGGAGCGCGGGCGCGGAGGCGAGCACGGCGTAGTACGTGAGGGCCGCGGCGAGGTCGGTGCACTGGTCGTCCAGGAACTCGCGTACCGCGCCCTTGAGCGCGAACCCCCACGACGGCTTGTGCAGGTCGGTGGGGGAGCCCGGCTTGCGCTCGGAGTCGGGCTCGGGGCGTTCGGTGTCCGCGGTCATCGGGCCTCCTCGGTCGACGTCGCGGCGGGCCGCGCCCCTCGGCGCCCCCGCCGGGCCTGTCCGCCTCCAGGCTCGGTTCGGTGCCGAGCGCTCGCAAGCTCGGCGCGCGACGTGCGAGGGCCTCGTCGAGGACGAGGACGGCGAGCGGCAGGGCGAGCGGGACCCCGAGGCGGAGCTGGGAGAGCGTCGGCCTCGCCCGCTGCGCTCGTCATGCGTTCTGCGTGACGACCTCGCGCCGCGCCGTCGTCATGCTGGCGGGGAGGGGCGATCGGGCAGGGGGACGGGCCCGGGACGGCCGGCCCCGGCCGGGCCCGCGTCGGAAGGGTGGATGGTCGGCATGGACCATGCGGAGGTGCTCCGGCGGCTCACGATCAACGACGAGCGCGTCGCGGACGGCGCAGCGCTCGGGGACGACGCGCTGTCCGCGCGCGACCGGGCCCTGGTGCGGATCGCGGCCGCGGTCGCCGTCGGCGCGTCGGTCCCCACCTACGGCGCCGAGATCGACGCCGCCGTCGAGGCCGGGATCGACCCCGCGGAGGTGGTGGGCGTCCTCGCGGCGGTCGTGCCGGTCGTCGGGCTCCCGACGGTCGTGGCAGCCGCGCCGCGGGTCGCGCTCGCCCTGGGCCTGGAACCCGTCGAGGGGTGGGAGGACGCCGGTGGTCCCGTGGACGACGGCGCACCGGAGGACGGCACGCCCCGGCGGGGTGATTTCCCCCGTTCCGGTTGAGGGCCCCGGGGGGCGCTCCTAGGCTGCTCGCGTGTCCGACGGGAGCCGTCAGGCGGTCACCGCGCGACCGGATCTCAGCACCGCGCTGCTGGCGGGCAAGGTCGAGCCTCCGGCGCCGCGCCGGGGTGCGGTCTCGCGGCGCGGTCTCGTCGAGCGCGCGCGGCGCGACGGCGCGCGCGTCGTCGTGGTGACGGCTCCGCCGGGCTACGGCAAGACGACCATGCTCGCGGAGTGGGCGAGCCTCGAGGACCGCGCGGTCGCGTGGGCCAGCCTCGACCGGCTCGACGACGACCCCGGCGCCCTGCTCACGCTCCTCGCGCTCGCGTGCGCGCGCGTGTCGCCCGAGGTCGCCGCGGTGGCGGCCGAGATGCGCGGTACCGGCGCGGCGATGCTCGGCCGGTCGGCCCCGCTGCTCGCGTCGGCGCTCGCGCGCACCGCCACGCCGTTCGTCCTGTTCGTCGACGACCTGCACGAGGCAGGCTCGGCGTCCTGCCGGGACGCGCTCGAGGTCGTGCTCGGCGGCGTCCCGCGCGGGTCCCAGGTCGTCGTGGCGAGCCGTCGTGCCCCGGGGTACGACGCGCGCCGCCGGGTGGAGGGCGACCTCGTCGAGGTCGGTCCCGACGACCTGCGGGTCGACGCCGACGGTGCGCGCGAGATCTTCCGCGCGGCCGGGGTCGACTCGGACGATGCGCTGGGCCGCGTGGTCGAGCGGTGCGAGGGCTGGCCCACGGGCGTCTTCCTCTGCGCGCTGCTCGTGCGCGACGGCGAGGACCCGTCGTCCCTCACGGGGACCGACCGGTTCGTCGCCGACTACCTGTACCGCGAGTGCATGACCCTCCTCCCCGTGCGGACCCAGCACTTCTTGCGCGCCACGGCCGTCCTCGACCAGCTCTCGGCGGCGACCTGCGACGCCCTCCTCGGTACCACGGACGCCGCGGAGCGGCTGCGCGAGCTGGAGGACGCGAGCCTGTTCCTCGTCCCGCTCGACCATCACCGCGGCTGGTTCCGCTACCACGCGCTGTTCCGCGAGTTCCTGCTCGCGGAGCTCGACCGGGTCGAGCCCGACGCCGTCGCGCCGCTCCACCGTCGCGCCGCCGCGTGGCACGTCGAGGAAGGGCTGGAGGCCCGTGCGGTCGAGCACCTCCTCGCGGCGGGCGACGTCGAGGAGGCGGCCGTCCTCGTCGGGCGCCTCGCGCTGCCGACGTACCAGGACGGCGGGGTGGCCGTCGTGACGCGCTGGCTCGACACCCTCGGCGACGCCGTGGTCGAGGCCTTCCCCGAGCTCACGGTCGTCGCCGCGTGGCGCGCGCTGCTGCTCGGCGAGTCCCCGGCGGCCGAGCGGTGGGCCGCCGTGCTGGAGGGTTTCGACGCCGGCCTCCTCCCCGACGAGGACCGCGTCGCGCTCGAGTCCGCCCGGTGCCAGGTGCGGGCCGCCATGTGCGTCGACGGGCCGGAGGCGTCCCTCGCGTGCGCGACGTACGCCGTCGAGCACGAGCCCGCGTGGAGCCCGTGGCGCGACCAGGCGCTCCACCTCCTGGGCTCGGCCCACCTTCTCGTGGGCGACCGGGACGCGGCGCGCGACGCCTTCGTCGAGGCGGTGGCCTGCGGTACCGAGGCGGGAAACCCGGACTCGGTGCTCCTCAGCGAGGCGGAGCTCGGCGTCCTCGCGCTCGACGACGGGCGGTGGGACGAGGCGGAGCGGCACGCGCGCGCCGCGGTCGCCACGGTCGACGACCACCACATGGAGGGCTACTCGACCACGGCGATCGCTCTCGCCGTGCGTGCTCGCGTCGCCGCCCACCGGGGCGAGCGCACCGCGGCGGAGCGGTTCGTCGCCCGCGGGATGCGCGCCCGCGTGCCGTGCACGTACGTCATGCCGTACCTCGCGCTGCGCGTCCGGCTCCAGCTCGGGTACGCGTGCCTCGCCCTCGGGGACCGCACGACGGCGACCCACCTCGCCGCCGAGGCGGCCGAGCTGCTGCGGCGCCGCCCGCGCGTCGGGCTCCTGGTGGACGAGGTCGCCGCCTTCCGGGCCCGGCTCGAGACCGTCGCCGCGACGCACGGCGCCCCGCCGCTCACCCCGGCCGAGCTCCGGCTCCTGCCCTACCTGCAGACCCACCTCACGATGGCGGAGATCGGCCGTCGGCTCTTCGTCTCCCGCAACACCGTGAGCACCCAGGTCGGCGCGATCTACCGCAAGCTCGGCGCGACGACCCGCGGCGCCGCCGTCGAGCGTGCGGTGATGCTCGGCCTCCTCGGGAGCTAGGTCGCCGAGGGGGACGTGAGCCTCCCGGACCTTCCTGCCTCGAAAAGCCCGATCTATGGTGAGGCTTTCCTTTCTCTTGCTTCGATCAATGTCGTTCGGCAAGGCTTTGCTTGCTTGAAACAATGCGAGTGCTCGACAAAGATCATATGCATGAGCCGCATTTTCTCCGCTGCGCGCGCCTTTCCGTGGGTGACCGCGACCCTCGTCGTGATCGCCGTCGCGGGCGTGCTGTCGGCGGTGTGGCCCGAGGCCGTGCCGTGGGTGCTGGGGGTCTACGCGGGCGCGATGGCGCTCCGGGCTGCGGTCGCGATGGTCGCGGAGCTGCGCTCGGGGACCTTCGGCGTCGACATCCTCGCGGTGACGGCGATCGGGTCGACGATCGCGGTGGGAGAGTTCTGGGCCGCCGCCGTCATCGTGCTCATGCTCACCGGCGGCGAGGCGCTGGAGGAGTACGCGTCGGGCCGGGCGCGCAAGGATCTGACCTCGCTCGTGTCCAACGCCCCGCGCACCGCGCACCTCCTCACCGCCGACGAGGCGGTGCGCGACGTCGACGTCGCCGACGTCGAGATGGGTGAGCGGGTCCTGGTCCGCGCGCACGAGATCGTGCCGCTCGACGGCGTCCTCGTCTCCGACGCCGGGGTGTTCGACGACTCGTCCCTCACGGGGGAGTCGCTGCCGCAGGAGCGCGTCGCGGGGGACACCGTGTACTCGGGAGCGATCAACGGCGCGAGCGCCGTCACGATCCGGGTCGCCCGGCGCGCCGAGGACTCGCAGTACCAGCGGATCGTCGCGCTCGTCGAGGAGGCCGCGGCGAGCCGCGCCCCGATGGTGCGTCTCGCCGACCGCTACGCCCTCCCGTTCACGGCGCTCGCGCTCGCGATCGCGGGCATCGCCTGGTGGGCCTCGGGCGACCCGCTCCGGTTCGCCCAGGTGCTCGTCGTGGCGACGCCCTGCCCCCTCATCATCGGCGCGCCGGTGGCGTTCATGGCGGGCATGAGCCGTGCGGCCCGCCGTGGCGCGATCATCAGGTCCAGCGCCACCCTGGAGAAGCTGCACCGGGCCGCGACCTTCGCCTTCGACAAGACCGGCACCCTCACGCGCGGGACACCCGCGCTCACCGACGTGCGCCCGGCGGGGGGCCTCGACCCGGACGCTCTGGTGCGTCTGGCAGCCGGGGCGGAGCAGGCCTCCGTGCACGTGCTCGCGGACGCGATCGTGCGGGGCGCGACGGCCCGCGGTGTCGTGCTGCCGGTGCCGCAGGACGTCACCGAGACGACGGCCGGTGGTGTGACCGCGACCGTCGACGGCGTCCGCGTCGTGGTCGGCAAGCGGACGTTCGTGGCCGAGCGGACCGGGTCCCAGGTGCCCGTGCCCGGGCTCACCCCGGGCGAGCTCGCCGTCCACGTCGCGGTCGACGGCGCCTACGCCGGGTGCCTCGTCCTGCGCGACGAGGTGCGCGCCGACGCCGCCCAGACGGTGGCCGGCCTGCGTGCGCGCGGCATCCGCCACGTCCTCATGGTCACGGGCGACGAGGAGGCGACGGCCCGCGCCGTCGCCGACCAGGTCGGCATCGACGACGTCCGTGCCGGGTGCCTGCCCGCGGACAAGGTCGCGGCCGTGCGCGACGTGCCCGAGCGACCCGTGGTCATGGTCGGCGACGGCGTGAACGACGCCCCGGTGCTCGCCGCGGCCGACGTCGGTATCGCCATGGCCGCCCGCGGATCGAGCGCCGCGACCGAGTCCGCCGACGTCGTCATCCTTCCGGACGAGGTCGGGCGCGTGGCCGAGACGCTGGAGATCGGGCGCCGCACCGTGGACGTCGCCCGCCAGAGCATCTGGATCGGGATCGCCGTGAGCGTCGCGCTCATGCTCGTCGCGACCACGGGCGCGCTCCCGGCCGTGGTGGGCGCGTGGCTCCAGGAGGCCGTCGACATCCTCGCGATCGCCTGGGCGCTGCGTGCGGCCGGCCGTACGGTCCGGCTCCCAGGCCTGCGCCGGAGCGGGTCTCCGGCCGCGGTCCCCGCGCCGAGTCCCGGACCCGCGACGAGAACGCGCACCCCGGCCTGACGGGCGGCTAGAACCGGCCGAAGAACGACCGCAGCTCGTGGGCGTAGCTCTCGGGCTGCTCGAACGGGGCGAAGTGTCCCCCGCGCGGCGGCTCGGTCGCGTACACGGTGTTCGCGACGCGGTCGAGCCACGCGCGGGGCGGGCGGACCACGTCGCCGGCGAACACGGAGAACCCGGACGGCACGTCGACGTAGCGGGCGAGCTGCTCGCGGGGGATCGCGGCGTTCGCCCGGTAGGCGCGGACGCCGGACCCGACGTTGGCGGCCGCCCAGTGCTCGGTGAGGAGGTCGAGGACCTCGTCCCGCGTGTACACCGACTCGAGGTCGCCGCCGCAGTCGCTCCACGACCGCAGCTTCTCCACGACCCACGCCGCGAGACCGGCGGGGGAGTCGGTGAGGCCGACCGCGAGCGACTGCGGCTTGGTGGCCTGCACGGCGGCGTAGCCGCCCTCGGTCGTGCGCCACCGCACGCTCTCCTCCAGCCAGTCGCGCTCCTGGGGCGTGAGGGACGCCGGGTCGCCCGTGAACAGGGGCAGACCGGCGTCGGTGCGGTGCACCGCGATCACCCGGTCGGGGAAGTCGAGCGCGAGGAACCGGGCGACGTGGCTGCCCATGTCCCCGCCCGCGACGAGGAACCGGTCGTAGCCGAGGGCGGTCATGAGCTCCGCCCACAGGGCGGCGACCGTGCGGTTGTCCGGGGTCGGGCCGGAGGGGACGTCGGAGAACCCGAACCCGGGCATGTCGGGGACGACGAGGTCGAAGGTGCGTCGTCCCGCGCCGCCCGGGGCCGCGGGGTCGCCCGGCTCGGTCAGGAGCGGCACGACCTTGCGGTACCGCCACGCGGAGTCCGGCCAGCCGTGCGCGAGCAGGAGCGGGAGCGGGGGAGCGTCGCCGGGCCGCGGGGTCGCGAGCGCGTGGACGAGGTGGACGCGGGTCCCGTCGATCGTGGCGCGCCGGCTCGGGAGCGCGGAGAGCCGTGCCTGGTGCGCGGCGAAGTCGAAGCCGTCGGCCCAGTAGGCGACGAGGTCACGCAGGTACGCGACGTCGGTGCCGGCGTCCCACCCGAGCCCGTCCGGGGCGTCGACCCACCGGGTCGCGCGGAGCCGGGACCGGAGGTCGGCGACCACCGCCTCGGAGATCTGCGGGGTGTGGTCCTCCAGGTCGGTCACGAGGTACGCCATGCGACCGAGGCTAGCCGGACCTCGATCGCGGGAACGTCGTTCGCACGATCTGCGTGATGCCCTCGCGGCCGGGGCGGACCTACGGTCGACGCGTCGTCGGGCCGCCGGGCGTTTCCCACCTGCACGACGGCCCGGCGACCGCTCGCCCGCCCCGGGGCCGGCGAGAGCGCCGTCCGTGAGGTCCTGGACAGACAGGAGAGAGTCGATGAGTGACGAGCCCCGCCGCACGGTCGTCGGACCGCCGCTGCCCGCCGAGCGGTCGCTGCCGTTCCCGCCCCGTCGGTCCGGCAGCGTCGCCGGCCGGACGATCCAGGAGTCCACGTACTCTCCGCGCCCGCCCGAGCGGCACCTGCCCGCGGACGCGCCGAACGTCGTCGTGATCCTCATCGACGACGCCGGGCCCGCGCTCCCCACGACGCTCGGCGGGGCGGTGCGCACCCCGACGCTCGACCGGGTCCGCGCGAACGGCATCGGGTACAACCGGTTCCACACGACCGCGATGTGCTCCCCGACGCGCGCGTCCCTGCTCACCGGGCGCAACCACCACCGGGTCGGCAACGGGCAGATCGCGGAGCTCGCGAACGACTGGGACGGCTACTCCGGTCACATCCCGAAGAGCAGCGCGACGATCGCCGAGGTGCTGCGCCAGTACGGCTACGCGACCGGCGCGTGGGGCAAGTGGCACAACACCCCGGCGGAGGAGACGACGGCGTCCGGACCGTTCGACCGCTGGCCCACGGGGTACGGGTTCGAGTACTTCTACGGCTTCCTCGCGGGCGAGGCGTCGCAGTACGAGCCGCACCTGGTGCGGAACACGACCCCGACGCTCCCGCCGAAGACCCCGGAGGAGGGGTACCACCTTAGCGAGGACATCGCCGACGACGCGATGCGCTGGCTCCGCGACCACAAGGCGAACGCACCGGACAAGCCGTTCTTCGTCTACTGGGCGACCGGAGCGCTGCACGGGCCGCACCACATCATGAAGGAGTGGGCGGACAGGTATGCCGGGGCGTTCGACGACGGCTGGGACGTCTACCGGGAGCGGGCGCTCGCGGGCGCGAAGGCGGCGGGCTGGGTGCCCGAGGACGCCGAGCTCACGCCCCGCCCGGACAGCCTCGCGGGGTGGGACGACATCCCCGACGACCAGAAGGCGTTCCAGGCGCGGCTCATGGAGGTCGCGGCCGGGTTCGGCGAGCACGCGGACGTGCAGGCCGGGCGGCTGCTCGACGAGGTCGAGCGGCTGGGGTACGCGGACGACACGATCGTCGTCTACATCTGGGGCGACAACGGCTCGTCGGGCGAGGGGCAGAACGGGACCATCAGCGAGCTGCTGGCCCAGAACGGCATCCCGTCGACGGTCGAGCAGCACATCGCCGCGCTCGACGAGCTCGGCGGGCTCGACGCCCTCGGCACCCCCGCGACGGACAACCAGTACCACGCCGCGTGGGCGTGGGCAGGGTCCTCGCCGTACCAGGGCATGAAGCTCCTCGCGTCCCACCTCGGCGGCACGCGGAACCCGATGTTCGTGAGCTGGCCGGGGCACATCGAGCCGGACCCCGTGCCGCGCACGCAGTTCCACCACGTCGTCGACCTCGCGCCGACGATCTACGAGATCCTCGGCATCTCCCACCCGGACACGGTGAACGGCGTCCCGCAGGACCCGATCGACGGGACGAGCTTCGCCTACTCGATCGACGACGCCGCTGCCGAGGGACGACGTCGGACGCAGTACTTCGAGATCATGGGGAGCCGGTCGGTCTACGCCGACGGCTGGATGGCGTCGGCGACCGGTCCACGCCTGCCGTGGGTGCAGGGGATGCCGGCCGGGATCCGGACCTGGACCCCGGACGAGGACCCCTGGGAGCTCTACCACCTCGACGAGGACTGGAGCCAGGCGCACGACCTCGCCGCGGAGCACCCCGAGAAGCTCGCCCAGCTCAAGGAGCTGTTCGCGATCGAGGCGGCCCGCAACGACGTCCTGCCCGTGGGCGGCGGCCTGTGGGTCCCGGCGATCCACCCCGAGGACCGGATCAGCCCGCCGTACACGGAGTGGGACCTGTCCGGGGACACGGTGCGCGTGCCCGAGTTCTGCGCGCCCGCGCTCGGCAACCGCCCCAACCGGGTGGAGATCCGGCTCTCGGTGCCCGACGCCGCGAACGGGGTCCTCTACAAGCTCGGGGGAGCGGGCGGCGGGCTCACGTGCTTCCTCCTCGACGGCGTCCTCACGTACGAGTACAACCTCTTCCTCATCCAGCGGTCCGTGGTCCGGTCGAGCGCACCGCTCACGGCCGGCGACCACACGGTGGAGGTCGTGACGACGTACGTCGAGCCGCGGCCCGCGGGGCCGCTCGAGGTCGTCCTGCTGGTCGACGGCGAGGAGGTCGGCCGGGGCACGGTGCCCGTGAGCGCGCCGCTGCTCTTCTCCGCGAATGACTGCCTCGACGTCGGGCGCGCGTACGGCGGCGCGGTGTCGCGCGCGTACGCGGACCGCATGCCGTTCGCGCTCGACGGGCGCGTCGACGCCGTGCACGTGGAGTACCTGCTGCCCGCGACCGACGGGGCGGACAGGTAGGGGCCGGAGGCGCCGCCGGCCGGGAGTTCACTCGTTCTGGGTGAGGACGCGACCGACGGCGACGACGAGCCTGAGGACAGGCCCGCGCACGGCGCGCGGGACGGACGCGGAGAGGACGCGACGATGACGCAGGAACTCAGCGACGGGGTCGGGAGCGAGCTCGGCGACCTCGAGGAGAGCGGGCCGATCGACTTCCTGGTCATCGAGCTGCCGACGGACCGCGCGACGGGCGACGCCGCCTTCCCGCACCTCGTCGACCTCGTGGACCGCGGGATCATCCGCGTGCTCGACCTCGTGGTCGTGCGCCGGGAGGACGACGGCAGCGTCGTCGGCCTCGGGCTCGAGGAGCTCGACGACGGGTCGACCGAGCTCGCGGTGTTCGAGGGGTCGCGGTCGGGCCTGCTCGGCGACGACGACCTCGACGAGGCCGCGAGCGCCGTCGAGCCCGGTATGACGGCCGTCGTGCTGGTCTACGAGAACGTCTGGGCGGCGCCCTTCGCGACCGCCCTGCGCCGCAACGGCGCCCAGCTCGTCGCGAGCGGGCGCATCCCGGTCCAGGCGCTCATCGCGTCGCTGGACGCCACCGAGCCGGACGCCTGATCCGGCCGCCCTAAGGAGGATCCCGTGCCAGGACTGATCCGCGGCGTCGCGCGCACCGCCGTCGTCGCCGGAACCGCGACCGCCGTCTCGAACCGCGTCTCCCGCCGCCAGGCGGGCCGCTGGGCCGCGCAGGAGAGCGCGCAGGAGCCGCAGTACGCCGCGCCTCCGCAGCAGTACGCGGCCCCCCAGCCGACCTACGCCGCGCCCCCCGCCCCCGCGCCCGCGGCGGCGCCGGACATGGATGCCCGCATCGCGCAGCTGACGCAGCTCGCCGCGCTGCGCGACCAGGGCGTGCTCAGCCCCGCGGAGTTCGAGGCGCAGAAGGCACGCATCCTCGCGGACTGAGCGAGGACGACCCCGACACGAAAGGCATGGACATGGACACCTTCTGGGACTGGTTCTGGCTCATGGTGTGGTGGTTCTTCTTCGTGATGTATCTGGTGATCCTCTTCCAGATCGTCGCGGACCTGTTCCGCGACCGGCACCTGAGCGGGTGGTGGAAGGCGGTGTGGCTGCTCGCGCTGATCGTCGTGCCGTTCCTGTCGGCGCTCGTCTACCTGATCGCGCGCGGCAAGGGCATGGGTGAGCGGCACGCGCAGAGCGTGGCGAGCGCCCAGGCGGCGACCGACGCGTACATCCGGGGCGTCGCGGGCTCGTCCCCGTCGTCGCAGATCGCGGACGCGAAGGCGCTGCTCGACGCCGGCGCGATCGACGCGCAGGAGTTCTCCGTCCTCAAGGCCAAGGCCCTCGCCTGACGCGACCCCGTCAGGACCGTCGAACGAGCCAGAACCCGGCGTGTCGGAAGGAACCAGCATGACCGACGAGCAGCACGTCCTGCGCCCGACCAACACGCGACCCGGCGTGCGGGCGGTCGCGCCACGCTTCACCATGCCGGACGCCGAGATGGAGCCGACGTCCGCCTACCAGGTGGTCCACGACGAGGTGATGCTGGACGGCAACTCGCGCCTCAACCGCGCACGGCGGCGGTCGAGGAGAACTGCTGGCGCATCCTCGGGTCGCTGTGGAACGTGCCGGACGTGCAGGACTGCATCGGCACGTCGACCATCGGGTCGTCCGAGGCGTGCATGCTCGGGGGCCTGGCGCTCAAGCGGCGGTGGCAGCTCGCGCGCCGGGCGGCGGGGAAGCCGGCGGACCGGCCGAACCTCGTCATGAGCTCGGCCGTGCAGGTGTGCTGGGAGAAGTTCTGCAACTACTTCGAGGTCGAGGCACGGTACGTGCCGATCTCGGAGGAGCACCCGTGCCTCGACGGCAACGACCTCGAGAAGTACGTCGACGAGAACACGATCGGCGTCGTCGCGATCTTGGGCGTGACCTACACGGGCATGTACGAGCCCGTGAAGGAGATCGCGGCGGCGCTCGACGCGCTCCAGGAGCGCACCGGCCTCGACGTCCCGATCCACGTGGACGGCGCGTCGGGCGCCATGATCGCGCCGTTCCTGCAGCCGGAGATCGACTGGGACTTCCGCCTGGAGCGCGTGCACTCGATCAGCACGTCGGGGCACAAGTACGGGCTCGTGTACCCCGGGGTCGGCTGGGTCGTGTGGCGCACGCTCGACGCGCTGCCCGAGGAGCTGGTCTTCCGGGTGAGCTACCTCGGCGGGAACATGCCGACGCTCGCCCTCAACTTCTCGCGCCCGGGTGCCCAGGTGCTGCTCCAGTACTTCCAGTTCCTGCGGCTGGGCCGGGAGGGCTACACCGCGATCCAGCAGGAGTGCCAGGACGTCGCCAAGTACCTCGCGCACGGGATCGAGGACATCGGCGCGTTCGACCTGTGGAACGACGGGTCGGACATCCCGGTGTTCGCTTGGCGGCTCAAGCCGGGCCACACGGAGAACTGGGACCTCTACCACCTCTCGGACCGGCTGCGCATGAAGGGCTGGCTGGTCCCCGCCTACCCGATGCCCGACGACCTCGCCGACCTCACCGTGCAGCGCATCGTCGTGCGCAACGGCGTGAGCCGCGACCTCGCCGACGACCTCCTCGAGGACATCCGGGTCGAGACGGAGTGGCTCGACGGGCTCACGTCGCCCATGCCCGCCGAGGGCCGGCGCTCGGGCTTCCACCACTGACCGTCGTGGACCGGCGGGAGCGTCGTCTGCGGCGCGAGGCGTGGGGGTTCGCGGTCGGGTCGCTGTGCTTCCTCGTCGGGGCGCTCCCGCCCTACGCCGACGCCGTCGGTGCGGTCGCCACGAACGTGACGTTCGTCGTCGGCGCGGTGTTCTTCACCGCCGCCGCGTTCGTGCAGCTCGGCCTCAGCGGGCGGCGCCCGCCGCGCGCGGGGACCCACCCGGCCGACCGGTGGGACTGGTGGGCGGCGGCCGTCCAGCTCGTCGGGACGCTGTGCTTCAACGTGAGCACGACGGCGGCCCTCGTCGCGGCGGTCGACGACCCGACGGCGCTCGGCGCGGGCTGGAAGCCGGACGCCTACGGGTCCGTGGCGTTCCTCGTGTCGTCGGCGTTCGCCGTCGTCGCGACGCGCGACCGCGGGCACCTGTGGGACGTCGACGCCCGCACCTGGCACGGCACGTGGCTCAACCTGGTCGGCTCGGTCGCGTTCGGCGCGTCGGCGGTCGGGGCGTACGTCTCTCCCGCGACGGGCACGTACGTGAGCGAGTGGTGGGACGACGCCGGCACGCTCGTCGGGGCGGTGTGCTTCCTCGTCGCGGCGCTGCTGTCGCGGCGGTCGGTCGACGCGCCCGCGCCGAGCGACGCGCTCCCGGCCGGGTGACGCACGTCGGGGTGCGTCGCTCGGCCGGGAGCGCAGCGCTCGCGGGCGGAAGGCTGGATCAGCTCCGGCGCGCGCGGCGCGTGAGGAGCACGATGGCGGCGCCCACCGCGGCGAGGCCCGCGGCGAGGGCCGCGTACAGGCCGACCGTCGCGCCGGTCTCCGCCAGGCTGGGGTTCTGCGCGGACGCGCTGATCTCGTTCGACACGGGGACGACGCCGGCCGGGTCGTCGTGCCCGGGCGGGTTCGTCGCGCAGTCGGGCGAGGAGGGCGGGTAGACCGTGGTCACCAGGACGTGCGGGTTGACCTCGAAGCTCACGTCGACGGCGGGGCGCACCCAGTCGTACTCGTCGCCCTGGACCCACTCGCCGTCCTCGAGGCGCCACCCCGGCCAGTCCACGCCCTGGCCCTGGTCGTCCACGACGGCGCCCGGCCACAGCAGACGACCCTGCAGCGGCAGCCCGGACGTCACGACGCTCTCCCCGTCGGGGTTGATCCACGTGACCGTCACCGTGTCGTGCTCGGTGCCCTCGACCTCGATCGCGTAGTCCAGGTACGCCGCGTCCTGCTCGCACGCCGAGACGAGCGTCGTCAGCCGCATCGACGGCTGGGCCGGCACGTACGTGTCATCCTCGGCGGCGTGCGCGGCCGGGCCGGCGAGGAGCGCGGCGGAGGCGGCGAGGGTGGCGGTGGTGGCCCGCACCAGGGTGCGGCGTCCGGTCGTGGTGCTCATGGTGGTTCCCGTCGGGTCGTGGTCGGTCGAGCGCGACGGGAGCCGTCCAGGGCGCGACCGTGCCACCGCCGAACAGGCGGTTCAGGGTGGCAAGGGCGCGGACGTGTCGGACGCGTGAGGCGGCACCGCCGTGATCGCCGGTGCCCGCACTGGCAGGGGGCTGAGCGTACGGGCACCGGCTGGCCCCCACGCTAGACAGCGAACTGAACGGCCGTCCAGTTCGATGCCGGGTGAATGTCCCGCGCCGAGAACGACACCGGTGTCGTTATCAGGGCGAAAGCGACAGCAAGGTCGTGCTCGACGGCGTGCAGCGTCGTTCTCGCGGTCGCGACCTGGTTGCAGGTGTCGTGCCGGCGCTCGTCACGCGCGGTGCGTGCGTTCCAGGACGCCGCGGACGTAGGCGGCCTGGCCCGCGTGCTGGAGGCTGTCCACGGCGATGCTCACGAGCCGGACGCCGAGCGTGACCGGCGGGTCCCACGCCTCGTCGACGACGCGGTCGAGGTCCTCGTCCGTCAGCGCGGCGAGCACGTCGTGCGACTCGACCTGCACGGCGTGCACGTAGCCGAGCAGCAGGTCGTCGCTCGCCCGCACGTGGCCGACGTCGGCGGCGGACTGCCCGTAGCCCGTCGCACGGTCGTCGAACGGCAGGTCGAAGCGGCTCGCCCACCCGTCGCGCGTCCACACCTGCTCCCGCCCGACGGCGGCGGCGACCTGCGCGTCCTGGCCGCGAGCGAGGTGCCACGCCAGCCAGGCGATCGTGTTCGCGCCCGGGTCGACGCGCGCGGTCAGCACGTCCTCCCCGAGCCCGTCGATGGCGCGGGTCGCCGTCGGTCCGATCCGGCCGAACAGGTCCTCCAGCACCGTGCGCGCGTCCACGTGTCTCCCTCTCGTCGTCGGGCACCGTCCCCAGCAGCCTCCGACGACCCGCGCGCGGTCGCGACCCGAACGGCACGTCAGCGAAGGGTGACGACGACGGTTCCCGTCTCGCGCCCGTGCTCGACGTGCCCGTGCTCGACGTGCAGGCGCGCGTCCACGATCCGGTCGAGCGGCTACGCGCGGTCCACAGGGTGCTGCGCGGACGCGCGGTCTCGCGCGCCCACCGCTCAGGGAGCGGTCAGGGCGACGATCCGGGTGTTCCCCGATCCGTCGGGGCGAGCCGCCGTGGTTCGGTGCCGACATGACCACCACCCGGCCCGTCCGCCCCGTGCCCGTCGCTCCCCGCGCCCGGGGTGCGCGCACCGCCGTCGCGACGCTGACGCTCACGTCGCTCGCGATCGCGGCGTTCGCCGTCCTCCCGTACCTCACGGCGTCCCTCCCCGCGCTGGCCCGCGACGACGTCGGGCTCGCCGCCGCGTACGCCGGGGCACCGGGGTTCGTGCTCGGCGCGTTCTACGCCCACGTCGTCGCGGGCGGGGTCGCGCTCGTGTGCGCCCCGTTCCAGCTCTGGGCCGGGCTGCGCCGCCGGCGCCCGGACGTGCACCGCTGGACGGGCCGCGTCTACGTCGCGGCCGTCGCGGTCGGCGGCGTCGCCGGGCTCGTCCTCGTCCCGGTCAACCAGGCCGGCCTCGTCGGGACGCTCGGCTTCGGGACGCTGGCCGTGCTGTGGCTGTGGACGACGTGGCGCGGGTACCGCACGGTCCGCGGCGGCGACGTGGCCGCTCACCAGGACTGGATGACGCGTAGCTTCGCGCTCACCTACGCGGGCGTGACGCTGCGCCTGTGGACGACGGCGCTCGTCGCGGCCCAGTCGGTCGCCCTCGGCGACGCGCTCGACCCGGACGTCGCCTTCGAGCGTGCCTATGCGCTCGCGCCGTTCCTCTCCTGGGTGCCCAACCTCGTCGTCGCGGAGCTGCTCGTCCGTCGCCGGCGCGCCCGGCGACCTCAGCGCACGAGCCCCGACTCGTAGGCCGCGACGACGACCTGCGCAGGGTGCCGGCTGCGCAGGTCTGTCGACCGCGCAACCCCGGGCTCGGCACGGTGGGGTGACGCGCGGACCCGGGTCGGCGCGCGGCCCGACGGCGGTGCGGCGGTTAGCGTTGTCCCGTCCCCCGCGCGCGCCGACCCGGGCGCGGCGCCGTGGTAGCCGGAGGTGCCGATGGAGTTCCCGTTCAGCCTCACCGAGGAGCAGATCCTCTCCCTCATCGTCGTGGGCACGCTCGCGGTCGTCGCGATCGTCGGCGTGAACGTCCTCGCGCCCAGGGCGGGGGTGGCGGCACCGCTGGTCCTCGTGGCGGTCGGCGTCGCGGTGAGCTTCGTCCCCGCGGTGCCGGAGATCCACTTCGAGCCCGAGTGGATCCTCGCGGGGATCCTGCCGCCGCTCCTGTACTCGGCGGCGGTCGGTCTGCCGACGATGGACTTCCGGCGGGACTTCACGGCGATCAGCGGGCTCTCGGTCGTGCTCGTCCTGCTCAGCACGGTGCTGCTCGGGTACCTCTTCACGTGGCTGATCCCCGGCATCCCGCTCGCCGCGGGCTTCGCGCTCGGCGCGATCGTCAGCCCGACGGACGCCGTCGCGACGTCGATCGTCAAGCGCCTCGGCGCGTCGCCGCGCGTCGTGACGCTGCTCGAGGGCGAGAGCCTGCTCAACGACGCGTCCGCGCTCGTGCTCCTGCGGTCGGCGATCGCCGCCATCGCGCTCACGGTGGCCAGCGACGGCGTCGCCCCGGCGTTCTCGCTCTGGGCGGTCGCGGGCGACTTCGTGTTCGCCGTCGTCGTCGCGGTGCTCCTCGGGTTCCTCGTCGGCTTCCTCGGCCTGACCGTGCGACGTCGGCTCGTCAACCCGGCGCTGAGCACCGCCGTCTCGTTCGTCGTCCCCTTCATCGCGTACCTCCCCACGGAGGAGCTCGGCGCGTCGGGCCTCGTCGCGGTCGTGACCGCCGGGCTCGTCACCGGCAACGGCGCCGCCAAGTACCTGCGGCCGCAGCACCGCCTCGCCGAGGAGTCGAACTGGCGCACCGTCGAGCTCCTCCTCGAGGGCACGGTCTTCCTCCTCATGGGGCTCGAGCTGTTCGCCCTCGTCACCGACGTGCAGGAGGCGCACGGGAGCCTGTGGCGGGCCGTCGCGATCGCGGCGCTCGCCGCCGTCGTCGTCCTGGTCGTGCGCTCGGCGTACGTGGCCACGCTCCTGCGCTCGCTCGCCCGGCGGGCGCGCCGCGGCGAGTCGATGCGCGGCGTCATCGAGGGCATGCAGGAGAAGCTCGACGCGCGCTTCGCCCCGGACGGGACGCCCGTCGCGCCCGTCGCGCCCGCGGTCGAGAAGGAACCGCCGGACGGGGCCCCGGAGCGACGGGGCGCCGCGATGGTCGCCAAGGCGCCCCCGGAGCGGGTGGGCCGCCTGCGGTCGTCGCTGCGCCGTCGCGCGGCCGACATCGACTACCTCACGGCCGAGCCGCTGGGGTGGCGCGAGGGCACGCTGCTCGTCTGGGCCGGGATGCGCGGCGTCGTGACGCTGGCGGCGGCGCAGACCCTGCCCACGGACACGCCGCAGCGCTCGTTCCTCGTGCTCGTCGCCTTCGGGGTCGCCGCGGGGACGCTCGTCGTCCAGGGCGGCACGCTGCCGTGGGTCGTGCGCCGGCTGGGGCTGGCGGGCGGGTCGACCCGCGCCGACGAGGACCGCGGCGCCGTCCGCGTCGAGCTCGACGCCGCCGCCGTGGCCGTCATCGACGCGCCCGACCTGCGTCGCGACGACGGCACCACGTACGACGGCGACGTCGTCGCGCGCGTGCGGCGCGACGTCGTGCGCGAGCTGGAGAACCGCGACACCGACGCGGCGACGTCGGCCGACCTCTTCGCCCAGTACAAGGAGCTGCGTCTGCGCGCCATCGCGGCGCAGCGGGTCGCGCTGCTCGACGCGCGGACCTCGGGCGCGTACAGCTCGCAGGCCCTGCGGCACGCGCTCGACCTCCTCGACGCCGAGCAGATCGACCTCGAGCTGCGCCGCGGCCCCTACGTCCCGGGCGACGACGACTGAGGGCGGAGGGCCGCGTCCGGGCGGCGGCCGGGACCGGACGGGTGGAGCCCGGTGACGGCCATGACCACCGAGTAGAGGCTCGTCTCGGCGGTGAGGAAGAGCCGGTTGCGCTTGGGTCCGCCCCAGGCGATGTTCGACACCGCCTCGGGGACGACGAGGCGCCCGATCAGGGTTCCGTCCGGGTCGTAGCAGTGCACGCCGTCGTCCATGGCGGCCACCCACAGCCGCCCGTCCGCGTCGAAGCGCAGGTTGTCGAAGCGCGCGGCGGGACGGCCGGCCGCCTCCGCGAAGACGCGCCCGGGGGAGAGCGTGCCGTCGTCGCGCACGTCGTAGACGCGCACGTGGCCGGCACGGGTGTCGGACACGAAGAGCTGTCGCTCGTCGGGTGAGAACACGAGCCCGTTCGGCGCGCCGAGATCGTCCGCGACGAGGCGCACGTCCCCCGTGGTCGGGTCGAGGCGGTAGACGTTGTTCGCACCGATCTCGCTCGACGCCCGGTGCCCCTCGTAGTCGCTCGTGATCCCGAAGTCGGGGTCCGAGAACCAGACGGTGCCGTCGGACCGGACGGCCGCGTCGTTCGGGCTGTTGAGGCGTCGGCCGTCCCAGCGGTCCGCGAGGACCGTGACCGAGCCGTCGTGCTCGGTCCGGGTCACGCGGCGGTTGCCCTGCTCGCACGTGACCAGGCGGCCCTGCTGGTCGAGCGTGCTGCCGTTGCTGTGCCCGGCGGAGCGGCGGAAGACCCGGACGTCGCCGCTCTCCTCGTCCCAGCGCAGCATCCGGTCGTTGGGGATGTCGCTCCAGACGACCTGACTCCAGGCCGGGACGTAGATCGGGCCCTCGGCCCATCGGCACCCGGTGTACAGGACCTCCAGGTCTGCGTCGCCGTTCATGCAGCGTCCGGTACGGAAGCGCTCGTCGAACATCTCGTACAGCGGACTACGAGAACTCATCCATCCACCCCATCGCGTAGAACGAAGAACAATCTTCGGTACAGCGAGAAGATTGGGTGATGGGATACTGTCCTTGCAAGTCATCGCCGAACGGACGGAGAAGTCGTGGACCACCTCGACCGTGAGCTGCTCGTCCAGCTCCAGCGCGACGCGACGCAGTCGTACGCGACGCTGGGAGAGGCCGTGGGCCTCTCGGCCGGCGCCGCGCACGAGCGCGTCCGCAAGCTCCGGGCGCGGGGCGTCGTCCGTCGCACCACGATCGACGTCGACCCGGCTGCGGTCGGCGGGGCGCTGCTCGCCTACGTGATGGTCGACTCCGACGCCTGGATGGGCAGCTCCGGGGACGACTTCGCGGCGATCCCCGAGGTCGTCGAGGCGCACGTCACGGCGGGCACGGCGTCCGTGCTGGTCAAGGTCCGGACCGCCACCACCGAGCAGCTGCAGGACGTGCTGCGCCGGATCCACGCCGTCGACGGCGTCAGCGGGACCCAGTCCGTCGTCGTCCTCGAGACCTTCTTCGAGCGACCGGTCTCGCCCGCCACCCCGCCGGCCTGACCGCGCGGCGGCGTCCCTCCCGCCGGCCTGACCGCGCGGCGGCGTCCGCCGGGCGCCGGGCCGGGGACGTCACACGTCGGCCGCGGCCAGCGGGCCATCGACCCCCACGACGCCGAGCTCGAGGCGTGCGATGCCGTCGACGGGGACGGCGGACGACGCGCCGAGCCCGTCCGAGGTCCCCGCCTCGGTGGACGACCACGTGGCGACGACCTCCCGGGCGCCGGCGTCGTCCACGAGGACGAGCTGGTACGTCGCACCGTCCTCCCACTCCCCGACGGGGTACGAGCACGACCAGTCGAGACGCGTGCCCCACGCGGCCGGGGTCAGCGTGAGGTCGGCGCGCACGTCCGCCGCCCCGACCGGCTCCAGCGCGACCTCGGTCGTCGCGGTCGCGACCGGGGGCGCGGCGACGTCCGGCCGCGTGACCGCCGCGCCGCCCACGCCGCCCGCCACGACCAGCCCGACGGCGGCCGCCGAGAGCAGCGCGCGACGTCGGACCTGGCGGTGCCGCGCGCGTGCCGCGACGGCCGCGAGCGGGACGACGGTGCCGTCGTCCCCGTCCGGCGCGTCGCCGCGCACGACGCCCGGTGCGCTGGAGAGCGTGCGAGAGCCGGCGCCGTCCACGAGCGCGTCGGCGTGCTCCGCGGTGAGCATGCCGAGGATCCCGGGCATGCCGGCGAGCTCGCCGACCGCCTCCCGGCACGCGGGGCACGACGTGAGGTGCTGCTCGAACGCGCGCCGGTCGCGCGGGCTGAGCGCACCCAGCACGTACGCCGCGTCCCACTCGCGGTACGGGTCCGGGGGAGGGGTGGCGGTCATGACGAGACTCCCTTCTCCTGCAGCGCGAGCCTCAGCGCGCGGAGCGCGTAGTGCATGCGGGACTTCACGGTCCCGGGCGGGACGCCGTGCGCCGACGCCATCTCGGCCACGGAACGCCCGTGGTAGTACGCGTCGACGACGACGGCCCGGTGCTCGGGGGAGAGCGACACGAGCGCGTCGGCGACGAGCCACGCGTCGAGGACGGCCTGCGTCGCGTCCGCCTCGCCGTGGTCGGGGACGTCGGCGCTCGCGAGCTCGCGGCGGTGGTGCGCGCTGCGCAGCTCGTCCACGACGAGGTTCCGCGCGACGGTGAAGAGCCACGCGCGCACCGAGCCCTCCGGGCGCCCCAGCACCTCGGGATGGCGCCACGCCCGCAGCAGGGTCTCCTGGACCACGTCCTGCGCCTGCGCGGGGTCGTCGGTGAGGCGCGCGACGTAGCGCTCCAGCGCGGGACCGTGCGCGGCGTGGACCGCCCGCAGCAGGTCGTCGGCGTCGGCGCGCACGCGCGGCGCCTCCCCGTCCGTCACGACCCGGCCGACGGCACGAGGTCGAGGCCGAACTCGACGCTGCCCGCGTCGTCGACCGTGACGAACCCGAGGCTCGGCGCCTGGACGTCGAAGTCGGAGAACGTGATCGGGACGCTCCCGACCACCTGGACGCCGTCGGCGGTCGTGCCGACCTGGGCATCGACCGTGACGGGCCGCGTCACGCCGTGGATCGTCAGGTCGCCCGTGAGCTCGACGTCGGCGGTGCCCGTCGGGAGGTCGGCGGGCTCGGTCAGGGCGAACGTCGCGGTGGGGAACGTCCCGACGTCGAGCGCGGAGCCGCGGAAGTAGGCGTCCCGCGGCGGCTCGTCCGTCGCGACGCTCGCCATGTCGACCTCGACCGTCGCCGCGGTGAGCGCGCCGTCCGCGACGGTGAACGACCCTGTGACCTGGTCCGTCCGGCCGGTCACGGTGACGTCCTCGCCCTGCAGCACCTCGTGGACGCGGTACCCCGCGAACGAGCCGTCCGCGACGGTCCAGCCGCCCGCGAGGCTCGCCGGGTCCAGGGCGCCCGCGTCGCCCGACGGCGCGTCGAGCGTGGGCTCCTCGGCCGCGGCGCGGTTGGACCAGTCCGCGTACAGGCCGGGGCCGACCACGACCGCGGCACCGCCCAGCACCGCGACACCGACCCCGACACCCACGAGCACCTTCGTCCTCCTGCGCACGTCCGTTCCTCCGATCATCCTCCGTCGACCCCGTCACCCAGGAAGACGAGGCGGTCGGCCGATCGGTTCACCCCGACCTGTCCGGACGTCCGTGCCGGCCGCTCGACGGGACGCGCGGCGGCCGGGTGAACCTCGCGGGGCGCCGCGCCGTCGTGGGAGTAGGGGCCGTGCTCGCGACCCCGACCGCCCTCTCGAGGAGTCGACATGCGTCGCACCCTGACCACCACAGCCCCGGCACGGACCGTCCGCGCCGCCCCCACCGTCGTGCTCGTCGCCGGGCTGGTCGGCGTGCTGACCGGCGTGCTCGGCGGATGCTCCGGCGGGGGAGGCGGCCTCTACGGCGGAGGCGGGAGCAGCCGGTCCACGGACTCCGGCACGACGAGCGACGGCGCGACCGGCGACGGCGCGGGCTCCGGGCCGGCCCTGGGCACGGCCGACTCCTCGCTCGGCACCGTCGTCGTCGACGGCCAGGGCATGACGGTCTACTACTTCGACAAGGACACGCCGGGCTCGGGCGAGAGCGCGTGCGAGGGCGAGTGCGCCGCCGCGTGGCCCGCGGTCCACGCGGCGAGCGTCGACCCCGAGGTCGACGGCGTCACGGCCGAGGTCGGGACCATCACCGGGGTCGACGGCGAGCTGCAGATCACGCTCGACGGCCGTCCGCTCTACACGTACGCCGCCGACCAGGGCCCGGGCGACGTGTCGGGTCAGGGCGTCAACGGCGTCTGGTACGTCGTCGCGCCGGACGGCACCGAGATCATGGACGCCGCACCCGCGACGGGGTCGGGCTACTGACCGGGCTACGGACCGCGTGCGGCGACGGCTGCCGCGCCCGGCCCGCGTCCCGCCCGCGTCCGGTCACGCGTGGTCGAGCGGCGGCGAGCTCAGGCAGAACGGGTGGCCCTCGGGGTCCGCGTAGACGCGGAAGAGGTCGTCAGGGTGGCCCTCCTCCTCCGGCGTCCCCGTGAGCGGGCGCGCGCCGCACGCGAGCGCGTGCTCGTGCGCGGTCCCGAGGTCAGGCACGTCGAGGTCGACGTGCACCCGGGCGCCGCCGGGCCACGGCGGGACGTCGGCGTCGGACCGCTGGAACGCGAGGCGCGACGCGCCGCCCGGGACCTGGAGCGAGAGCCAGTCGTCGCCGGCCGGGTCCGCGACCTCGTGGCCGGGGGTGTACTCCCAGCCGGTGAGGCGACGGTAGAACTCCGCGAGCGCGCGGGGGTCGCGTGCGTCGACGGTGACGTTGCGGAGCCGCAGCGGGCGCGGGTCTCCCACGGCTCAGCCGAGCTGCTGCTCGCGCAGCCACGCGACGTCGGTGGGCACGTCCGCGTGCGTCTCGCACACGACCGACGTCCCGGCGGCGCGCACGACCCCGAGCAGGAGCTCCGGGTCGATCGTCCCGGCGGTGAGGCCCGCGTGGCGGTCGGCGCCGGAGCCCGCGGTGTCGCGGCTGTTGTTGAGGTGCACGAGGTCGACGCGGCCCGTGATCGCGCGGACCTGGTCGACCGCCGTCGTGAGGTCGATGCCGCCCGCCCACGCGTGGCACGTGTCGAGGCAGAACCCGACGTTCTCGGCGCCGTCGGCCTGCTGGACGGCCGCCCAGAGGCCTTCTATCCGGTCGAGGCGGCGGGCCATCGAGAAGTCGCCCCCGGCGGTGTTCTCGATGTACACGGTGACGTCCGTCTGGAGCGCGTCGATCGCCTTGCGCCAGTTGTCGAACCCCTTCTCCGGGTCCTCCTTCGCGGTGACGTGCCCGCCGTGGACCACGACGCCCGTCGCGCCGACCGCCGCCGCACCGTCGACGATCTGCTGGAGCAGCTTGCGGCTCGGGATGCGGATGCGGTTGTTGGGGCTCGCGACGTTGATGACGTACGGCGCGTGCACCACGAGCTCGAGGTCCGCCGCCGCGGCGGCGTCCTTCAGGGCCTCCGCGCCGCCCGGGAACGTGAACTCCGGTCCCTTCCAGGACTGGGGGTCACCGAGGAAGATCTGGGCGACGTCCGCGCCGATGCTCGCTGCCTGCGCGACGACGTCCGACTGGTCGAGGTGGGCTCCGATCCGCATGGGGACCAACCTACGCGTCGCCTCCCACGTCGTGCCGCTCCGACGCCCGGGGGCTCACCACCCGGTGGCGCTGCTGCGGCGGACGACGTCGCGGCGCAGGTCGAGCAGCGCGGCGCGGGCGCGGCGACGGCGGTCGGCGGGGTCCACGGTGAGCTCGTCGCCGGGGTTGGCCCGACGCCGCGTCGCGTCGCGGGAGTCGGGGTCCAGGGTGATGCCGTGGTCGCCGGGTCGGAGTCCGTCCGCCGTCGTGGGAGCGGTCGTCGTCGACGGGGCGGAGAAGAGCGGGCGGTTGTCCGGCACGGTGGCCTCCTCGGTCCGCGGTCGCGCAGGGCGGCCGCGAGGTCGGGACGGATGCTGGTGCGCCGGGCTCGTGGCCCGGCGCACCCCCATCGTGCGCCGGCGACGTTTCATCCGGCCGTCCGAGGCGTTTCGGCAGTGTTGCAGCCGTCCTGTTGCTCCGTGATGCGGCCCGCCCCGGCGTCGAGCACGACATGGGTGTCGTTATACGGCGGATAACGACACCCACGTCGTGCTCGACGGCGGGTGGGGTCGTGCTCGTCCGGGGGCTTCGGGGGGTCTCGTCCTGGAGGCGGGTGGTCAGGACGGGCCGCGAGCCCCGCACGTCGCTACGGTCTCGCCCTCGACGACGACCGAGGCCTCCCAGCTCCACGCCGTCGGGAGCGCGGCGACCGTCGCCGCCGGGACGTGGACCCGGTCGAGCCCGGAGCCGTCCGGCGTGGGTGCGACGACCTCCCACTCGCCGCTGCCGTCGGCGCGCTGCTCGACCCGGAACGGCGACTCGAACGTGCCGAGGTCGTCGCCCTGCCAGGTCTCGAGGCGCAGGACGAGCGCGGCGTCGAGAGGCTGGTCGGGCGTGGCGTCCAGGTCGAGGTCGACCGCGAACGACGCGTCGAGGCCGGACTCGTCGCCGGCTCCTTCCGGCGCGGGCGTCGTCCGCGTCACGCCCCATCGCGACTCCGTCCCCGGCGTCGACCAGGCGACGACCTGCACGTCCCCGACCGCCAGCGGGGAGGTGTCCTCCACGGCCGGCGTGCAGGTCGACGTCCACACGTCCCCCGCGGTGGACGTGGAGGGACCCAGGATGAACACCGCGCTCCCGACGGACAGGACCGTCGCCACGGCCGTGACGGTGCGCGACGGCGTCGGGCCCCCGAGCCCGGTGCCAGGGCCGAGGAACGGCACGGGCGGGCGGACCTGCCGCAGCACGACCGTGCTGCACAGCGAGTCGGCGAACGTCCGACGTTGCGCGTGCCACAGCGGGCGGAGGAAGCCGATGTACAGGATCGCGTCGAGGACGTGGGCCAGCTGTCGCAGGACGGTGCGGATCACGCCGGCGGGCCGTCCGGTGGCGTCGTGCACGACGACGATCCCCACCGTCCGCTTGCCGGGCGTCGCCCCGGTCCAGCCCTGGAGGGCGAAGAGCGCGGCCGCGGTGCCGAGAGCCCACCAGGTCCCGCCGGGGACCACGGTGCTCGCGGTCACGCCGAAGCTGATCCCGGGGAGCCAGGCCACCTCGTAGGCGGGCCCGACCGCGAGGAACAGCACCGTCGCGACGATCGCCGTGTCGAGCAGCGACGCGACGACGCGGCGGGACCAGCTCGCGTACTCCTCGCGCGTCGGCTCCGGGCCGAACCCGGGCAGCGCCGGATCGAGGTCTCCGGCTCCGACGTCGTGCGTCGGCCCCCTGCCGGTCGGAGCGTCGATGGCCACCGGCCGATCCTGTCAGAGACCCCGCCCCCCGGGAAGCGGCCCGCCCCTTGCCCGCCCCGGGCCCGCCGGCCCGCCCGGCTCTCCCGCCGAACACGACATCGGTGTCGTTATCGGGGCGATAACGACATCGATGTCGTGTTCGACGGGGAGCAGGGTCGTGCTCGACGGCGGGTGTCCGAGCGGGCCTACGCTGGCGCGCATGGACCTCGCGCGCTCGATCCCGCTGTTCGTGCTCGCCGCGCTGCTGGAGATCGGCGGGGCGTGGCTCGTGTGGCAGGGCCTGCGCGAGCACCGGGGCTGGCTGTGGATCGGGGCGGGCGTCGTCGCGCTCGGGCTCTACGGCGTCGTCGCGACGCTCCAGCCGGACGCGAACTTCGGCCGCATCCTCGCCGCGTACGGCGGGGTGTTCGTCGCCGGCTCGCTCGCGTGGGGCATGGTCGTGGACGGCTTCCGCCCGGACCGGTGGGACGTCGTCGGCGCGCTGCTCTGCCTCGCCGGCGTCGCGGTCATCATGTACGCGCCGCGCCCGGAGTAGCCACAGCCTGGCGGGCGCCGCTCCTTCGCGACCCACCCGACGCCGTCGACCACGACCCTGCTCCCGGTCGAGCACGACGTTGCTGTCGTTATCGGCCCGATAACGACAGCAACGTCGTGCTCGGCGCGGGGTGGGGTGGTCAGCGCAGGGGGTCGAAGGGGCGGATCTCGTCCGGGGTCTCGCCCGTCGTGATGAGGTGGGCGAGCGCGCGGCCGGTGGCCGGGCCGAGGACGATGCCCCACATGCCGTGGCCGCCCGCGACGTAGACGCCGGGGGTGCGTGTCGCGCCGACGAGCGGGAGACCGTCGGGCGTGACGGGGCGCGACCCGACCCACTCGTCGTGGCGGTCGTCGAGGTCGACGCCCTGGAACAGGTGCCGTACGGACGCGAGGATCGCCTCGATGCGGCGCGGCTGGAGCGGCTCGTCCGGGCCGCGGAACTCCATGGTCCCCGCGATGCGGAACCGCCCCTGGTACGGGGTGCACGCGACGCGGCGCGCGGGCAGGTAGATCGGCGTCTCGACGGGCTCGTCCGTCTTCACGGTGAACGAGTAGCCGCGCCCGGCCTGGACGCGCGTGCGCACGCCGAGCGGCGCGGCGAGCGTCGGGAGCCACGCACCCGTCGCGAGCACGACGGCGTCGCCGCGCAGCACGACCCCTTCCTCGCGCTCGGTGGGGGACCCGGCGCGGCGGGGCTCCGCGGCCTCCGGCCCGACGGCGTCGCTCCGCCCGGTCGTCGCGCCCGCCGCCCGGGCGGCTCCGGACCCGCGCGTCGCGCCGACGAGCGCGGGGTGCGCGGCGGCGTCGGGGTGCACCGCGCGTGCGTAGACGCACGCGCCGAGGCGGCCGGGCTCGACGTCGAGGACCTCGAGCCCGGTGAGGATCCGCCCGCCGCGGGCGCGCACGGAGTCGGCCAGGGCGTGGACGAACGGTCCGGGCTCGAGGAACCGCTGGCCCTCGAGGGCGTAGACGGTGGAGACGCTGTCGGTGAGCTGGTGCGCACGCTCCCCGGCCTCGACGCGCCGGACGGGCACGGTCTGGCCGGCGGCGGCGACGTGCTCGAGCTCGCGGAGGAACGGCCGCGCCTCGCGCACGTGCTCGAACGCGACGGTGAACGGCCCGGGCGTGGTCGCGGCCTCGACGCCGTGCCCGAAGCTCCCGCCCGCGGCGAGCTCGTCGAACGCGTCGAGCGCGACGCGGTCGATCGGGGTGAGGGCCGCCATCGCGTGGTCCCAGCGGCGCTGCGTCGCGTGCGCCATGAAACGCGCGAAGAACGACCACAGGCGCGGGTCGAACCGCAGCGGGACGTGCAGGGGCGCGGCGGGGTCGAGGAGGGCGCGCGGGCCGTACGTCCACAGGGACGGGTCGGCGAGCGGCATCGCCATGCCGGGGGTCAGCCACCCGGCGTTGCCCCACGACGACCCGGCGGCGACGCCCTCGCGGTCGACGACGGTGACCTCGACGCCCTGCTCCTGCAGGTGCCAGGCGGTGGCGAGGCCGACCATGCCGGCGCCGACGACGATCGCCGTGCGGGGCGCTCGGCCCGGCGCCGCGGGCCGGGCGTCACGGGTACGGGGACGGGGACGAGAGGTCGTGCTCACGCCGGGCTCCTTCGACCGACGCCCGCCTCGCGGGTGGCGAGGCGGGCGCGTGGCTGGCGTGCGGCGGGATGGTGCCGCACGACTCCAGGGTGGTGGATCCTTCGGCGTGCGGCAAGATGTGCCGAAGGATCGTCGTGACGATAGGAATCGACCGTCGCGACCTTCGTAGAACTGCCAGAGGAGGCTCCCCGTGCCGAAGGATCTTCGACCCGCCGTCCTGGACGACGTCGACCGCCGCATCCTCGACGTCCTCGCGACCGACGCACGCGCGACGAACGCGGCGATCGCGGCCCGCGTCGGCATCGCCGCGTCGACCTGTCACGCGCGCGTCCGCGCGCTCGTGGAGCGCGGCGTGATCCGCGGCTTCCGGGCCGACGTCGACCCGGCCGCGCTGGGCCGCGGGCTCGAGGCGCTCATCGCGATCCGGCTCCAGGCCGGGGCACGCAAGGGCCTCGAGGCGTTCCGCGACTACCTGCTCGCGCTGCCCGACGTCGAGGGCGTCTTCTTCGTCACCGGCGACCGCGACTTCCTCCTGCACGTCGCGGTCGCCGACTCCGACGCCCTGCGCGACCTGGTGTCCCGGACGCTCAGCGTGCGGCCCGAGGTCGCCGGGACGAGCACGACCGTGATCTTCGAGCACGCGCGTCCCTGACGTCCCGTCGCGCCCCGGCACCGGCTCAGCCGGCGGTCGCCTCCTCGCGCACGCGCGACCGCAGCACGTGCTTGGTGAGCTTGCCGGAGGGGTTGCGCGGGAGCTCGGTGACGAGCACGACGTCGCGCGGCACCTTGTAGCGCGCGAGCCGGTCGGCGAGGAACGCGCGCAGCGAGTCGAGGGACGGCTCGGTCCCGGGGGCGGGGACGACGAACGCGACGACGGTCTCGCCCCAGTCGGCGTGCGGGCGGCCGACGACGGCGACGTCCGCGACCTCCGGCGACCCGCGCAGCGCCTCCTCGACCTCCTGCGAGTACACGTTCTCGCCGCCGGTGATGATGACGTCCTTGAGCCGGTCGACGATGAAGAGGTACCCGTCCTCGTCGACGCGCACGACGTCGCCCGTCCGGTACCAGTCGCCGACGAACACGGCCTCGGTCGCCTCGGGGTCGTCGAGGTAGCCGACCATCCGGGTGTCCGACCGCAGCCAGATCTCCCCGGTCCCGCCGGGGCCGACGTCGTCCCCGTCGAGGTCCACGACCCGCACGTCGACGCCGGGCATCCCGGCGTGGCCGATCGAGCCCGCCTTGCGCTCCTGGTCGGCCGGGCCGAGCGCGGTGCCGACCGGCCCCATCTCGCTCATGCCGTAGACCTGGTGCAGCTCGCCCGGGTAGGCGGCCCGGATCGCCCGGACCGTGTCCGCGCCGACGGGCGCGCCGCCGGCGAGCCACAGCCGCGCGCTCGACAGGTCGAACGTCGACAGGTCGATGCCCTGCGCGGCGGCGATCTGGAGCGGCGCGACGTACGCGATGGGCGCGCCGAAGAACGCGGTCGTGCGCTCGGCCTCGACCGTCCGCAGCATCTCGATCGGGTGGTACTCGCGCAGCAGCACGGTCGTCCCGCCGAGGAACACCATCGACAGGAACCAGTTGTTGAGCGGTGACGCGTGCCAGATCGGCATCGCGAGGAGGAACCGGTCGTCCGCGCGCAGCCCGACGGCGGCCGTCGTGTACGCCGCGACCGAGCTCAGCCCGCGGTGGGTGTGCTCGCAGCCCTTGGGGGCCGCCGTCGTGCCGGACGTGTAGAGCACCTGCGCGATGGTGTCCTGGTCGGGCGGGACGCCGTCCCACGCCTCGGCGGCCGCGACCAGCGCGTCGAAGTCGTCGGGCCCCGGCGTCCCCTCGGCGCCTGCCGCCCCGTGCCCGACGGCGTCCGTCTCCGTCCACAGCCAGCGCACCGCGGGCGCGGCGGCGCTCACGACGGGAGCCAGGCTCGCGTCCGCGACGCCCAGGACGGCGCCGCTGTGGGCGACGAGCCGCGCGACCTCGGGCGCCTGGAGCTTGTGGTTGACGGGGACGAGCACGGCGCCCGCGCGCCACAGGCCGAACGCCGCGACGACGAAGCCGGGGGTGTTGAACGTCATGACGGTGACGCGGTCGCCCGGGCGGACCCCGGCGTCGCGGAACACGGCGGCCGCGCGACGCGCGGCGTCGTCCAGCTCGGCGTAGGTGAGCCGGCGCTCGCCCAGCACGAGCGCCTCCTTGGCGGGGACCTTGCGTGCCGTGCTCTCCAGCATGCTGCCCAGGTGCATGTCGTCCTCCTCGACGTCCTGCCCGGCGTCGTCGTCGACGCCGTCTCGGCGGCCCGGACGGGGCCGGTGCCGCGATGAATTGAATCATGGTTCAATTCTTGGTGGGAAGCCGCGACGACGCGGCGCACCCTCGACGACGACGGAGGAACCGTGCCCTACCGCGAGACGCCCGCCACGCGTGCCGCCCGCGAGCGCAAGCGCGAGGCGCTGCTCGCCGCGGCGCGCACGATCGTCGCCGAGCACGGGTTCGCCGGGGCGAGCGTGCAGGCGCTGGCCACGCGCGCGGGGGTGAGCACCGGCGGCGTCTACTCGTACTTCCCGACCAAGGCCGACCTGCTCGTGGCCGTGTTCCGGCAGGCGGCGGACGTCGAGCTGGACGCCGTGCGCTCCGCCGCCGCGGCCCGCCCCGACGACCTCCCGGGCGGGCGGACCGTCGCGCGCCTCGCCCGCGCCGTGGAGACGTTCGCGCGGCGCGCCCTGCGCGGTCCGACGCTCGCGTGGGCGCTGCTGCTCGAGCCCGTCCACCCGGCCGTCGACGCCGCACGCCTGGAGTACCGGCGCGCGTACGCCGAGACGTTCGCGGACGTCGTGCGCGCCGGCGTCGACGCCGGGGAGATCCCCGACCAGGACGTCGCGGTCGTCGCGACCGCCCTCGTCGGCGCGATCGGCGAGTCGCTCACCGGTCCGCTCTCCCCGCTCGCGGGTGGCGGCCCGACCGCCTCCGACCGCACGGTCCCGCTCGCGGGTGGCGGCCCGACCGCCTCCGACGGCACGGTCCCGCCCGCGGTGCGGGACGCCGTCGTCGCGACGATCCTGCGCTTCTGCCTGGGCGCCGTCGGCGCCCGGGCGGCGGCCGCCGCCCCTGCATCGGCCCCCGCCTGACGTCTGCCCGACCAGCCCCGAACCCTCCGGGCGCCGCCCGGCGGCGTCCCGACCCCGAGCCACCCGCAGAGCCGCAGGAGGACACACCATGACCCCGACCGACACCACCCCCGCCACGCGTCCCGCCGTCGACCCGGCCGACGGCGCGCACCCCGCGCCGCACGTCACGCACCGTGTGACCAACCAGCCGCCGGAGCGCGAGGGGGTCAACGAGTACCTCGACCACCCCGTGCTGCGCGAGGCGGTGCACGCGTACGGCGGGGCGTGGGGCGAGGGCCAGCTCGTCGCGGTCGGCGCGCTCGTCGGGACGGGCGACTTCCAGCGCGCGGCCGAGCTCGCGAACGTCCACGAGCCCGTGCTGCGCACGCACGACCGCCGCGGGAACCGCGTCGACGAGGTCGAGTACCACCCCGCGTACCACGAGGTGATCGGGGCGGCCGTCGCGCACGGCGCGCACACGAGCGCGTGGGCGGAGCCCGGGCCGGGGGCGAACGTCGTGCGGGGCGCGGTGTTCTCGCTGTTCGCGCAGGTCGAGCCGGGCCACGCGTGCCCGGTCTCCATGACGCACGCGGCGGTGCCGTCGCTGCGGCACGCGCCGTCGCTCGCCGCGGTGTGGGAGCCGCGGCTGCTCGCGCGCGGGTACGACGGCGCCCTCGCGGCCCCGGGCAGCAAGCCCGGCGCGCTCGTCGGCATGGCGATGACGGAGAAGCAGGGCGGCTCGGACGTGCGCGCGAACGCGACGACGGCCGTGCCCGCCGAGGCGGACGGCGCCTACCTGCTGACCGGGCACAAGTGGTTCTGCTCGGCGCCGATGTCGGACGCGTTCCTCGTGCTCGCCCAGGTCCCGGGCGGGCCGGGCGGGGTCGCGCGCGGCGGCGACGACGCCCCGTCGTGCTTCCTCGTGCCGCGCGTGCTGGAGGACGGGACGCGCAACGTGTTCCGCATCCAGCGCCTCAAGGAGAAGCTGGGCAACCGGTCGAACGCGTCGTCGGAGATCGAGCTCGACGGCACGGTCGGGTTCCTCGTCGGCGAACCCGGGCGCGGGGTGCGCACGATCATCGAGATGGTGTCGCGCACGCGCCTCGACTGCGTCCACGGCTCGGCTGCGGGCATGCGCCAGGCGGTCACCGAGGCGCTGTGGCACGCACGGCACCGCAGCGCGTTCGGCGCGGCGCTCGTCGACCAGCCCGCCATGACCGCGGTGCTCGCGGACCTCGCGCTCGAGTCCGAGGCCGCGACGCTCACGTCGGTGCGCCTCGCCGCCGCGCACGACGGCGAGACCGAGCACGACCGCGCGTTCCGCCGCCTCGCGACGGCCGTGAGCAAGTACTGGGTGTGCAAGCGCGGGCCGCACCACGCGTACGAGGCGATGGAGTGCCTGGGGGGCAACGGCTACACCGAGGCGTTCCCGCTCGCGCGCCGCTACCGCGAGCAGCCGGTCATGGCGATCTGGGAGGGGTCGGGCAACGTCATCGCGCTCGACGTGCTGCGCGCCATGGGTCGCGAGCCGGAGTCGGTCGCGGCGTTCCAGGCCGAGCTGGGCACGACGGCGGGGGCGCACCCTCTCCTCGACGCGCACGTCGCGAGTACGCGCCGGCTGCTCGCGGAGGTCGCGGGGGCCGACGCCGGGGCGCAGCAGGCGCAGGCCCGTCGCGTGGTGGAGTCGCTCGCGCTCGCGCTCCAGGCGTCGCTCGTGGTGCGGCACGCGCCGTCGGGCACGGCCGACGCGTTCGTCGCGGCGCGCCTCGGGGAGGACCGCGGCCACGGCTACGGCGTCCTGCCCGGCGGCACCGACGCGCACGCGATCCTCGCCCGGCACGCGGGCGCGTGAGCCGGGGTCGGCGTCAGCCCTGGAGGTAGTGCAGGACGGCGAGGACACGGCGGCTGTACCCGCCGGCGGCGTCGAGGTCGAGCTTGGTGAAGATCGCGTTGCCGTGCTTCTCCACCGCCGAGAGCGACAGGTGCAGCGCAGCCGCGATCCCGGCGTTCGTCCGGCCCTCGGCCATGAGGCGCAGGACGTCGTGCTCGCGCTCCGTCAGCCGCGAGAGCGGGTCGGCGCGGGGGGTGTCCGCGAAGAGCTGGCGGACGACCTCCGGGTCCACGACGAAGTCGCCGGACTCGACCCGACGCAGCGCGTCCAGGAGCTCCGAGACCCGCATCACGCGGTCCTTGAGCAGGTAGCCGACCCCCGCGCCGTCGCTCGTGACGAGGTCCCGCGTCGGCTCGGCCTCGACGTACTGCGAGAGGACGAGCACGCCGACCCCGGGGAAGCGGCGGCGCACCTCGATCGCGGCCCGGATGCCCTCGTCCGTGTGCGTCGGCGGCATGCGCACGTCGAGCAGCACGACGTCCGGCGCGGGACGACGCCCGAGCAGGGCGAGGAGCTCGTCGGCGTCGCCGACGGCGGCGTCGACCGTGACGCCCTCGTCCACGAGCAGGGCCCGGAGACCCTCGCGCAGGAGGGCGGAGTCCTCGGCGATCATCACGCGCACGGCAGCACCGCCGTCACCGTGGTCGGCCCGCCGGCAGGGCTGGCGACGTCGAGCGAGCCGCCGAGCGCCGCCGCCCGGGCCGCGAGGCCCGCGAGCCCGCGACCGCCGCGGGGCGACGCGCCACCCCGGCCGTCGTCCGTGACCGTGGCCCGCACGACGCCGTCGGCCGAGGTCACCGTCACCGTCGTGCGGGTCGCGCCGGCGTGCTTGGCGACGTTCGCCAGGGCCTCGGCGACCACGTAGTAGACGCACGCCTCCACGGCGGGCCCCGCTCGCCCCTCGAGGCGGTAGTCGAGCTCCGCGGACGGGGTCGCCCGCGCCGCCAGGCGTGCGAGGACCGGGCGCAGTCCCCGGGTGTCCAGCGCCGCGGGGTGCACGCGCCAGGCGACGTCGCGGACGCCCGCGAGCACCCGGGACGCCTCGTCGGCGGCGTCGGCGAGGAGCCGGTCGCGGACCACGGGGTCGGTGGCCCGTCGGCCGCGGTCAAGCAGCATCCCGAGCGCCACGACCTGCTGCTGGACGCCGTCGTGCAGGTCGCGCTCGACCCGACGCCGTTCCGCCTCGACGGCTGCGACGATGTCCGAGCGCGAGGCGGCGAGCGCCTCGACCTGGGCGAGGAGCTGCGTCCGGTCCTCCTCGCCCAGCAACCGGCTCGCCGCCGCCCGCTCGAGCGCCGCGGAGCCGACCAGGCCCATGAAGGCGAGGTAGAGCAGGATCCCGCCCGGGAGGACGGCCGAGAGGACGGTGAGCCCGGTCGTCGGGTCGCTGTCGTCGTCCGCCAGCGCCGGTACCCGCAGGTCCAACGCCCACGACGCCGTCATGAGCACCGCCGCGAACGCCCCGTAGGCGAGCAGGAGGAGGACCCCCGCGCTGAGCAGGCCCACGGCGAGGCGGGCGGCGAGGTAGCGCAGGGGTCGACCGGTGCCGTCCGGAGCGTCGGCGTGCCAGGCGAACCACCGCTCCAGGCGCCGCGCGTGCACGCGCACGGCGGCCCGGACCCGCCCGTCCCGCCAGGCCGCCGTCCGGGCGGACGCGCGGGCGAACGGGGCGGCCACCGCGGCGGCGAGCAGCGTCGCCGCGTCCATCGGGACGAGGCAGACCCCCACCACGACGCCGCACGAGGCACGGACGACGGACGGCGCTCGGCTGGGCACGCGACTCACCCTAGCGACGCGACCTGCGACGCGGACTGCGGAAAACCGCACCCCGAGCCGCGGGGAACCGTCGCAGTCCCTGCGCGACACCGCGTTCCGGCGCGGCTCGTGCCTTCCTAGCGTCGTCGGCATGAGCCTCTCCTCGACGTCTGCCCTCGCAGCCACCGCCTCCGACCCCGGACCGATCACCCGCCTCACGGACTGGGCCGTGAGCCTGATGGAGTCCCTCGGCGCACCGGGAGCCGGTGTGGCGGTGGCCCTGGAGAACCTCTTCCCGCCGATCCCGAGCGAGGTGATCCTGCCGCTCGCCGGGTTCACGGCCGCCCAGGGGCGTCTCGGTCTGCTCGAGGCGATCCTGTGGACGACGGCCGGCTCCGTCGTCGGAGCGCTCCTCCTCTACGGGCTCGGCGCCGCGCTCGGCGCCGAGCGGCTCCGCGCCGTCGCGGCACGCCTGCCGCTCGTCCGGGTCGAGGACGTCGACACCGCCGAGGCGTGGTTCGCCCGGTACGGGACGACAGCGGTCCTCGTCGGGCGCGTCGTCCCGATCGTGCGCAGCCTGATCTCGATCCCGGCCGGCGTCGAGCGCATGCCGCTGGGCAGGTTCCTCGTCCTGACCGCGGTCGGCAGCGGCGTCTGGAACACCACGCTCGTCCTGCTCGGCTACGGTCTCGGAGAGCGGTGGCCCGAGATCGAGGCCGCGATCGGGACGTACCAGAAGGGGGTCCTCGCCGTCGTCGCCGTGCTGGCGGTGGCGTACGTCGTCCACCTGCTGGTCCGCCGTGCGCGTGCCGACGCGGTGCCGCGGCCCGGTGGACCCGCGCCGCAGCGGCACGCGCGTCGGTGAGCACCCGCGTCGACGAGGAGGAGCGCATGGGTTCGTGGGGACGGGGCGTCGGCGTCGTGGAGCTGCCGGACGGGCGCCGGGTGCGGGGCCGCGGGCTCCGGTCCGGGCCGCCCGGGCCGGGCGACGTACCGGAGCTCGGTGTCTACCTCACCGGGACGCCGCCGCCGGCCGCGGCGTGGGAGTCGCGCTGGGTCCGGTGGCCGGACTTCGCGCTGCCGCGGTCCACGCCGGACGCCGTCGAGACGCTCCGCGAGGCCTACGAGCGGGCGGCGGACGCGCGCGTGGAGGTCGCGTGCGGGGGCGGGACCGGCCGGACCGGCACGGCGCTCGCGCTCCTCGCCGTCTGGGGCGGCGTCCGTCCCGACGACGCCGTGGCCTGGGTCCGCGCGCGCTACCGGCCCCGCGCCGTCGAGACGCCGTGGCAGCGACGCTGGGTCCGCCGCGCCGGGGCCCGGGCGGTCCCGTAGACCCAGGGCCGGACCGCTGACACCGCCGGGCGACCCGCGTCTGTGGGTGACCGGCCGTACCGTCCGGGCCATGGACCGAGAGACCTTCTGGGAGATCGTCGACGCCGCGCGTGACCGGGCGGGCGCGGGTGCCGACGACCGCGGCGCGGAGGACGACCCGCTGCCCGACGCCCTGACCGAGATGCTCGTCGAGCGGCTCACCGCGGACGAGATGCTCGCGTTCGTCGACGTGGCGGGTGGTCTGGCGCACGACGCGTACGCGTGGCCGCTGTGGGGTGCCGCGTACCTCGTCGAGGGCGGGTGCAGCGACGACGGCTTCATGGACTTCCGCGACGGGCTCGTCCTCGCGGGCCGGGCGACGTTCGAGCGCGCGCTGTCGGACCCGGACTCCCTCGCCGACCACCCCGTGGTCGCTGCCATGGCCGACGACGGGTCCGCCTGGTTCGGGTACGAGTCGCTGGACTCGCTCGTCGGCGACGCGTGGTCGCGCGCGACGGGCGAGGACGACGACGCGTACTACGCGGCACGCGAGCGGACGGCGACCGGGCACGCGCGCAGCGAGCCCACCGGCGAGCAGTGGGACTTCGACGACGACGCTGAGAACGCGCGTCGTCTCCCGCGGCTCACGGCCCTGTTCGGGGCGTGAGCCTCGCGGGAGGGCGGGACACCGGTCGGCGCACGGTGCTTGGTACGGTCCGCGCATGGCGACCCGACACCTGCACGTCCTGCGCCACGGCGCGGCAGATCCCTCCGGCGAGCTGAGCACGGAGGGCGAGCGTCAGGCCGAGCTGGCCGGCCGCCGTCTGGCCGCGCTCCCGATCGACGCGGTCTGGCACTCGCCGCTGCCCCGCGCGGCGCGGTCGGCGGCGATCGTCGGGGCGCAGCTCCCCGGCGTCCCCGTGCGAGAAGCGGCCGAGCTCGTCGACCACGTGCCGTACCTGCCCGACCCGGTGCCTCCCGCGTGGGCCGGGTTCTTCGACGACGAGGACCGCGCGGAGGCGCCCGAGGGTGCGCGTCTCGCGGCCGCGCTGACGCGCAGGTTCGCCCGCCCCGCGGAGCAGGAGACCCACGAGGTGCTCGTCACGCACGCCTTCCAGGTCGCCTGGCTGGTGCGGCACGCGCTCGACGCGCCGCCGGGGAGCTGGCTCCGGCTCCCCTACGGCAACGCCGCCCTCACGACGATCGAGTACCGCGACGACCGCGGTCCCGCGCTCGTCCTCTACAACGACATGGGTCACCTGCCCCGCGAGCTGCGCTGGACGGGCTACGGGACCGTCGCACGGCCCTGACGGGCGACCTGTCGTCCAGGACGCCCGTCAGGGCCCGCGCGGTCAGAGCCGCCAGGCGAACAGCCCGGCCGGGTCGTAGGCCGACCGCACGGACGCGAGCCGCGCCGCCGTCTCCGGCGACCACGCCCGCGCGAGCGCCTCGTCCGTCCACGGGCCGGGCAGGAAGTTGATGTTGGTCTCCGTCGCGGCCCACGGCTGCGACCACTGCGCGAACGACGCCGCTGCCTCGACCATGTCCGGCACCCGCGGCGGGTTCACGCCGACCAGGCTGAACAGGAACCCGGCCGTCCGCCCGCCCGCGGCGGACCCGCCGTCGACGTCGCGCGCGCCGGCCGCGCCGACGTGCCGCAGCTCCGCCGCCACGAACGGCGAGCCGCTGCCGGGCCCGAGGTCCGCGAGGAACCGGTCGAGGAACGCCGCGTCCACGTCGCGCAGCCCGGCACCGAAGACCCACGACGGGCCCGCGTCCTCCGGGTCGGAGTGGATCGTCGCGACGGCGGTCGTCGGGATCTCGCCGACCGTGTCCGCGAGCACCGGTGCCAGCGCCCGCAGCGGCGCGGCCAGACGTTCGCCCTCCGCGGCGTCGCCGGGGAAGGCGAAACGGAGGGTGAGCACCGTGCGGCCGCGCAGGTGCTCGGGGACGAACGGCAGGTCCGGGAGGGCGAGGACCGCGACGGAGGTCGTGACGTCGTCGGGCGCGGTCGCGGTCCAGTCGACCCAGCCGCGCAGCACGGCCTCGACGTGCGGGGCGTCGAACGTGAGCGCCCCCGCGTACAGGGTGCGCATGGGCGCGAGCTCGACGTCGACGCGCGTCACCACACCGAGGCCGCCCTTGCCGCCGCGCAGCGCCCAGAACAGGTCCGGCTCGGAGTCCGCGCTCGCCTCGACGACCGAGCCGTCGGCCAGCACGACCCGGAACCCGCGCACCCAGTCCGTCGTGAGCCCGTGGCTGCGCGTCAGCGGGCCGAACCCGCCGCCCAGCGTGTAGCCGACCGCCCCCACGCCCGTCGAGGACCCGGTGACCGGGAGCAGGCCGTGCTCCGCGCCCGCCTCGACGACGGCTTTCCAGCGCGTGCCCGCGGCGATGCGCGCGACCCGGGTCGCCGGGTCGACCTCGACCCCGGCGAGGTCGCCCGTGCCGAGGACCAGGCCGTCCGTGATCGGGGCGGCCGCGCCGTGGCCCGTCGCGTGGGCGCGCACGCGCAGCCCGTGGTGGGTCGCGAACCGGACCGCCTCCACGACGTCGGCCTCCGTCGCGGCGAGCACCGCGAGGTCCGGGTCGTGCGTGACGAGCGTGCTGTGCGAGGCGACGGCCTCCGCGGCGGTCGGGCCGCCGTCGGGCAGGTCGCCGCGGGCGAGGACGCGGCCCGTGACGCGGTCGCGCAGCGCGGCGACGTCGGTGGGCGGGAGCGTGGTGGCAGAGGTGGTCATGGTGGTGGTCCCCTTCGTCGCGGTGTGCGCGTGTCGACGCCAGGTGCGCCTCACCCGGACGACGACGCAGGGGCACGGTGTGTGACACGTGCCCCGAGGGGTAGGGAGGGTGCCGCGTCAGGTTCGTGGCGTCCCGGCCAGCGGCAGCCAGTCGAGCGCGTCCTGGATCGTGCGGTCCCAGAACCCCCACTCGTGCGTCCCGGGCGAGAACTCCGACCGCAGCGCCACGCCGGACTCATCGGCCACGCGCTCGAACGCCCTGTTGCCGTCGACGAGGAAGTCCTCCGTCCCGCACGCGAGGAAAAGGTCCGGCAGGTCCGCCGTCCGGCCCTCGGCGGCGGCCCGGCGCAGCAGCGCGAGCAGGTCGTCGTCGGAGCCCGCGATCTCCCGGTCGCCGAACACGCGCTCGATGTCCGGCAGGCGGCGCTCCCGGTACGACTCGTCGGCGAGGTCGAGCACGCCGGACAGGCTCGCCGCCGCCGCGAACCGCTCGGGGTGCCGCAGCGCCCAGCGGAACGCCCCGTACCCGCCCATCGACAGGCCCGCGACGAACGTGTCCTCGCGGCGCGACGACACCCGGAAGAACTGGTCGACCAGGCTCGGCAGCTCCTCCGACAGGAAGGTCCAGTACCGGTGCCCGTGCACCTCGTCGGCGTAGAAGCTGCGCTCCACGCGCGGCATGACGACGGCCAGCCCGCGGTCGGCGACGTACCGCTCGATCGACGTCCGGCGCGTCCAGATCGTCTCGTCGTCGCTCATGCCGTGCAGCAGGTACAGCACCGGCGCGCCCTCGGCGCAGGCGCTCGCGGAACCGGCCATGCCGATCTGGGTCGACGTGGCCTGCGGGAGCACGACGGTCATCGTCGTGCTCACCTCGAGCACGTCGGAGTAGAAGGAGCAGCGGACGAGGGCCACGGGTCGCCTCCTGGCAGGTCGGTGCGCCGCGGGGTGCCCGACGGCGTCCTCAGTCTGCCCGCTGTGAGCCGTCCCGAGGCCCCGCCGTATCCCTCGTGTCGGGATGAGGCGAGCCTCGCGGCTCAGCCGCCGAGCGCGTCCAGCAGGCGCCGCACGGACGTCCCGAGGCCCCACCGCTCGGTGAGGTCGTCGAGCGCGTCGGGGTCCGCGGGGGCGGTCGGGAGCGCGTCGTGGACCTCCCCGACGGGGGCGTCCGGCGCCACGCGCACGACGAGCGGCGCGACCTCCAGGTAGGGGGCCGCCTCGGTGAGCCGACGGCGCTGGGTCGCCGTCAGGCCGGGGTCGCCCGCCTCGCGCGCGGCGAGCACGCCCGCGAGGTCGCCGAACCTCGCGAGCAGCGCGACCGCCGTCTTCTCCCCGATGCCGGGGACGCCGGGCAGGCCGTCGCTCGGGTCGCCGCGGAGCACCGCCATGTCGGCGTAGGCCGCGCCCGTCGGGATGCAGTACCGCTCCGCGAGGCGCGCCTGGTCGACGATGTCGAGGTTCTTCACGCCCTTGGTCGGGTAGAGGACGCGGACGCCCGCGGCGTCGTCGACGAGCTGGAACAGGTCGCGGTCGCCGGTGACGACCTCGACGGCGGCCCGTCCGGACGGGTCCGGTGCCACGCCCTCGGCCGCGCGCCGCGCGACCTCGCGCGCGGTGAGCGTGCCGATGACGTCGTCGGCCTCGTAGCCCGCCGCGCCGACGCGAGCGATCCCCAGCGCCGCGAGCACGTCGACGATGACCGGGACCTGCGCGACCAGCTTCTCCGGGACCTCCTCGACGCCCGTGGTCCCTGGGACCTTCTCCGCGACCCGGTGCGCCTTGTACGACGGGATGGCCTCGACGCGGAACGCCGGCCGCCAGTCCACGTCCCAGCACGCGACGAGGCGCGACGGTCGGCGGTCCGTCACGAGCGTCGCGATCATGTCCAGCAGGCCGCGCACGGCGTTGACCGGCGTGCCGTCCGGGGCCTTGATCGAGTCGGGTACCCCGAAGAACGCGCGGAAGTACAGGCTCGCGGTGTCGAGCAGCATGAGCTCGCCGCCCGCCGTCGCGGGGGTGGTCGAGGGGGCGCCGTCGTCCGTGCTCTGCGTCATGCCGCCATCCTGCCGCACGGCCCCGACACGGGGCCCGCCGTGGCGCCGCGCGCCCCTGCCCTCGCCGTCGGGCGACGCGCGCGGTTCACTGGTGCCGTCGACTGGTACAGGGAGGTGAGCGTCATGTCCACGACGGCACGACGAGGAGCCGGCGCGGCTCTCGCTGTCGCGGTGGTCCTGCTCCTGGGAGCCTGCGCGGCCGGGCCGAACGTCGCCGCGAGCCCCGGCGGGTACGGGTTCTGGTGGGGCCTGTGGCAGGGGATGATCCTGCCGATCACGTTCATCGTGTCCCTCTTCACCGACACGGTGAGCATCTACGAGGTCGACAACAACGGGAACTGGTACGACGTCGGGTTCATGCTCGGCATCGCGCTCTTCTCGGGACCGGTGATCGCCCTGCGCGGGCGTCGGTAGGGGGCCCGGAGCCTCAGTCCTGCGTCGGTGCCGCCATCTTCCCGGCGCGGCCCGAGACGAGGGACGACTGCGACCCACATCCACGGCCGCCGCACGACCGGCTGCGGGCCGAACCGCCCGTCAGCCGCCGGTGGTGGCGGTGAGCGCGGATGAGAGCCGGGCGAGCGCGCCCGGGACGAGCGAGTAGTACGCCCAGCGGCCGCGCTGCTCGCGGGTGAGCAGACCCGCGTCGACCAGGATCTTCAGGTGGTGGCTCACGGTCGGCTGGGAGAGGCCGACCGGCTCCGTGAGGTCGCACACGCACGCCTCGCTGCCGTCCTGCGCGGCGACGATCGCGAGGAGCTGGACCCGGGTGGGGTCCGCGAGGGCCTTGAAGGTGCGGGCGAGCTCGCGCGCGGTCTCGGGGTCGACGGCCTGCGTGACGGGTCCGCAGCAGCCGGCGCCGTCGCCGACCGGCGCGAGGGTCGGTTCGGTCGTCGTCATGCCCACCATCGTCGCACAGATTGACAACCTTCGATACGTCCTCCACGATGCTCATATCGACAACCTTCAATGCGAGGAGTGGTGATGGTCGAGGTGGTGCGGGACGAGCTCCCGGTCGTGGTGATCGGCGCGGGTCCGGTGGGTCTGGCAGCGGCGGCGCACCTGCTGGAGCGGGGGCTCGAGCCCGTGGTGCTCGAGGCGGGCAATGGGCCTGGAACGGCCGTGGCGTCGTGGGGACACGTGCGGCTGTTCTCCCCGTGGCGGTACGACGTCGACCCGGCAGCTCGCCGGCTCCTCGAGCCGACGGGATGGGCCGAGCCGGAGCCTGACGCCCTGCCGACGGGCGCAGAGCTCGTCCAGCGGTACCTGGCGCCGCTGGCCGCGACGCCCGAGATCGCGGCGCGCCTGCGCACCGGGACGCGGGTGCTGGCGGTGGCCCGCGACGGGGCGGACAAGACACGCTCGCTCGGACGGGACCGCCGCGCCTACCGCGTGCGGACGGTCGGCGCCGACGGCGCGGTGCGCGACGTGCTGGGCCGCGCCGTGGTCGACGCGTCGGGCACGTTCTCGACGTCGAACCCGCTGGGGGCCTCGGGCCTGCCCGCCGTGGGCGAGGCGGAGTCGGCGGTGTTCGTGACCGGTCCGCTGCCGGACGTGCTCGGCGCCCAGCGCGACCGGTTCGCCGGTCGCGACACGCTCGTCGTCGGGATGGGTCACTCCGCGGCGAACACGCTCCTGAGCCTCGTCGAGCTCTCCGAGTCCGAGCCGGGCACCACGATCACCTGGGCGATCCGCGGCGGGTCCGCGCGACGCCTGTTCGGTGGCGGCTCCGACGACGAGCTCCCGGCACGCGGGCTGCTGGGCACGCGCCTGCGCGCCGCCGTGGAGGCGGGGCGCCTGACGCTGCTCACGCGCGTCTCGATCGAACGGCTCGTGCCCGGCGCCGGGACCGTCCAGGTGCTGGGGATCGCGCGGGACGGTGCCCTGAACCTCGAGGTGCACCAGATCGTCGACGCGACCGGGTTCCGTCCCGACCTGGACATGCTGCGCGAGGTGCGCCTCGACCTGGACCCGGTCGTGGAGGCGCCCCGGGCGCTGGCCCCGCTCATCGACCCGAACCAGCACTCCTGCGGCACCGTGCCCCCGCACGGGGAGCAGGTGCTCGCCCACCCGGACGACGGGTTCTACCTCGCCGGCATGAAGTCCTACGGGCGCGCGCCGACCTTCCTGCTCGCCACGGGCTACGAGCAGGTCCGTTCGATCGCCGCGGCACTGGCCGGGGACAGGGCCGCGGCGGACGCGGTCGAGCTGAACCTGCCCGCGACCGGGGTCTGCTCGACCGACTTGGCCCTGGAGGCCGACGGCGCGAGCGCGGCCGGGTCGTGCTGCGGCACCGCCCCGGCCGAGCCGCAGCTGGTCACTCTCGGGGTCGGGGCGCCGCCCGGGGTCGGGTTCGCGACCGGCGTCCTGCACGGCCGCTCGGGCGACGCGGACCACGCCTGAGCGCCCGGCCGCGCGTCGGTCCCGGGTGGGACCGCCGCGCGGCCGGTCCCTCAGCCGCGCGGGAGGGCGACCGGGGCGACGTCGAGCTCGTCCAGGAGGGTGAGCACGCGGGCGCGGATCTCGTCGCGGATGGGGCGCACGGCATCGATGCCCTGGCCGGCCGGGTCCTCCAGCGCCCAGTCCTCGTACCGCTTGCCGGGGAAGATCGGGCAGGCGTCGCCGCAGCCCATGGTGATGACGACGTCGGACGCCTGGACCGCCTCGGTCGTGAGGACCTTGGGCTGCTCGGCGCGGAGGTCGATGCCCTCCTCGAGCATGGCCTCGACGGCGACGGGGTTGATCTGGTCCGCCGGGGCCGAGCCGGCGGAGCGGACCTCGACGGCCCCGCCGGACAGGGCGCGCAGGTAGCCGGCGGCCATCTGCGACCGGCCGGCGTTGTGGACGCAGACGAACAGGGCGGACGGCTTCGTGGTGGCGTTCTCGGTCACGGTGGTCTCCAGGGCGGTGGGGTCAGGCGATGGTCAGGGTCAGGTCGGGCAGCAGGTCGGCCAGCAGGCGTCGTACCCGCTGGTCGAGGTCGTCGCGGATCGCGGCGACGCCCGCGGGGGACGCCAGGGCGGGGTCGCCGACGAGCCAGTCCTCGTACCGCGTGCCGGGCAGGACGGGGCACACGTCGCCGCATCCCATCGTGATCACGACGTCGGCCGCGCGGACGGCGTCGTCGGTCAACGGCTTGGGGAACGCGTCGTCCGCGGTGATGCCGAGCGCGGTCAGGCTCTCGCGCACGCCGTCGTGGATGTCGGCCGCAGGCGCGGACCCCGCGGAGCGGACGACGACCCGGTCGCCGGCGTAGTGGCGCAGCAGGGCAGCGGCGAGCTGGGAGCGCCCGGCGTTGGCGACGCAGACGAACAGGACGTGCGGCCGCGCGTCGTCGGCGCGGGTCAGGTCGCTCAGCCGCTGCCGGGCGAACCTTTCCGTGAGGGGCACCAGATGGGCCGAGACCTTCGACGAGCGGGCCAGGTCGGTGTACGACTCGCGGACCACGCGCTGCACGACGTCGAACCGGACGTCGGGGAAGGCGCCGGCCAGGTCGTCGGCCAGGTGGTCGAGGGCGGCGTCGACGTCGTCGAGGCCCGTGAGGGCGGTCGCGGCGCGCGTCGCCCCGAGCGCCGCCGGGGCGAAGGAGTCCAGCAGCGTCGTGACGGCCGCCCGGTACCCGGGTGCGATGCGGTACCAGACCCAGGTGCCGCGCCGCTCGGAGGTGAGCACCCCCACGTCGCGCAGCACCTTGAGGTGGTGCGACACGGTCGGCTGCGAGACGTCCGTGAGCGCGGCGAGGTCGCACACGCACGCCTCGCCGGCCGCGGAGGTCGCGACGAAGGAGAGCATGCGCAGCCGCAGCGGCTCGGCGAGGGCCTTGAGCGTCGTGGCGACTGCGCCGGCGACCTCGGTCCCGATCGCGTGCGCCTCGACCTGCGGCGTGCAGTCGGCGTCCGTGACGGTCATCGGCAGGGGAGCGGTGGTCATGACCTCACCTCGTCCAGCTCGGGTGCTCGGGTCGTGGGGGCGTAGGGGAGCTGGGGGCGACGGCGAACCAGCGGCGCGCGACCCACAGCGAGACGTAGACGAGGCCCACCAGGACGGGGACCTCGATGAGCGGGCCGACGACGCCGGCCAGGGCCTGGCCGGAGGTGGCGCCGAACGTGGCGATGGCGACGGCGATCGCGAGCTCGAAGTTGTTGCCCGCCGCGGTGAACGCCAGCGTCGTGGTGCGGGCATACCCCAGGCCCAGGGCCTTGCCGGTCACGACCCCGATGCCCCACATGGCGGCGAAGTAGACCAGCAGCGGCAGGGCGATGCGTACGACGTCGAGCGGGTGGGAGGTCACGGCCTCGCCCTGCAGGGCGAACAGCAGCACGATCGTGAAGAGCAGCCCGTACAGCGCCCACGGACCGACGGCGGGCAGGAACCGGTCCTCGTACCAGGCCCGGCCCTGGACGCGTTCTCCGGCCAGCCGCGAGGCGAACCCGGCGGCCAGCGGGACGCCGAGGAAGACGAGCACGTTGAGCGCGATCTGCCCGACCGACACGTCCAGGCCCTGGGTGTCCAGTCCCAGCCACCCGGGCAGCACCGTGAGGTAGAAGTAGCCGAGCAGCGAGAACGCGACGACCTGGAACACGGAGTTGATCGCGACCAGCACCGCCGCCGCCTCCCGGTCCCCGCACGCGAGGTCGTTCCAGATCACGACCATGGCGATGCACCGGGCCAGGCCCACGACGATCAGCCCGGTACGGTACTCGGGCAGGTCCGGGAGGAAGACCCACGCCAGCGCGAACATCAGCGCGGGCCCGACCAGCCAGTTCAGCACCAGCGAGGACGCCAGGAGCCGCTTGTCGCCGGTGACCGCAGCGACGCGGTCGTAGCGGACCTTGGCCAGCACCGGGTACATCATCACGAGCAGCCCGAGCGCGATCGGGACGGAGATCCCGCCGACCTCCAGCGCGGCGAGCACGTCGGCCAGAGCAGGGACGAACCGGCCCAGGGTCAGCCCGGCAACCATCGCCAGCCCGATCCACAGCGGCAGCCACCGGTCCAGCGTGGACAACCGGCCGCGCGTGGGTGCCGTGGGATCGCTCGCGCGAGGTTCTTGCATTGACATTTGTCTATATTGACACCAGCCAATATAGGCGCGCAAGTCCCGGGTCGGGTGTCGCGGAACGACGGCAGGGATCACGCGGATCACGTGATGGCGCCGGGTGCGCACGCCGGTTCTGATGGGTTGGTGACGGATGCCGACGGTCGGCACAGGGAGGACAGCATGGGTATCGACGTCCGGCCCGGGTACAACACCGCGGTCCCGGCCCAGATCACCACGCCGGACCGGGTGGCGACGAGCATCGGCGAGCTGCGGTTCGTCGACGGCGTCCCCACGCCCGAGACGGCGTCGCGGGTCTTCGACCACCTCGACCTGGTGCGGGGCGTCGAGGCGTTCCTCGGCTGCATCCCGGCCGCGTCGTTGGAGGCGATCCGGCGGGGGATGGCCGAGGTCGCGGGGGAGGCGTGCCACCAGGGCGCGATCGCCGACCGCCTGCTGGACTCCGACCCGCTGTTCCTCACGGGCAACACCGACACGGTGTACGCGATCGTCATGCTCGACGTCGAGCGCGACGGCCCGACGGTCGTCGAGGTGCCGCCGGGGTGCGGTCCCGGCACGGTCGACGACGCGTGGTTCCGGTTCGTGGTGGACCTCGGCGCTCCCGGCCCGGACCGGGGCGCCGGCGGCACGTACCTGGTCGTCCCGCCGGGCTACGACGGCGAGCGGCCCGAGGGCTGGTTCGTCGCCGAGACGCCGAGCGCGGTGAACCTCGTCATCCTGCGCGGCTTCCTCGTCGACGGGCGGCCCGACGCCGCGGTGCGGCTGTTCGAGACGGGCGTCAGGGTCTACCCCCTGTCGCGGCGGGACGACCCGCCGGCGATGGAGTGGGCGTCGCTGTCGGGCGTCACGGTGAACACGGTCCACGCGAACGACTTCTCGTTCTACGAGGAGGTCGCCCACGTGGTGGCCAAGGAGCCGATCGGGGTCGTCGACCCGGAGACGCGAGGCCTGCTCGCCTCGATCGGCATCACCAAGGACGCGCCGTTCGCCCCGGACGACCGGATGCGCCGCATCCTCACCGACGCGGCCGCGGTGGGGAACGCCACGGCGCGCGCCATGGCGTTCCGGTCCCGCGAGCCCGCGTTCTTCCTCTACGAGGACCGCCGGTGGCTGAGCCCCTTCCCCGGCGGCGACTACCGGTTCCTGCGCGACGGCGGCGCGGGCGGCCGCTATCTCGACGCCCGCACCACGTTCTTCTACCTCGCGACGGTGAACACGCCCGCGATGGCGCTGAAGATGGTCGGCAAGGGGTCGCAGTACGCGCTGGCCACCGTGGACGTGGACGACGCACCCCTCGACGGAGGGAAGACCTACCGCCTCCGGCTCCCGGCCGACGCGCCCGCCGCGGACTTCTGGTCGGTCGTGGTGTACGACCCCCAGACCCGCTCGGAGCTCCAGACGGGCCAGCCGCTGCCGAGCCGGAACTCCAAGCGCGACGACCTCGTCCCCAACGACGACGGCTCGGTGGACATCGTCTTCGGTCCCGAGGAGCCGCGCGAGCTCGCCGCGAACTGGGTCCAGACCGTGCCGGGCAAGGGCTGGTTCGTCCTCCTGCGCCTCTACGGCCCGCTCGAGAGCTGGTTCGACGGCACCTGGCGCCCCGGCGACGTCGAACCGCTCTGAGCGGTCTCGGACGCCGAGGTGTCGGGCCGCGCACTGCTGGCCCGCTCGGGTGGGAGGACCCCGTGCTCGAGCTCGACGTCAACGAGCAGAACCCGTCCGCGCTCGGCTTCTACCGCGCGCAGGGGTTCGTGGTCACCGGGCGGTCCGCGACCGACGACCAGGGTCGCCCGTACCCGCTGCTCGTTCACCGTCCTCAACTTCCCGGTCGACGACGTCCCCGGCACCGTCGCGGCCCTGCGCGAGCGCGGCGTCGCGTTCGAGAAGTACGCGGGGACGCCGGTCGAGACCGACGGCGACTTCGTCTTCCGCGGCGGCGGCCCGCTCATCGTGTGGTTCACCGACCCCGCCGGCAACGTGCTGTCGGTCATCCAGGACGACGACGCCTGAGGCTGCCGGCCCGCGGAACCACGGCCTTCCGGCGCGCGACCTCGCCTCTACCTCGGGGGGACCACGCCTCTCCTTCGCGGGACCAGGGCTCTACCTCGCGGTGCCGAGGCCCTCCTCGCGGGCCCGGACGATCGCGGCGGAGCGGTCGCGGACCGCGAGCTTGGCGAGCACGTTCGCGACGTGGTTGCGCACGGTCTTGGGGCTGAGCACGAGGCGGCGGGAGATGGAGGCGTTGTCGAGCCCCGCGGCGACCAGGTCGAGCACCTCGCGCTCGCGGTCCGTGAGCTGCGGGAACGGCACGCGCGCCGCCGCACGCCCGCCGACGACGTACGCCATCGCCCGGTCGGCGACGGACGGGGAGAGGATCATCGCGCCGTCCGCCACCGCGTGGACGGCGCGCTCGACCTCGGCGGGGCTCGCGGACTTCACGAGGAACCCGCGCGCCCCGGCGCGGACGGCCGCGACGACGGCGTCGTCGTCCTCGTGCATCGTCACGACGAGCACGCGCGCGGCCGGGTGCGCCCGCACGAGGTCGCGCGTCACGTCGACGCCCGAGCCGTCCCCGAGGTCGAGGTCCATGAGCACGACGTCGGCGCTCGCCCCCGTCCCGGGCGGGTCCTCGCCCGGGTCCAGACCGAGGAGCGTGCGCGCCTCGGCGGCGGACGCCGCCTGCCCGACGACGCGCACGCCGTCGAACGAGTCGAGCAGCGCCGCCATCCCGAGGCGGAACACGGGGTGGTCGTCCACGACCGCGACCCGGATCACGACGCGCCCTCGCGCGCGAGCGCCCCGGCCGGGACGAGCGGGAGGGTGGCGCGCACGCGCGTGCCCGGGCGTTCGCCGTCGGGCCGCACGGCGGTGACGTCCAGGTGCCCGCCGAGCTCGTCCGTGCGCTCGCGCAGCGACCGCGAGCCGACGCCGCGGGGCGCGTCGACCGCGATCCCGCGCCCGTCGTCCTCGCACGTGACGAGGAGGCAGCGGTCGCCGAGCCGGACGGTCAGCCGGCACTCGTCGGCCCCGGAGTGCCGCGCGGCGTTGACGATGCTCTCGCTCGCGATCGCGTAGGCGGCCGCGGCGACCCGCGGGTCGAGGCCGTCGCACGGGTCGCACCGCACGTCCACGACGAACCCCGCGAGCGCGTGGCGCCCCGCGAGCTCACCGAGCGCGACCTCCAGCCCGTGCTCGTCGAGCGACGGCGGCAGGAGGCTGCGCGAGAGCGCGCGCACGTCCTCGACGCGCTGGGCCACCTCGGCGCCGAGGGCGTCCAGCACCGCGGCGGCCGCGGCCGGGTCCGTCGCGAGCGTGTTCCGCGCGCCCTGCAGCCCCAGGCGCAGGCCCACGAGCCACGGCCCGACGCCGTCGTGCAGCTCCCGGCGGATGACCCGCCGCTCCGCGAGGCGGGCGCGCGTCGTCGCGTCGCGCGCCTCCTCGAGCTCGCGCGCGCCCTGGGCGAGTGCGAGGCCCGCACCGAGCACGGGCAGGAGCTGGTCCAGAGCGTCGCGCGTCCGGGCGTCGAGCCGCTCGCCGGCCCGCGCGACGACGTGGACCCGGCCGAGCACGCGACCGCCGTGCAGGACGGGCAGCGAGGCCGTCTGCCCGGTCGGGCGCGACGTCGGCCCGGCCCAGGCGGTGGCGGGCGGGTCCTCGGGGGTGCCGGGCGCCGTCGGGCGGTCCGGGGTGCGCTCGATCGTGACGCTCTCCAGGCGCAGCGCCTCCCGCACGCCGACGGCGAGGCTCACGACGAGGTCGTCGGCCGTGGACGCGGACGACAGGTGGCGGCCGACGCTCAGCGCGGCGCGGCCCGGGTCGTTGGCCTCGCCGTAGACGAGCGTGCGGACCCGGCGCCGCAGCCACGTGTGCAGGGGCTGCACGGCGAGCGCCACCCCGACCGCCGCGACGACCTGCGCGGCGGGGCCCTCGACGACCGCCGTCGCGAGCACGACGACGACCGCGTAGACGACGGCGAGGCCCACCGCGAGCATCGCCGCGACGGTCGCGCGCGAGAGCACGAGGTCGATGCCCCACAGCCGGTTGCGCAGCACGCACACGAGGATCGCGGCGGGGAACAGCGCCTGGCACGCGAGGTGCGTCAGGGGGAGCGCGAGGATCACGTCGGCGCTGGCCCACGTGCCGAGCAGCGGGAGGAACGACAGCGCCATGAGCCCGGTCCCCAGGGCGAGCAGCCCCAGGCCGCGGCGTTCCTCGACCGGTCCGTGGCGCCAGCGCCACGCGGTGGCGGCGGCGGTGACCAGACCCATGACGACGACGCCCACGATCGCCGGGCGCGGGTCGTCCGTGGGGGCGAGGAAGAAGAAGGCGATGGACGCGACGCCGCCGGCGACGCCGCACCACGCGCCCGCGCCGAGCCGGCCGCCGCGCACGAACCACGGGACGAGGACGAACAGCCCGACCGTCCCGGGGACCCACGCCCACCCGTACGCGTCGGCGAGCGGCGTCAGCGGCGGGAGGCCGGGGTGGGTCGAGGCGTAGCTGCGCCACGCGCCGCCCAGGGCAGCCACCCCGCCGCCGATCCCCGCGAGCGCGACGAGCCATCCCACGACGTGCGGCCGGCGCACGAGGATCACCGCGGCGACGGTCCCGTAGACGAGGGCGACGGTCGCGTCGACGACGACGAACAGCAGGTCGCCCAGCAGCAGCGGCACCCCGGACGTGAGCTGGAGCGCGAGCGCGGACACGCCGAGCACCCAGGCGAGGACGCCGATCGTCCAGCCCGTGCGGGGCATCCCGGCGCGGCCGGGCCCGGGGTCGGCCACGGGCCCACGGTAGGGCCGGGGGACGCGCGGCGAGAAGGGCCCGGGCGGGAGATCACCCGGCCGCGGACGGCGGCGAGATCGGCGGTCCGAGCCCAGGTCGGCGGTCCGGACCGCCGACCTCGACCGGACGTGCCGATCTCGCCCCGTGCTGCCGAGCTCGCGCGTCGCGCTCAGCGCCGGTCCCCGAGCGCGAAGCCGAACGCGGTGACGAGGAGCCAGATCGGCCCGACGAAGCCCGCCATGTACTGCAGCGGCGACAGGCCCGCGAGGAGCGCGATCCCGCCCAGCACGAACCCGACGACGCCGATCCAGCGCGGCGCGGCCGCGTGCCGCAGCGCGGCGATGCCGAGCGCGACGCCCGCGACCCCGGCGCCGACCCACAGCCACGGGATCGTCGCGACCCAGTCGCTGTAGAACGCGCCCGACTCGGGGACGATGAGCGCGGTGTCGCCGAGGCCGAAGAGGAACTGCGTGTCCAGGCCCGAGCCGAGCAGGCCCGCGACCGAGACGAGCACGAGGCCCCAGCCCGCGACGGTCGGCAGGAGCGACCCGGCCGGCGCCTGCGCGTCGAGGCGGCGCTTGAGGCCGGCCGCGAACACGAGCACGAGGAGCGCGCACGCGATCGTCGCGGTGTGGAAGAGGATCTGGGTCCCGGTGCGACCTGCGAGGTCGGCGACGATCGCGTCGGCGTCACCGGCGGTCTCCTCCCAGTTCACGCCGAGCGCCATCGAGGACTGGATCGAGACGAGGCCCAGGACCCCGGCGACGACGCCGGTCCAGGCCCACGCGCGGGGTGTCGTGCCGCGCGAGCGGCGGGTCGGGTCGCCGGCGAGCGGCGACGGGGCGGTGAGCGAGCTGTCCTGCATGGGACGACCTCCGTTCGGGCCGCCCATCCCGCGGCCGGGGCCCGCCACGTGCCGCGACGGTCCCCGCAGCGTCGGCCGGGCGGCGTCCCGGGCCCCAGGGGCAGGCGTCCCGACGTGCCGGGCGATGCGGACCGGCACTCCGGATGCGGTCCTGCGGTGCCGCTGACATGCTCCGAACCATGTCGACTCCGAAGCCAGCGACGCCTGCGATAGTCGCGCAGAACTCCGCCCTCCTCCAGTCCCTCCCCTTCTCGGACACGCAGGACTTCGACGACGCACGCCGGGGCCTGCTCGGCACGCGCGAACCCAACGCGATCAGGAACGCGGAGGGCACGGTCGTCTGGGACAACGACACGTACGCGTTCCTCCAGGGCGACGCGCCGGACACGGCGAACCCGAGCCTGTGGCGCCAGTCGACGCTGAACGCGATCCAAGGACTCTTCGAGGTGGTACCGGGCATCTACCAGGTGCGGGGGTTCGACCTGTCGAACGTCACGTTCATCGAGGGGGAGACGGGCGTCCTGGTCCTCGACCCGCTCGTCACCGAGGAGACCGCGGCGGCCGCTCTGGAGCTCTACCGCGAGCACCGCGGGGACCGCCCGGTCACCGGGGTGCTGTACACGCACCCGCACGTGGACCACTTCGGCGGGGTCCGCGGCGTCACGACGCAGGAGGACGTCGACGCCGGCCGTGTCCCGATCATCGCGCCGGCGGAGTTCACGGAGCACGCGGCCTCGGAGAACGTGTACGCGGGCACCGCGATGGCGCGACGGTCGGCGTACATGTTCGGTGCCGCGCTCGCGCGCGGGCCGCAGGGCGCGCTCGGCACCGGCCTCGCGCAGACCGTCGCGACCGGGAACATCACGCTCATCGCCCCGACGCTGGACATCACGACGACCGGGCAGGAGGAGGTCGTCGACGGCGTCCGGATGGTCTTCCAGATGGCGCCGGGCACCGAGGCGCCGGCGGAGTTCCTCGTGTGGTTCCCGGACCACAAGGCGCTGTGCGCGGCCGAGGACGCGACGCACACGCTGCACAACCTGCTCACGCTGCGCGGCGCCCTCGTGCGCGACCCGCACGCGTGGGCCGGGTACCTCACCGAGGCGATCGACCTGTTCGGCGACGAGGTCGAGGTCGTCTTCGCGTCCCACCACTGGCCCACGTGGGGCAACGAGCGGGTCGTGCGGTTCCTCTCGGAACAGCGGGACCTGTACGCGTACCTGCACGACCAGGCGCTGCGGCTCATCAACAAGGGCTGGACGGGGACCGAGATCGCCGAGGAGCTCAAGCTCCCGCCGGCGCTGGAGAACGCGTGGCACGCGCGCGGGTACTACGGGTCCGTGAGCCACGACCTGAAGGCGATCTACCAGCGCTACATGGGCTGGTACGACGGGAACCCCGCGCACCTGTGGCAGCACCCGCCGGTCGAGCAGGGCAAGCGGTACGTCGCCCTCGCCGGCGGTGCCGACAACATCGTCGACAACGCCCGCACCGCGTTCGACGACGGGGACTACCGCTGGGCGGCCGAGGTCCTCAGCCATGTCGTGTTCGCCCAGCCCGACCACGCCGCGGCCCGCGAGCTGCTCGCCGACACGTTCGAGCAGCTCGGCTACGGTGCGGAGAACGGGGTGTGGCGCAACATCTACCTCTCGGGCGCGACCGAGCTGCGCGAAGGCTCCTTCGGCACGCCGACCGTCTCCGCGTCGGCCGACGTCATCTCGGCGCTCACCCCGGAGATGCTGTTCGACGCGATCGCGATCCAGGTCGACGGGCCGCGTGCGTGGGACGAGAAGCTGTCGCTCGACGTCGTGCTGACCGACACCGGCGCCCGCTACCGGTTGCGCCTGTCCAACGGCGCGCTCACGTACTCCGCCGCGCCCCAGCAGGGTGACGCCGACGCGACGCTCACGGCCACGAGCCGCGCGCTCCCTGCGCTGGCGACGGGGGCAGCCACCCCGGAGGCGCTCGCTGCGGCGGGCATCGAGGTGTCCGGGGACGCGGGCGTGCTCGCGCGGCTCACCGCCGTTCTCGACCTCGGCGACCCGGACTTCGCCATCGTCACCCCCTGACCTCGCCGTCCGACGCCCGCGCCGCAGCCCGAGGGCTGTGGCGCGGGCGTCGTCGTCCCCGGACCGGGACGGCTGTCCCTTTCGCCGCGACGAAGCGGAGCCGCTGTGTCAATGTCGGGACGAGGCGTACACGGGTGTGCGCCGTGGGTGGGCGTGACCGGAGGGCGGCGGCATGGCGAACGGCTGGGCGACGAGCGGGGCGACACGGGCTACCCGGACACGGTCGGTTCGACGCGCGAGGCGCGTACGGCGCGCCTGGGCCGCTCTGGGGACCGTCCTCCTCGCGCTGCCGCTCGCGCTCGTGCCCGCGCTGCCGGCGGCGGCCGCGGACTGGCAGATCTCGAAGACGGAGATCAGCACCGGCCCGTACCAGCCCGGCCAGAACGTCCAGTGGGCCGTCACCATCTCGTGCTCGGACCCCAACGCCGACCCCTGCGCGCCGGTGACGATGACCGACCCGCTGCCCGAGAACCTCGAGCTCGTGAGCGCGGTGATCCAGAGCGCCGGTGCGGGGACCGTCAACCCGGCCGTCGACGCGAACACCGACACCGACACCGTGACGTTCACCGCGGACAACGTCAACAACGGCCAGCAGGCGCAGGTCCTCATCACGGCACAGGTGCCCGAGAACATCCCGTACAGCGAGAACGGCGCGACGTACACGAACACCGCGACCGTCGTCTCGGACAACGCGCCGATGCAGTCGGCGTCCGACACGATCGCGATCGTGGTCCCCCTCGTCCTCGGCTCGGAGACGACCAAGACGATCGAGCCGCCGGGTGCCATCGCGAGCCCCGGGACACCGGCGACCATGACCATCGGCGGCACCAACACGTCGAACGACGCCGTGGACGCCCTCGTCCTCACCGAGCCGACGACGGGCACGGACCCGAACCCGTTCACCTACCTCGCCTTCACGGGATGGGGCGACGTCTCGTGGCCCGAGGGCGCGACGTCGGCGGACGTGACCTTCACGTGCGCGGACGGGACGACGCCGTCGGACACCAGCACGACGCCGAACACGCTCCCCGACCCTCCGGCCGACTGCGTGGTCGAGGGCTTCACGGTGCAGTTCAACGGCGAGATCGCGATCGATGCCTCGGCGAGCATCCCGTTCGACGTCGAGCAGACCGACGCCGTCACGGAGATCACCGACCCGACCACGGTCAGCAACACCACGTCGTCGAACGTGATCCACGGGGAAGAGCAGACGGACCCGGTGGACGCGAGCGACACGTACGTCATCACGCCGCCGAACAACTCGGTCACGCCGACCAAGAGCTTCGACCCGGCCGTCGTGTCCGCGGGCGACCCGACGACGGTGACGATCGGCGCGACGAACGACGGCGACCCGACCACGTCCCTGACGATCACCGAGCCGTCACCCGGCACGCCCAGCCCGTTCGAGGGCGACGACCCGCTGACCTTCACCGGCTGGGGCACGCCCGACGCCCCGGGCGTGGTCCAGTGGCCGGCGAACGCCGACGCCGCGAGCGTCACCTACACGTGCTCCGACGGCTCGACACCCACGGTTCAGGCCGAGGCGGAGAACACGCTGCCCGACCCGCCCGGGGGCTGCGTCGTCGTGGGGTTCACGGTGACGTTCACGGGCGCCATCGTCACCGGCGCGGAGGCGTCGATCCCGTTCCAGGCGGACACCGACCCGGACCAGGCGGAGGACGACGTCACCCACCCGAACCAGATCACGGCGACGATCCCCAACGACTCGGAGACCGCGGACGCGTCGCTCGTCACGCTGACCGACCGGCTCGCGACCGAGACCACGAAGTCGATCTCGCCGTCCACGATCCCGGCACTGCCCGGGCAGAGCGTCATCGTGCAGCTGCCCACCCAGCTCCTGCCGTTCGGCCCGGACGGCTCGACCACGGACGCCAACGACGTCGTCGTCCAGGACCCGACGGACCCGAACGCCCCCGAGGCGTTCTGGAACGACTTCGAGGCGACCTCGGTACGCTCCACGGACGTGCCGGCCGGCGCGACGCTGACGATCAGCTACTGGGACGGCACCGCGTGGGTCACCGACCCCGACTGCGGCACGTTCACTGGCGCGACCACCGTCAACTGCGACCTGCCGGACGGGGCCCAGGGCGTGCAGTTCGCCTACCACTCGGACGAGGGCTTCCCGCCCGGGACGAGCTTCCAGCCGAACTTCACCGCGGCCTACATCGGCCCGGAGGACGCCGACGACCCGATCGCGAACTGCGGCGCCTCCAGCGCCTCGTCGGGCGCGGTCGCACCGACCCCGCCCGCGGAGGGCTGCGCCACCGTGGACCCGTTCCCGGTGCCGACCGACCCGGGCGACCTGGACTTCATCGCGAAGGACTTCCTGGCGCCGGAGGGGCAGACGGGTGAGCCGTACACGGTGCGGGCTCGGACGCAGGACGAGATCACCGCGCAGATCACCTGGTCGACCAACGGGTTCGAGGGCGTGGACCCGATGGTGATCAGCGACATCGCGGACCCGGTCGCCGCGGACGACGACGCGATCGAGGGGTCGTTCTACGACGCCTTCGACCTGGTCCGGGTGGAGGCCATCGACCCGTCGGCCGACCCGCTCATGATCTACGACGCGGTCACCGGCGTCGACCTGTTCGTCGACGGGGCATGGGTCGACGCCGAGAACGACCCGTGCAGCGTCGCCGCGCCGTGCAACACGTCGTTCCCGGGGTACACACTGACGGACGACGAGCGCGCGAACGCCACCTCGGTGCGGCTCACCTACACGGAGTCCCCGACACGCGAGGAGTTCCCGGCCGACCCGACGCAGCCCGCGGCGGGATCGGGCGTGGCCCGCTCGACGCAGGCGGACGGCCGCCACCTCGACCTCACGTTCCAGCTCCGTGACGACCGTCGTAGCGGCGGCCCCGCGCTCGGCAGCACCAACGGCATGCTCTACAACCGGGAGGGCAACCCGGGCCTGGTGAACGACACCGCGCGCGGCACGGCCACGTTCCAGGGGACGGACCGCACGGACACCGACGACGACGACGTGCTGATCATCGACCAGCCCATCAACGTCGGGATCGTCAAGGACTGGACCGGCGGGCCGCTCTCGGTGCCGCCGGACGGCACGCCCGACGACGCCTACCCGTCGACCCACGCGGTGATCACGGCGACCAACGACTCCGTCGCCCGGGTGGACACGTTGCGGATCACGGAGCCGTCGTCCGCCAACCCGGACGGTGACCTCGACCCCGTCACCGACCCGGGGACGTCACCGTTCGACGCCTTCACCCTCACCGCCGTCGACATCACGCCGCCGAGCGGTGCCGAGACGACGACGGTCGTCCTCACGAGGTGGGACGGGGCCGCGACGAGCACGGACACGTACGACGAGGCGGGCGCCGAGGACCTCTCGGCCGCGGACCTGGCGGACGTGACCGGCATCGACGTCTCGTTCGACGGCAGGGTGGACTCCGAGGCGACCGGCATCCTCGACCTCACGCTCCTCCTGCGCGAGTTCGACCGGTACGACACCTCGGCGCGGATCACCGTCGCCGACTACTCGCCGGTGCCCAACAGCGCCGGCGCGGAGGTCGTCGACCCCGGTGGCACGACGGCGGACGTCCCGCAGGCGTGGGACACCGCTGACATGGAGCTCCAGGACGCCGCGATCTCCCTGGTGCAGACCAAGTCGTTCGACCCGGCCACGATCGTCGAGCCGGGGTCGGACGCCGAGGAGAACCCCACCTCGACGCTGACCATCACCGGCCAGCCGACGGGCCCGTCGCGCGCGGTCGAGATGGTGCTCACCGACGTGGACGGCAGCTTCTGGAACCAGTACGACCTGGTCGGGTTCGACGCGTCGGTCCTGACCGCGCCGATCGACCAGGTGCAGGTCGACGCCTGCGTGGGCGGCACCTACGACGAGGCGAACGACACGTTCGCCGACTGCACGTGGACCGACGGAGAGTCGGCCGACGCCTTCGCCCTCCCGGACGGCGTCACCGACCCGTCGACCGTCACCGGCCTGCGCTTCACGTTCACGCGGGCGGACGGCGCGATCTGGGAGAACCCGGCCAACCCCGTCCAGGCGGTGAACCTCGAGATCCAGGTGCGTGACACGCTGCGCTCTGACCCGGGCACCCCGGTGCCGAGCGACCTCGCGCAGAACGCCCCCGCTCCGGGCGAGACCGCGCCGGGCCTCGCCACCAACGACGTGACGTCGACGGTGACGGGCGCCGACCTCGTCTTCAACCCGGACGACCCGGAGAACCCGGTCCCGGTGACCGCCGACGCCGACGCGCAGGGGGGCATCACCTACCAGCACACCGAGAACGGCGTGCAGATCGTCAAGGACTTCGAGGGCGTGGTCTCGGGCGGCACCGAGCAGCCCAACGCCGTGATCCCCATGAACATCACGGTGACGAACACGGGCAACCGCCCGATCGTCGACCCGGTGATCGTCGACGACCCGATGCCCAGCGACGCCGACGGCCCGCAGCTGCGGCTGGCCGACGTGGACGAGCCGTACAGCTACGCGCTGACGGAGCCGGAGGACCGTGACCCGGCGCTCCCGCCGCCCCCGGGCCGTCCCAACGGACCGCAGATGCCCACGGATCCCGCCGACGTCACGGTCGACCGCGACGGCAACATCTTCGGGCTGACGTTCACGTTCCCCGAGGGGACGGTCCTCGAGGTCGGGCAGGTGTACACCATCACCGTCCAGGTGCAGTTCCGCACGGGTCTGGCCGCCAACACCGTCGTGAACAACACCGCGGGAGTCACGGGCGACCGGCCGTGGGACGAGTGCGTCAGCCGCCTCGACGCCGAGACCGGGCAGTGCCAGGCGGACGCCGACGTCACCCCGATCCCGTCGGCGGTGCTCTCGCAGTCCAAGTTCGTCAAGGCGACGGCCGACGACCAGCTGGACGTCATCGTCGACCCTGCCGCGCCGAACCCGCCCGCCGAGTGCCTCCCGCTCGGTGACGACGGCTTTTACGCCTACCCGTGCACGCCCGTGATCATCCCGGGGCACGACGAGACCTGGCGCATCCGCGTGGACAACGTCGGCAACCTGCCGATCGACACGGTCGTCGTCTACGACCGGCTCCCGCGGCCCGGAGACACCGCCTCCGACCCCCGGTCGACCTCCGAGCGCGGGTCGCAGTGGGCGCCGTTGCTCGACCCCGCGACCCCGCCGCAGCTCGTCAACGCGCCCGCGAACAGCACGACGACGTTCTACTACACGCTCGTCGACGACTACTGCGCGGACGACCTGGCCTCCCCGATCGACGAGCCGACCTGTTCCGACGACCCGACGGCGGGAGGCTGGGCCGAGCTCACGGCTGACATCCCCGCCGAGACGTACGAGCAGATCACCGCGCTCAAGGCCGTCGTCGAGATGGACCCGGACTTCCCGTTCCAGCCGGGCCAGTTCATCGCGATCGACGGTACGACGACGACGCCTCCCGAGGTGCCCGAGGCCGGACCCCGGTCCATCGCCTGGAACTCGGCCGCCGCGAACGGTGTCGGGGTGACGCAGGGCGGTACCCGGTTCAACATGGTCTCCACCGAGGGCACCAAGGTCGGCGTCGCGACGGCGGCGGGCGCGCTCCAGGTGAACAAGACCGTGGCTGGTGACGCGTCCGAGTACGCGCCCGACTCGTTCGCCATGACGGTCGAGTGCACGTCCGCCGTGGGGACGTGGGTCGAGACCGTCCTGGACCCCATCCCCATCACGGTGACCCCGGGGACCCCGACGGTCGTGCCGGACCTCCCGTACGGGGCGGTGTGCACCGTGACCGAGGACGGCAGCGACGGGCAGACGCGCCTCGTCCTGGTCCCCGAGACCGTGACCATCGACAGCGAGGACCCGGCGGCCCCGGCCGTCATCGAGGCTGTGAACTGGTACGACTTCGCGAGCCTCGTCATCGACAAGGAGGTCGTCACCGACGCCGTCGACCAGGACGGGACCCCGGTGCCGTTCGGCCCGTTCGAGGCGACGGTCGACTGCACGTTCCTCGGCGAGCCCGTCTACGCGGCGGGCTACGGCCCCGACGACCCGATGGTGGTCACCATCGAGGACGGCGAGACGGTCGAGTTCGACGAGCTGCCCGTCGGGTCGGTCTGCACCGTCGCCGAGACGGGCACGGGCAACGCGTCGTCCGTGACGATCACCGTGGACCAGGGCCTGCCGGGCCACCCGGTGACGACGGACGGCCCGACGACGGACGTCAGCCTGGTCGGGGACGTCGGCGGCCTGAGCACCAACGACGTCACCCTGACGAACGTGTACGACGTCGGGGCGATCAACCTGCAGAAGATCGTGACCGGCGAGGGCGCACCCGCGTACGGGACCGGCCCGTTCACCATCCACGTGACGTGCACCTACGACGACGACGGCGATGGGCCGGGCGTGCCGCGCACCGTCTACGACGCCGACGTCGTGCTCGGCGCCGCCGGGCCGCTCGAGGCCCAGATCTCGAACCTCCCGACCGGCGCCGTGTGCGACATCGAGGAGACGGACGACGGCGGGGCGACGAACCCCGACGAGGAGGTCGTCGTCGTCCCGGACACCGTGACGGTCGGCAGCGGCGACGTCGCGAACGTGGTCATCACCAACACGTTCGACGTCGGGTCGATCCAGGTGGACAAGGAGCTCGCCGGTCTCGGCGCGCTCTACGGCCCCGGCCCGTTCGAGCTCACGCTCGCGTGCACGTACCAGGACGTCGAGCTGACGATCCCGGGTGGCGCGGTCCGCGAGGTCGACGGCGGCGCGAGCGTCGTCTACGACGGCCTGCCGGTCGGGTCGGAGTGCACCCTGACGGAGACGGACGACTTCGGGGCCTCGTCGACGACGATCGCCGTCGACGGGGGCGAGCCGGTGGACGGGACGTCGGTGGACGTCGTGGTCCCGCCCGCGGTCGACGGCGACCCGACGACCGTGACGCTCACCGTGGAGAACACGTTCGACACGGCTCCGCTCGTCGTCCGCAAGGTGGTCGACGGCGATGCGGCGGCGTTCGCGCCGGCGATGCCGGAGCTGCCCCCGCTCCCCGAGGTCCCAGAGGGACCGATCGACCTGGAGACGCTCCTCGCGCTGCTCGACGAGCTGCAGGAGTACCTGGCGGCCGTGCCGTTCGACGAGTTCCCGTACGCGGTGACGCTGGAGTGCACCACGTCCCAGGGTGAGCCGGTGACGGTCATCCCGGGCGGTCCCGACCGTCGGTTCGGTCCCGGCTTCCCGGCGCTCTACTTCGGGCTGCAGGACGGCGACACGTGCACCGTCACGGAGACCGAGACGGGTGGCGCGACCTCGGTCGCGGTGACCCCGGACCCGGTCGTCGTGGACGCGACGGCGGAGGTCTGGGACCCCGTCGAGGTCACGGTGACCAACACCTACGACGCCGGCGCGATCGAGGTCACCAAGGTCGTCACCGGTGACGGTGGCGAGGCGTTCGGCGCCGGGCCGTTCGAGGTGAGTCTCGCGTGCGCCTTCCAGGGCACCGACGTCGAGGTACCCGGCGGAGCGACCCGGGAGATCTCCGGGGGCGAGGTCGCCGTCTACGACGGCCTGCCCGTCGGCGCGGAGTGCGTCGTCACGGAGACGGCGACCGGCGGCGCCGCCTCGACCACGATCTCCGCGGCGGTCGAGGGCGGCGAGCCCGGGGCCGCCACCATCGGTCCGGACCCCGCCCGGGTGACGGTGACGAACACGTTCGACGTCGGGCAGGTCGTCGTCACCAAGGCCCTCGCCGGGCCGGGCGCGTCGCAGCACCGCGGCGACGAGTTCGTCGTCAACCTGGCCTGCACGTGGGAGGTCGACGGCGTCACGACGGACGTCGTGGTCCCGGGCGGCGCCGAGCGCACGCTCTCGGACGACGACGACTGGACCGCCGTCTACGAGCAGGTCCCCCAGGGGGCCGAGTGCACGCTCGCGGAGACCGACGCGGGCGACGCCGAGGCCGTGACGCTCGCCGTCGCGGGGACCGACGTGACGGTCGACCCCGACGACGCGACGCCGACGTCGGACGCGTTCACCGTCCCGACGGGCGACGCCGCCGAGGTCGACGCGACCGTGACCAACGCGTTCCGCGCCACCGGCGGGGGCAGCCTCCCGCCGACCGGCGCGAGCGTCGGGGCGGCCGCGGTGCTCGCCGTCCTGCTCGCCGGGACGGGCGCGCTCCTGGCGGACGCGCGGCGGCGCGGCACCCGGACCGCGAGCCGCGGCTGACCCCACGGTGGTCCTGTTCCCCGCGCCGGGGCACGGGTCCCCCGGACGGCGCGCCTCCCGGGTCGTGACAGACCCGGCAGGCGCGCGTGCTTGGGGTTGCGGAACCTGACCGGGGGCGGGACCGTTACCGCATGATCCGCTTCCTGCTGAGCTTCGCGATCAACGTGGTCCTCGCCGCCGTGGGCCTCCTCGTCGCCTCGAGCCTGTTCGACGGCGTCACGGTGCACGCCTCGGGCTTCGTCGTCGCGGTGCTGATCTTCGCGGTGGCCCAGGCGATCCTCGCGCCGTTCGTGTTCAACGTGGCGCGCAAGTACGCGTCGGCGATCCTGGGCGGGATCGGCCTCGTGTCGACGTTCCTCGCCCTGTGGGTCGCGACGCTCGTCGGGGACGGCCTGGAGATCTCGGGCGCGTCCACGTGGATCGGCGTGACGGTCGTCGTCTGGCTGATCGGCGCGCTCGGCGGCTGGCTCCTCGGGTGGCTCGTCCTCACGCGCTGGTGGGACCGTCGCCAGGAGCAGAAGCGGATCCGCGAGGCCACGGCCAAGGGCTGACGACGACGGCGCCGCCCGAGGGTGGGCGGCGCCGTCGTCAGTACAGCTAGCGCAGGAGCGCGGCGACGCGCTCGACGCCGTCCGTGCCGCCCTGCGCACCCTCGTGCACCACGAGCCGGGCGAGCTCGCGCAGCGGGACGTTGCGGTCGTTGGACGCGCGCCGGAGGCGGGCGAACGCCTCGTCCGGGTCCACGCCGTACGCGAGCGTCACGATGCCCTTGGCCTGCTCGATCGCGCCCCGTGTCTCGGCGGCGGCGGCGATGTCGTGCCGCGCGCGCTCCTGGGCGGCGTCGGTGACGGTCCGCGTCACGTCCACGAAGTAGCCGACGAGCTCGCAGACCTCGCCCGTCTCGCGGTCGCGCCGGCCCTGGCCGACCACGACGAGGAAGCGCTCGCCGCCGTGGGCGTCCATGATCCGGTGCACGCTCGAGAACGGCTCGCCGGTGAGACGCGCCTCGTCGAGGACCTGCCGGACCCGCTCGCGGTCGTCCTGGTGCTTGTGGGCGAGCACGAGGGCGGTCGTCGGCACGACGTCGCCCGGCTCGAAGCCGTGCAGGCGGTACGTCTCGGGCGACCACCACCACACGCCCGTGCTCAGGTCCAGGCGGTACTGGCCGATCTGCTGGTGCGCTCCCCGCGCGAGGGCCTGCTCGACGGCATGGTCGTCCACGGACATGCTGGCCTCCGGGTCTCCGGTGGGTGAGGAGCCAGGTCCAGACTCGACCTCCCGAGCCTACCGCTCGACGAGACCCGCAGCGATGGCGAGCGCCGGGCGGGGTTCCTACGGTGAAGACGCGGCCGAGGTGCCGCGGGGCGCCGGACGTGAAGCAGCCCGCTCCGGCGCGCCGTGCGGGAACATCCTCGCGCGGTCCTTCGGGCGCGCGTTGCTGTCGTCGGCGCGGCGGTCGATGCCCCGCTGGCGACAGCGGCGCTCCACGACGCTGGGTGCCTCGGCGAGAACGTCGTCGTCGGCCGTGAGGTCCGCGCGAGGCCGGGAGCGGCCTACCGGGCACCCTCGCCCGGAGCCTGCTGCGCCCAGCGCTCGGCGGCCGCCACCGCGTCGTCCAGCCCTCCCATGACCTCGGGGGTCGCGTCGACGACGGCGTCCTCGCCCAGCTCGGCGACGGTGCCCGTGCGTTCGAGGAGCTGGCGCATCGCGGGGGTGACGCCCACGAGGACGAGCCGGTTCCCCTGCCCGGCGAGGCGTCTCGCCGTCCGGTGCAGGAGCTCGATGACGGCGGAGGAGGGGATGTCCGGCAGGGTGCGCAGCACCAGGACGAGGACGGCGCGCTCGGCGCCGCTGCCGTCGGGGAACTGGCCCTCGATCCGGGGGAGCGCCGCGAAGAACGACGTCCCCGAGAAGTCGAGGACGGTGACCTCGCCGGAGCGCAGCCGGGTCGGGAGCTCCGGCGCCGCGCGCCAGCGGCCGTCCGGCGCGCGCGTCAGGAGGACGAGGCGCGACTGCCGTGCCGCCTGGACGCAGTACAGCAGGAGGGACAGGACGGCGCCCACGACGATCGCCTGCTGGAGCGGGATCTGCGTCGTCGCGAGGAACGTGACGACCATCGCGAGCGACGAGAGGGGCGACGTCCGCAGCACGAGGAGGATCTCGCGCCGCTTCCCCCAGACGAGCTCGCCCCCGACGACGAGGATGAGCCCGCCGATCACCGGCATGGGGATCAGCTCGGCCAGGCCGCCGAGGAGGAGCACGACGAGCGCGAGGAAGACCCCGCTGACCACGCCGGCCCAGCGCGTCCGCGCCCCCGCCTCGGCCGCGACGCCGGTCCGGGACATCGAGCCGCCGCTCGGCAGGGCCTGGAAGAGGCCTCCGGCCACGTTCGCCCACCCCTGCGAGCGGAAGTCGGCGTTGGTGTCCGCGCGGGAGCCGTCGGGGTTCGGCATCGAGGGCGCGATGGACGCGGCCTGCGCCAGTCCGACGAGCGCGACGGCGACCGCGCCGCCCACGAGGGCGGGCGCCGCGGACACGTCGGGGAGCGACAGGCTGGGCAGCGCGGACGGGATCGAGGCGATGTCGGCGACCTGACGCACGTCGATCCCGGCCACCACGACGACGACGGTCACCGCGACCATCGCGACGAGGAGCGCGACGGGGACGAGGCGCCGGACCGACCGGGCCAGGGCCCACGCGAGGATCGTCGCGGCCGCGACCAGCGTGGTCGCGAGGTCCCACGACGTGACGTGGACGAGCCAGTCGCCGAGCTGGTAGAGCCGGTTGTGGCCCTGCGGGTCGTAACCGGTCGCGTCCTCGAGGACGCCCGTGATGATCTGCAGGGCGATCCCGGTGGAGAAGCCCACCATGACGGCGTTGGAGACGAAGCTCATGACGGCGCCGAGGCGCAGCGCGCCGAGCACCAGCATGACGAGGCCGACCATGATCGTGAGCGTCGCGACGTTGGCGGGGTCCGTGGGGTCCAGGCCGGCGGCCGCGAGGACGCTCTGCGAGGTGAGCGCGATCGCGCTCGTCAGCGTCGTGATCATGAGGACGGTCCGCGCGGTCAGCGACCCGACGATCGCGGGCGCGACACCGGCGTAGAGCCCGGCGACCGGGTTGAAGCCGGCGATCGAGGCGTAGGCCATGCCCTCCGGGATCGAGAAGAGTCCGGTCACCATGCCGGAGACCACGTCCGAGCGCGTCGGGCGCCCGGCGCGTCGCAGCAGACCGGCCCAGCCGGTCCGCCCGGTCCGCCCGGTCCGCCCGGTCCGCCCGGGGTGACGGCCGTCGTCGGGGCCCGTGCCTCCGGGGCCGGCGGGTGCGCCGGTGCCGGGCACGGTCAGCGCTCCGCGGGGCCGGCCGGGCCGGCCGGTGCGGGCACGGGACCGAGCGCGCCGAACTCGGGCCTGCCCGTGGGGACGGTGACGCGCAGCGGCGGCATCGAGCGGACGACGAGCCACAGCGGGACCACGGCCACGCACAGCACCGGCAGCAGCTGGACGTCGCCGACGGCCACGGCCGCCATGAACAGTGCGAGCCAGCCGTCCCGGGCCACCACCAGGACGGCTCCCAGCACGCCGGCCGAGACGGCGATCGCGGGGGGCACCGCGGGGACGAGCCCGGAGGCCGAGAGCCCCAGGGCCACACCGACGAAGACCGCGGGGAAGATGCGGCCCCCGCGGAAGCCCGCGCCCGCCGCGACGACGAGCGCGGCGAGCTTCACGACGGCCATGAGGAGGATCGCGGACCAGGCGAGGGTGTCGGCCTGGTCGGCGAGCTCCTTCATCTCCTCGAGGCCCTTGAAGAGGGTGAGGGGCCCGCCCAGGACACCCAGCAGGCCCAGCACCAGCCCCCCGAGCCCCAGCGCGAGCACCGGGCTGCGGAAACGGTGGAAGAGGGTGTGCACGGGGGTGAACGCGAGCACCGCGAGGAGCGTGACCAGGGCCGCGACGGTGGCGATCACCGCCATGCTAGCCACGTCGCCCAGGGCCGGGCCGGGGTAGTCGGGGAGGTCGACGGCGAACGTCGGGGCGCCCACCGCCGTCATGGTGACGGCGCCCGCCCCGGCGGCACCCAGGGGGGCGAACAGCCGGTCGAACAGGGGGCCGCTCCGGTCGCCGCGCTCGGCGAAGCTCTCGGTGAGCACGAGCGCCGCGGCGAGGGGAGTCGCGAACATCGCGCCGATGGTGCCGGCCATCGCGAGCGCGACCGCTCCCGTGACGGGGACTCCGAACCGCGGGCGGCACAGGAACCACGCGGCGAGCGCGACGTTGATCGCGATGATCGGGTTCTCGGGACCGAGGCTCACCCCTCCGGCGAGGCCCAGGACGAGCGCGAGCGCGAGACCCGGCAGGGCCCGGAGCGGGAGCGGGGCGGAGACGAGCTCCGTGGTGGCCGGGTCGATGCCGGCGTGCCCCGGCGCCCAGCGGACGGTGGCACCCACGAGCACCCCGGTGAGGGTGAGCACGAGCACCGTCCACCACGTGCGCGTCGTCGTGACCCCCCAGGCCTGCGGCAGCCGGTCCCACACCAGGTGCTGGATCCAGGTCGCGAGCTCCGAGAGCGCGAGGAGCGTGAGCGCGCTGACGACACCGACGACGAGGGCCGGGACCACGGACCGCAGGAGGCGCCTCGTCGTGAGGGCGGTAGCCGGCGCGTCGGACACACGGGAAGAGAACCACGGGCGGGCCAGGGCTGCATCCGGAGTCCCGGAGCCCCGGGAGCCGTGGAAGCCCTGGGCCTCGGCGCCTGCGGCGCGCCGGTCGAGACCGTCGACGCTCGCCGCGCGCAACCCAGGGCCCAGGGTTACGTTCGACGCGTCCCGGGGCGCAGCGCCGCGCCCCCGCCGAACGTACGAACCGGAACGAGAGGTCTGACGTGGCAACGCTCACCGTGTGGAAGTTCGACACCCCCGAGGGCGCGCAGCGCGCCGAGGACGCGCTGCTCGCGCTCCAGAAGCAGGAGCTCATCCAGGTCCAGGACGCGGCGATCGTGTCCTGGGAGGAGGGCAAGAAGAAGCCGAAGACGCGGCAGGGCAACAACACGACGGCGGTCGGGGCGCTCGGCGGCACGTTCTGGGGCCTGCTGTTCGGCCTCCTCTTCTTCGTCCCGCTGCTCGGGGCAGCCATCGGCGCGGCGTCCGGCGCGATCGCGGGCGCGCTGACCGACGTCGGCATCGACGACGACTTCATCGACTCCGTGCGCAGCAAGGTCACGCCGGGCACGTCGGCGCTGTTCGTGCTCACCTCGGGCGCCGTGATCGACCGCGTGCACGAGGCGCTGCAGGCCGACGGCGTCCACGGCGAGCTCATCCAGACGAACCTCTCGGCGGACGAGGAGGCCAAGCTCCGCGCGGCCTTCGACGAGAACGCCTGAGCGGCCCTCCCCGGGTGAGGTGCCCGACGGCGGCGCGGACCGCCGTCGGGCACCTCACCCGCCCGTATGCGACGGCACCGGTGCCGTAGCCCGCGGAGTCCGCGTCGTCCCGCCCCGGGACCGGACCACGAAGGAGGCCGCCCATGGGCGCGGCGATCGGTCAGTCCCTCCCCGTCGCGGTGGGTGTGCTCATCAGCCCGCTGCCGATCGTGGCGGTCGCGCTCATGCTCGTGAGCGGGCGGGCGAAGGCGAACGCCTTCTCGTTCCTCGTCGGGTGGTTCGTCGCGGTCGGGGCGGTCACGCTGCTCGTCGCGACGCTCGCCGGGGCCGCCACGCCGGACGACGACGGCCCGCCGCTGTGGGCCGCGATCCTCAAGATCGTCCTGGGCGTCCTGCTGCTCCTCCTCGCGGTGAAGCAGTGGCGCGGTCGCCCGCGGGCCGGGGTCGAGCCGCCGGCGCCGACGTGGATGGCGGCGATCGACGCGTTCACGCCCGTGAAGGCCGCCGGCCTCGCGGTGCTGCTGGGCGCGGTCAACCCCAAGAACCTGCTGCTCGTGGTCTCCGGCGGGGCGGCGATCGCGTCGGCCGCCCCCGCGGACACGAACGCCCAGGTGGTCGCGTCCGTCGTGTTCGCGCTCGTCGCGAGCCTCGGCGTCGCGACCCCGGTCTTCATCTACCTGTTCATGGGGTCCCGCGCGGCCACGATGCTCGACGAGCTCAAGGCGTGGATGATCCACAACAACGCAGTCATCATGGCCGTCCTCCTGCTCGTCCTGGGCGCCAAGATGCTCGGCGACGGCGTCGCGGCGCTCTGACCGCGTCCCGCCGACGGGAGCCCGGTTCGCCGGAGCCGTCCGGTGCTGTCGATGCACACCCGGGCCGTCAGACCGTCTGGGTCGCTCCGGCAACATGTCTCCAGCAGTACGACGACCGGTGGTCACCGCTCAGCGACCAGTCGCGTTCATCACCAGGCTGGGCAACCCGACTGGGCATCACGCCCGGCACAGGCCTCACCGCGGACCACAAGAATCTTCGCGAACGTGACGGGCCTCGGGATCGCAACGGCCTAGACCAGGTACCGGACGATGGCGGCCAGACCTGGGTCAGTCAGCTCGAACCGCATCCGGTGACGCGGCGTCGGACACGCCTTCCAGCGATTGAGGCGATCTCCGCACCATACGCAGTCTTGCAACGGGTCAAGAGTCAGCCTTGCATTCACCAGGGGGCCCGCGTACGGTGCACGGTAGACAAAACGAGACGAAGGAGTCGAGTTGAGCACAGACCACCCGGCACTTCACGCCGGGAAATCCACGTCGTCGTCGGCAAGACTAGGCGGTCTGCGCCGAGCCGGAAATACGCTCATTGTGACAGTCGCAGCCATCGCGGTGCATCACCCTCGCGCCGCCAGCCCAGGCGGTGGCGGTCACTTATGCGAGTGCGGTCAGTACGAGCGAGCTGTCCGCTAGGCAATCACCGCCCCTCGTGTCGATCAGCGGTGGGACGGCCTTCACGGAGGCGTTCAGTGCTGATGGGGCAAGCGCTCGCGTGCACATCGAGACGTTCATCCCCGCTCCTGGCTATCAAACGCTGCACTATACCTACGGGACCGCCGGCGAGGTGAACATGTCTCATCAGCGACGAACTAACGTCTACTTCAAGTGCTGGTAGGACTTTCCATTCTCTGGTTCGAACATCGGGAACCTGGACCTTACTTGCAAGACGCGTTAGTCGCGGCTAGATAGGAGTACACATGCGACGCACTACAACAGGGCTTCTTGGCGCAGTGGCAACGCTGGTAGGGCTTACCGCCGCGGGCCCTGCGCTCGCGGACGGTGAGGGCGTGAGCCTCGAGGTAATGATTCCCCAATTTTCGACACCGCAAGACGCTGCTGATATCGTTCCGAGCTCAGTGCCGCTTGAAGACCTCGGCGACATCGATGAGACCTCGTCGCGATTCCTGGGGCGTGATGCCGCGGCGGACTACTGGATCGCGCGGTCGGGGACATCGCGCCTTTGCTTTATCTCGCACATCCGAACGGAGGGGATGAGTGCGTCGTCCTGCGCTGATATCACGACGTTCTACAGGCACGGCATCGGACTCAGCGCTGGAAGCGGCATCCGCGATCCAGAAACCTCGGCCGAAGCGTACCTCTTTCCCGCCGACATAGTTCTCCCGACGGCCGCGCACGAGAACCGCGAGAGCATCATGCGCGCGGAGGTGTCGTCATCGACATCGAATCTCGTCTCAGTCAATCCGGAATCGCCGGGTTTGGCGCAGTTCGACGTCTCACGCGCTGACGGCTCTGTGTTCCAGTTCGCCCCTGCACGGGAGGTCTCCGAGTGAAGGCAAAGGGACTCCGCTTCACGCCGGGCAGGGGATCCCGCGCTGGGTTCGTAGCGACGATCCTCGCTGTGACATGCCTCATCGCAGTTCCGACCGCTCAGGCCGCGACATACACATACGCCAGTGCTCGGCCTACCAGCGAGGGAGTGAATGTTTATTCCGGCGTTCGCTCAAGCATTACAGGAGGCAGCGCTTTTGTGAACCTCGGCCTGGTGGTTGTAAGGCTTGAGAACTACTATCCAGCGCCTGGATATATGCTTATTCATTCCGCGACGTCGACGCCGGGGGGAAGTATCAGTTTCCAGCATCAGCGCCAATATAGTGCTTCCAGCCTTTGTCGCTGGTCGGTTGGCGGCTACGGGGGCGATCCGGCTGAGCTAACGTGCCGAGTCACCTACTAGCGAGCAACACGTCTATCGTGCTTCATCAACGATCTACCCGAGGTGTTCTATGAGGTTATTTGCCTGGGGTGTAGCGGGTGGTGCTCTTGGGGTTCTTGCGGTGGCAATAATTGGCGTTATGAGCGCTCAAGCCGTCGCCCTAGAGGGCGGAGCGGTGCTCTCGCTAAACAACGAGGTAGTGGGCGTCACCGATCCGCGTCTACCAATACTCCAATTTGCGGCGATAGCCAGTTCCGGCGCACTCATCTCGTACATGCTTACGTTGGGGGTCGCGGCCTGGCCGCGTGGGAGACGGCATTCGCTCTTGATCGGGTTCTGCATCACAGTCGGTGGTCTGAGTGTGTTGGGTCTCTACCTCGCTGCAGCCAGGGATAAAGCCGCCGGTGGAATTTCGGTGGGCTTCGCGCGTGGCGGGCAAGGTTGGATCGAGGAAGGTGCCACCAACTCGGCCGTGCATCTCTTGTTGATCCTCTCTCTCGGCACCCTCGTGGTTTCGGTGTATCAAACGTTGTTTGACCGAAGGGTCAACCATGAGCATGACGGCCCAACTCCGATAGGCCAAGGGCTGGCTGATGGGTAGCGTCACCGCAAGGAGGGTTCCTAGGGCCTGTTTCGGAAGTGGTCAGCGGTGGCTGATCCAGTCCAGGAGGTGGCTCGTGATGGTGGTGTGGTCTGCCTCGGTGGTCGTGGTGTGCTCGCTGGTGGCGGCGTCGCGGTGCTCGATCTCGTAGCCGCCGAGTGCTCCGGGGCGGGTGTGGACCGAGATCGACCAGTCGATGTCCTCGTCGTCGGGGT
>NZ_JBHJYJ010000014.1:0-122377 GCF_042269845.1 Cellulosimicrobium sp. NPDC055967 | reverse complement strand
GGCGTGACGCCGCCCCCGGCCCGGTCCTCGGGCGTCGTCGTGCTCGGCGAGATCTCGCCCTGGGACACGTTCATGGAAGGGGCTACTCCTTGGCGGCCGCGTCGTTGACGGCGCTGACGATGTCCTCGGGCGTGCCCTGGCCGGCGAGCAGGTTGACGACGGCCGTGTTGAGCGCGTTGCCGATGTTCTGGCCGTAGAGCGTGTCGAGCCAGACGGAGACGTACGGCGCCTCGTTGTACGCCTCCAGGATCGAGACGAGGGCCGGGTCGACGACCGCCCCCTGCGCCTCCTTGCTCGCGGGCAGCGTCTGGAACGCGGTGGCGTAGGCCTCCTGCGACTCCTTCGACATGGCGTAGTTGAGGAAGTCCGCGCACGCGTCCGGGGCGTCGACGTAGCACGAGTAGCCGTCGACGCCGCCCATCATCGCGCCGGGCTCGCCGTCACCGCCCTCGACCTCGGGGAACGGGAACCACTGGAGGTCGGGCAGGGGCTGCTCGTTCGGCGTGAGGGACGCGATGACGCCCGGGTCCCAGGCGCCCATGAGCTCCATCGACGCCTGGTGGTTGGCCAGCAGGCCGGCCGACGAGCCGGCGCCCTGCTGCGCGGACGTGGTGAGGAAGCCCTCGTTGAACGGCTCCGTCGCCGCGAACTCCTCGAGCGCGTTGCCGGCGTCGAGCCAGCACGGGTCGTCGAAGGTCCGCGTCTGGGCGGCCTCGTTCATCGCGTCCTGGGAGCAGAAGCGGAGCGCGAAGAAGTAGTACCAGTGCGCGGCCGGCCATGCGTCCTTGGCACCGAGCGCGATGGGCGCGATGCCCGCGGCCTTGAGCTGCTCGGTCGCCGCCTCGAGGTCGGTGATCGTCCCGGGGGTCTCGGTGATGCCGGCCTGCTCGAAGAGCTCGGTGCTGTAGAACATGCCGCCGGGGAGGATCGACACCGGCATGCCGTAGACCTTGCCGTCGACCGAGAGCGCGCTCAGCGACCCGCCGACGGCCTCCTTGACCGCCGGGTCGATGAGGTCGGTCAGGTCCTTGACCTGGCCCGCCTCGACGACGTCCGCGAGCTTGCCGCCGCCGCGCGCCATGAAGATGTCGGGTGCGTCGCCCGAGTTCAGGGCGGTCTGGAGCTTGCCGTCCATGTCCTCGTTCTGGATGGCCTGGATCCTGATCGTCACGCCGGGGTTCTCGTCCTCGAACGCCGCGGCCGTGGTCTTCCAGTACTCCATGCCGGGGCCGGTCGTGGAGTTGTGCCAGAACGTCAGGGTGACGTCGCCATCCTCCGTACCGGACCCGCCTCCGCCGCCACAGGCCGAGAGCGCCATCGCACTCGCCACCAGCGCGGCCGATGCCGCCAGGAACTTCCGAGACCTCATGATTCGTCCTCTTCGTCGAGCCGCACGGGCGCGCGCTCCGTCGAGCGCGCCGGGCCGCCCCCGCGTCGGGGCCGCCACGGCGACTCTCGCAGGCCGGAGGCTCTCGTGTCAATCGTTATCGATAACGTTTTACAAACGACGCCGCAGCGCGCGGCTCGTGCCGCCGACGCGCCGCGCCACGGGCTACTGTCTCCCCATGCGCTCCACGGGAAGAGTCACGATCGGCGATGTCGCGCGCACCGCCGGCGTCTCCGTCGCGACGGTGTCCAAGGTCATCAACGGCCGCTACGGCGTCGCCCTGGAGACCTCCCGGCACGTCCAGGAGATCATCGACCAGCTCGGGTACGAGTCGTCGATCGTCGCGCGCAGCCTGCGTAGCCGCCGCACCAACGTCATCGGCATCCTCGTCGCCGAGTTCGAGCCGTTCTCGACCGAGCTCCTCAAGGGCATCTCCGAGGCCGTCGACGGTACCGGCTACGAGCTGCTCGCCTACTCCGGCGGGCTGCGCCGCGACGACCGCGTCGGCTGGGAGCAGCGCTACCTCTCGCGCCTCGGCGGCACCCTGATCGACGGCGCCATCCTCGTCACCCCGACCGTCGTCGCGCCGGGCAACTCCATCCCCGTCGTCGCCGTCGACCCGCACCGCGGCCCCTCCGGCCCGCCCACCGTCGACTCCGACAACCTCGCCGGCGCGCGCGCCGCGACCGACCACCTGCTCTCCCTCGGACACCGCCGCATCGGCTTCCTCGCCGGCCGCCCCGACCTCGAGTCCGCGCGCCTGCGCGAGCAGGGGTACCGCGAGGCCCTCGCCGAGGCCGGCGTCGCGTTCGACCCCGACCTCGTCCGCGTCGGCGGCTACCGGCCCGACCTCGCCGACTCCCCCGCGCACGAGCTCCTCTCGCTCCCCGAGCGACCCACCGCGATCTTCGCCGCGAACGACCTCTCCGCCATCCGCACCATGGAGGTCGCCGCCGAGCTCGGCCTGCGCGTGCCCGACGACGTCTCCGTCGTCGGGTTCGACAACGTCCCCGAGTCCGCGCTCACCACCCCGCCGCTGACGACCGTCGACCAGCCGATCCACCGCATGGGCGCCGAGGCCCTGCGCCTCATCGTCGACCTCGTCGAGGGCAACCCCCGCGAGCCTCACGTCCGCCTCCCCACGACCCTCGTCGTCCGCGGCTCCACCCGCCCCCTCTGACCCTCCACCCACCGAGGGAGGACCCGGGTCCGGCGAGGTAGAGCCGAGGTAGAGACCTGGTGCGCGACCAGGGCTCCGCCTCGGCGCGAGGGGGCTGGAATCCTGGGCACCGCTCCGACGTTATGTCAGCAGAACACCGCCGACAGACCCTGAGGAGGTCACATGGCCCGCCTCGCACGCCGTGTCCAGGTCGAGAACGACTACGGCGAGATCATGCACTACGAGCGCCACACCGGCGGCGGCCTCGTGTCGCCGCACGCACGCGTCCCCGAGTCCGTCCCGGTCGGGTCGGGCACGTACGTCGAGAAGGGGGCCGTCGTCGGGTACGGCTCGCAGCTCGGCGAGGGAAGCTGGATCGACCGCGACGTCACCCTCGGCCGGGACGTCCGCGTCGGCGACAACGTGCGCCTCTCCCCCGAGACCCGCGTCGGCGACCGCGCCCGGGTGGGCAGCGGCGCGCGCGTCGGGCGCCGCGTGCTCGTGGAGCCGGGCGCCGTCGTCCCGCCGGACGAGATCGTGCCCGACGACGCCACCGTGCGCCGCCGGGGCGGCGTCCGGTCGGGATACGACGTCGCCGCGTAGCGCCACGCCACCACCCCTCGAACCCGGGGTTCTCGGCGCTTCCGGCGCCGAACCCGGCAGCATCCCCGGGTTCGGCGACCGACGGGCGCACCACGGTGTCGGCTCGACGCCGCGACGCGTGGACACCTTTCCCCCGCGGCACCCGGGTGCGTAGCCTTACCGCCCGTGACCTACCCGCCGCACGGCCCCGCCGTCCCCCCGCCGCACCCGCAGCCGACGCCCGTGCACCCGCGCCCGCAGGGTCCGGCGGGCACCGCGGTGCCGCTCGACCCGCGCGCGGTGCTGGAGGGCCGGCCGCCGGGCCGGGCGCGCGTGGGTGTCATCGTGACGATCGCGGTCGCGAGCCTGTGCCTGCTGGTCGGCCTGGTGCTCGCGGCGCTGTCCGGGGTCGGGACGTTCACCGTCGGCCTGCTGCTGGCGCTCGTGCCGCTCGGCATCTGGGTGCCGGTCGTGCTCGCGCTCGACCGCCTCGAGCCGGAGCCGCCGAGCGCGCTCGTCCTGGCGTTCCTGTGGGGCGCGGGCATCGCGACCCTCGTGGCGGGGATCCTCAACACGCTCGGGCTCGAGCTGCTCACCGCGCCGCTGTTCGGCGAGGAGGTCGGCTGGTACGTCGTCGCGTCGTTCGGGGCCCCGTTCGTCGAGGAGATCCTCAAGGGCGCGGTGCTGTTCGGGATGCTGTGGTTCCGTCGGCACGAGATCGACGGCTGGACCGACGGCGTCATCTACGCGGCGATGGTCGCGCTCGGGTTCGCGGCGGTCGAGAACGTCACCTACTTCATCATGGCGGCGCAGGACGGGACGCTCGGCCCGACGTTCGTGCTCCGCGCGCTCGTCACCCCCCTGCTGCACCCGCTGTGCACCGCGCTCACGGGCCTCGGCGTCGCGAGCGCGGCCACGAGCCCGCCCGGGCCGCGCCGGGTCCTCGCGCCGATCGGCGGCCTCGCGGCGGCGATCGCGCTCCACATGCTGTGGAACGCCTCGACCGGGTTCGGCACGCTCGCGCTCGGGGTCGCGTACCTCGCGGGGCTCGGGGTGCTGGTCACGCTGATCGTCCTGCTCGTGCGCGACCGCCGTCGCACGGTCGCGACGATCCAGCGGCAGCTCGTGCCGTACGTCCCGACGGGCCTCGTCACGCCCGCGGACCTCACGATGCTCTCCACGCTCGCCGCACGCCGTCAGGCGCGCGACTGGGCCCGCCGCACGGGCGGCGCCGGAGCGGCGCACGCGATGCGCGACTACCAGCAGGCGGCGACGGAGCTCGCCCTGCTCCACGACCGCGTCGCGCGCGGCGCGGTCGAGGCGTGGCGCGTCGAGGGGCAGCGCCGGGCGCTGCTGCAGCTCATGCTCACGGCGCGTCAGGCGTTCCTCGTCCGGACGCCGCAGCCGCCGCCCGCGCCGTGGTCGCCGGGAACGCCGTCCGGCTTCACCTCCGACGCGTGGGTTCCCGGCCAGGGCGCGTACTGAGCCGGCAGCCTCCGCCGACGCCTACCCGGCGCCGCCCCGCGGCGGTGTCCGGATGACGAGCACCGCGTCGACCGCGGCGCCGTCGAGCGCCCGGTAGGAGTGGTCGGCGTCGGAGACCCAGCGCAGCTCGTCGCCCTCCTCGACCACGGCCTCCGCCCCGTGACGCCCGGCCCGCAGGCGGCCGCGCGTGATGAGCAGGTGCTCGACGACGCCCGGCCCGTGGGGCGGTGAGGTCCGGTCCGCGTGGGGTTCCAGGTGCAGGTGGTAGACCTCGACGGCGATGCCGCCGGGCAGGTGGTGCGCGTCGAGCAGGCGTGCGGTGACGCCCTCGGACGACACCTCGGTGCCCGCCCGCTCGGCGAGCAGCGTCGCGAGGGGGACGCCGAGCGCCCCGGCCAGCGCGTAGAGGGTCGCGAGCGTCGGGTTGCGCGCGCCGTGCTCGATCTCCGAGAGCGAGCCCTTGCCGATGCCCGCCGCGGCGGCGAGCGCCGACAGCGAGAGCCCGCGCTCGGCACGCAGCGCACGGAGCTGTGCGGCGACTGCCGCGAGCGTGCCGTCCCCGGCTCGTTCCGACGAGCGTCCGGGCGCTCCCCCGGGCTCGCCGTCGGTCTGAGGTCTCGCGCCCGCCCCGTCGCTCACGGGCGGCAGCCTACCGGTGCGCGTGTCGCGCAGCCCCTGCTAGCGTTCCACGAACAGAACGATTCCCTCCGCCGCCTGCCAGGAGCAGCATGGACCCCGCCTCGGACCGCCTGCGCCCCGTCCTCGCCGGGCTCGTGACCGCCCTCGTCGGCTTCACCAGCTCCTTCGCCGTCGTGCTCGCCGGGCTGCGCGCCGTCGGTGCGACCCCCGACCAGGCGGCCTCCGGGCTCCTCGCCCTGTGCGTCACGCAGGCCGTCGGCATCCTCTGGCTGACCACCCGGCACCGCACCCCGCTCACGCTCGCGTGGTCCACGCCCGGCGCCGCGCTGCTCGTGAGCACGGGCGCCGTCGCGGGCGGGTGGCCCGCCGCGGTGGGGGCGTTCTGCGTCGTCGGCGGGCTCGTCCTGCTCACCGCCCTCTGGCCGCGCCTCGGCGACCTCGTCGCCGCCATCCCCACGCCGATCGCCCAGGCGATGCTCGCCGGCGTGCTCCTCACGCTGTGCCTCGCCCCCGTGCGGGCGGTCGTCGCGACGCCGCTGCTCGTCGCGCCGGTGATCGTCACGTGGCTCGTCCTGCTGCGGGTCTCGCCGCGCTGGGCGGCACCCGCCGCGCTCGCGGTGACGCTCGCGATCGTCGGGTACGAGGCCGTGCACGGCGGCACGCTCGCGTGGTCCGACGCCGTCCCGCGCCTCGACCTCACGGCGCCCACGCTCTCGTGGCAGGCCGTCGTCGGGCTCGCCGTCCCGCTCTACGTCGTGACGATGGCCTCGCAGAACGTGCCCGGCGTCGCCGTCATGGCGTCGTTCGGCTACCGCGTGCCGTGGCGCGAGACCATGACCGTCACCGGGATCGCGACCCTCGCCGGAGCGACCGCAGGCGGCCACGCGATCAACCTCGCCGCGATCTCCGCCGCGCTCGCCGCCGGCCCCGAGGCCCACCCCGACGCCCGCCGACGCTGGGTCGCCGCCCACACCGCCGGCTGGGCGTACCTCGCGCTCGCCGTCGGGTCGGCGGGCCTCGCCGCGCTCGTCGCCGCGGCGCCCGCGGGGCTCGTCGAGGCGGCGGCCGGGCTCGCGCTCGTCGGGACGCTCGGCGCGGCCGTCGCGGGTACGGTCGCCGAACCGCGCGGGCGCGAGGCGGCCGTCGTGACGTTCCTCGTCGCGGCGAGCGGCGTCGTCGTCGCCGGCATCGCCGCCGCGTTCTGGGCGATCCTCGCGGGGCTGGCCGTCCACGCGGTCCTCACCGTGCGCGGCCCGCGCGAGGTAGAACGACCGGTCGCGAAGTAGAGCCCCTCGTCTTCTACCTCGCGGCGGGACGCTCTACCTCGCGGGGGCCGTTGCCGGCTCGAGCGGGTCCGGCCCGAGGACCGGGAGGTTGTCGCGGAAGACGTTCGTCGGGTCGACGCGACGCTTGACCTCCCGCAGCCGCTCCAGGGTCGCGGGCGGGAACGCGTCGGCGAGGCGTGCGGGGTGGCTGTCGCGGCGGCGGTCGGTGTCGAAGCTCAGGTACATGCCCTCGAACACGTCGGCCAGCGCGTCCCAGCGCGCGTCGAGCCGCGACCGGCTCGCCCCCATCGCGACCACCGAGAAGTTGGCCGAACGGTGCGCGTACGCCGTCGCGTCCGCCGGGACGTCGGACGCCGCGCCGCCCGTCGAGCGGATCTGGAAGAAGTACGTGTCGCCGCTCGCGACGAGCCCCGCGAGCCGGGCGGACGCCGCGGGCGTCAGGTGCTCCAGCAGGCCGGACCGCGACACCGGCTCGCCCTGGCCGCCGTGCGGGCCGGGCGCGGGTGCGGAGACGACGGCGTCGTACGGCACGATCTGCGCCGTCGCCTGGGCGAGCAGCGGGGAGATCGCGGCGAACGGCTGCAGCCGGGCGACGACGGTGTCCGGGTCGTCGGAGTCGACCATGGTCATGGACTGCGCGACGACCGGCTGACCCGGTCGAGGGCGCCCGACGATCAGGAAGCTCGTCGTGTCGCGAGGTGACGTCTCGACCGTCGCACCCCAGCGTTCGAGGAACCCGGCGAGGTCGGAGGCGTCGTGCACCATCTGCGCGAACCCCACCGCGGACACCTCGTCCGCGACGAGCTCGAACGACGTGACGATCCCGACCTGCGACCCCGCGCCGCGGACGGCCCAGAACAGGTCCGGGTTCTCGTCCGCGCTCGCCCGCACCACCGACCCGTCGGCGAGGACCACCTCGACGGCGCGCACATGGTCGATCGTCAGACCGTGAGCGCGACCGAGGAAGCCGATGCCGCCCGCGGTCGCGAGCCCGCCCACGCCGACGCCGCCGTAGTCGCCCGACGTGATCGCCCACCCGCGCGGCGCGAGCGCGGCCGCGACCTCGCCCCAGCGCGCGCCGGGACCGACGCGCACGAGGCGGGCCGCGTCGTCGAGCACCTCGACCTGGTCGAGCGCACCGAGGTCGAGGACGATCCCGCCGTCGTTCGTCGAGCGCCCGCTGATGCCGTGGCCGCCCGAGCGGACGGACAGCGGCACGTCGCGCGTCACCGGCTGGGCGCGCGCGAAGGCGAGCGCCTCGACCACCTCCGCGGTGTCGCGGGGCCGCAGCACGAGCCCTGGCGACCCGCCGCGCAGGTAGTTGGAGCGCACGCCCGCGAACGCGGCGTCGCCGGGCTCGACCGCACGCTCCGCGAGCGAGGCGGGCACGTCGTCGTACGCGATGCCGTCGCGGCGCGCGGCGCGGACCGCGAGCGGCACGACGCGGGACGTGTCCGTCCCGGTCTCTGCGCGTCCCGCGGCGACGGCGTCCCGCAGCGCGGGCGCGACCTCCTCGGCGAACCGGCGGGTCGTGCGCTCGTCGTCGGTCGCGAGGATCAGCGTCGAGACGCCGTCCTCCAGGACGAGCGGCAGCAGCCGCTCGACCCAGGCCTCGGGCGGGCCGGCGAGGTCGGGCGCGCCGCCCAGGCCGCCCGAGCCGTCGGCGCCCTCGAAGGTGCCCGACACGTTGAGCAGGCGCGTGACCTCGCGCGGGTCGCGCCCGACGGCGGTCGCCACCTCGTCGATGCGCGCGTTGCCCGCGCGCAGCCCGTCCACGCCGACGCGGCCCAGGGACGGGAGCCAGCCGTCGGCCTTCGCGCCGACGAGGCGCAGCATGCGCGGGCCGAGCGCGCCCAGCCACAGCGGGATGCGCCGCGTGGTCCCTGGTCCGGCGGTCGCGCCGTCGAGCCGGTGGTGGCGCCCGGGGGCGAACAGCTCGCCGTCCCCGTCCTCGCCCCAGATCGCCCGGACCACGTCGATCGCCTCGGCGAGCGCGTCGACGGACTCGCCCGGCGTCAGACGGTCGACGCCCATCGAGACCATGGCGTCCCAGAAGGCGCCCGCGCCCAGCGCGAGGTCGACGCGCCCGTCGGACAGCAGGTCGAGGCTCGCCGCCGCGCGCGCGAGCACGGCGGGCTGGCGCATCGGGACATTGACGACGTCGGGCGCGACGTGGATGCGCTCCGTCGCGGACGCGACGTACGACAGCAGCGTCCACGTGTCGAGGAAGCGCGGCTGGTACGGGTGGTCCTGGAACGTCACGAGGTCGTAGCCGAGGTCCTCGGCGAGGCGGGCGAGCCCGACCGTCGCCTCCGGATCCTGCGCCGACGGCGTGACGAACGTGCCCAACCGGAGCGGGTGGCCGTAGTCGGTCATGCGCGGGCCTCGCCGCCGGTCGTCGCGCCCGGCGCGGTGGCGCGTGCGGCCGCGACGTGCTCGCGCGCCGCGGGGGCGACCTCCTGGCCGACGACGGCGAGCGTCGTCGGGTCGTCGCCCGCGACGATCCACGTGGACACCCCGTGCTCCAGCGTCACCTCGGCGACCTGCTCGGCCCACTGGCGCGGCGAGCCCTGGAGGAACCCCGCGCCGCCGTCGGCGCTGAACCGGCCGCCGACGTTGAGCAGGCGACGCACTGCCCGCGGGTCGCGACCCGCGTCCTCGGCGGCGGCGTCGATCGTGGCGTTGCCCTTCGCCAACGCCTCGAAGCTCTGCAGGTACGCGAGCGACGGCAGCCAGCCGTCGGCCTGCGCGCCGACGAGGCGCAGCATGCGGGGCTTGAGCGCGCCGACCCAGATCTCGACGTCGTGCGCGGGCGCCGGCCCGCGCTTGGGGCCGTCGACGCGGTGGTGCGCACCGCCCGCGACGAGGCGGTCGCGCGTGGACGTGTCCCACAGCCCGCGGATGACGTCGATGCCCTCGGAGAGGGCGTCGACCGACTCCCCCGGCGTCAGGCGCTCGCCGCCCATCGCGACGATCGGGTCCCAGAACCCGCCCGCGCCGAGCCCGAGCTCGACGCGCCCGCCCGAGAGCCGGTCGAGGCTCGCGACGGCCCGCGCGAGCACGGCCGGCGGGCGGAGCGGCAGGTTGAGCACGTTGCCCGCGAGGCGGACCCGCTCGGTGCGCGCCGCGACCCAGGACAACAGCGTCCACGTGTCGAGGAACGCCGCCTGGTACGGGTGGTCCTGGAACGTCACGAGGTCGAGGCCCACCTCCTCCGAGAGCTGCGCCAGCGCGACCGCCTGGTGCGGCGCCGCGGCGGCGGGCGTGATGAAGGACCCGAAGCGCAGGTCGTGGCCGTAGTCGGGCATGGCTCCTCGCGATCTCCAAGATACGTTGCTGTACAGAACATATCTGTAACAGATAGGTGGTGCAACCACATTCCCGGCGGTAGGGTGGGCGGATGAGCACCACCACGACGACCGCTGCCGCGACGGGCCCGGCCGAGCTCCCCGGCCGCCTCGAGGACCTCGGCTGGCACCTCGGCGTGCTGCTGCGCGCCTACCGCGCGACGGTCGAGCAGGCGCTCGACGACGTCCCGCACGGCACGCGCGGCTACCAGGTCCTCGTCACCGTCGCCCAGGGCGACCACCCCACCCAGCTCGCCCTCGCCGAGCACCACGGCATCGACCGGACCGTCATGACGTACCTCGTCGACGACCTCGTCGCCGCCGGCCTCGTCGAGCGGCAGCAGAACCCCGCCGACCGCCGCGCGCGCCGCGTCGTCGCGACGCCCGAGGGCCGCCGTCGGCTCGCCGGGTGGGCCACCGCCGTGCACGACGCCGAGGAGCAGCTCCTCGGCATGCTCTCGCCCGACGAGCGCAGCGCCTTCCGCACGCTCATGCGCCGCGTCGCGTGCGACCTCCGCGACGTCGACGCGGGAACCGACCCCTGCACCGTCGCCGAGCACGCCCTCGGAGCCACCACCCCGCCGAGGTAGAGCCCCGGTCCGTCCAGGTAGAGCCCCGGCCCGCCCAGGTAGAGGCCCGATCCGTCCAGGTAGAGGCCTGGCTCTACGACGTCCGCTCGCCCTGCGCCGCATCGTCTCCGACGGACGGCGGTCCGGTCGCCCAGGAGACGCCGATCGGCTACTCCTGGCTGAACCGACACCGCGGGCGGTCGCCCGTGGTGAGGACCGACCAGGGTGAGACGACGTAGGGCGGGGTGGGTGGTGGTGCCGCGTCGTGGTCGGGCCTGGACGAGGGATCGTCCGGAGTGAGCTTGCGAACGCAGGACGATCCCGACCGAGAACGCGGGAGCCGCGAGGAACGAGCGGCGGATGGTAGACGCGGCACCACCACCCACCCCGCCACCCCAGGTGACCAGACCGCCGTCGGACAAGCCGACCACACCTCTACCTGGACGAACCACACCTCTACCTCGGCAGACCGGGCCTCTACCTCGGCGGGCCGGCCTTTACCTCGCGCGGCCGTAGGTCTGCCTCGCGCGGGCTACCTCGGGAGGGGGTCGGCCGCCGTCGGGGAGGCGTCGGCCTCGGTGAGGGCGGCGTCGGTGTCCTCGGGGTCGCGACCGCGGAGGGGGTAGAACCAGAAGCACACGAAGGCGAGCGCGGCGAGGACCACGGGCACGCCGCCGAGGAGGAGGCGGACGCCCGTCGCGACGCTGTCCGGCTGCACGACGTCACCCGCACCCTCGACGTACCCGCTCGCCGACAGCACGCCCGCGACGAGCACGGCCTGGACGATGACGGACCCGCGCACGACGAACCCGTTGGCGCCGAAGTACATGCCCTCGCGGCGCAGGCCGGTGCGGCGCTCGTCGTCGTCGATGACCTGCGCGAGCGCGACCTCGAGCACCTGCATGAGCCCCGCGACGCCGACGCCCACGGCGAGCCCCGCGAGCGCGGCGCCGAGGACGGTGGACGGGATCAGGTAGAGGCAGGTCGCGAGGCCGTACACCCCGACGACCCACAGCATGGCCGAGCGCGGACCGATGCGCCGCACGACCCACGACCACCCGACGATCGACGGGATCGCGGCGACGAAGATCGGGGCGAGCAGCAGCGTCGCGTCGGCCTCGGCGCCGCCCAGCGTGTAGCGCACGTAGAACGGGATCGCGGCGAGCACGATCGCGGTCGTGCTCTGGAGCAGGAGCGACCCGAGCACGTAGGTGACGAACGCCCGGTTGGCGAACGTGTACCGGAGCTGGTCCCCCAGCCCGACGGCGGCCTCGCGCTCGCGCACCGTCGCGACGTCGACGGGGCGCTCGACCATCCCGCCGAGGGACCACACGAAGAACGCGAGGCTCACGACCGCGAGCAGCAGCGCCATCCACGTCCACCCGAGCGTGCCGTACAGCAGGGGCGCGCCGGCGGTGCCCAGGATCATCCCGACGAGGCCGAAGATCTGGCGCGGGGTGTTGCCGCGGGCGCGCTCCGCCGTCGTGCGGAAGATCTCGGGGAAGAGCGCCGAGACGTTGAGCGCGACGACGACGTACGCGACGTCGAACAGCGCGACGACGAGGAGGAACCACACGACCAGGCCGGTCGGACCGAGGGCGGGCGGCATCCACACGAGCGCGAACGCGACGACGAGCGGGACGATCCCCAGCACGATCCACGGGACGCGCCGGCCCCAGCGCGTGCGGCGACGGTCGGAGACCGCGCCGACGAGCGGGTTGAGCAGGGCGTTGAGGACGCCGTGCGCGACCATCGCGCCCGCTACCCAGCCAGCACGCACGCCGAGGTGGTCGACGTAGAAGTAGACCACGAACGCGGAGAACGTCTGCATGAGCAGGTTCGACGGGAACGCGGACGCACCGTAGGCGACCGTCTGCGCGCGCGAGGGCGTGCCGACGAGCCGGCGGTCCCGGACGCGTGCGAGCAGCCCGCCGCCCGCCGTCGGCTCGCCGCCCGACGGCGCCGGGTGCGGGGCGCTCACCGCTCGCCCCGCTGCACCGCGCGCAGGTCCCGCCAGCCGACGCGGACGATCCCCTCCTCGGCGATGACGGCCGCCACGGCCGGATCGGCGAGCAGGCGGCGCTCGAAGCCGCGCTTCGCGACGCCGTAGTCGGCGACGTCGCCGAGCTCGTCGTCGTCGAGCATGGGGTGGAGGAAGATCTCCGTCACGCCGGACGGGACGCGGCGCAGCAGCGCGAGGAAGTCGGCCCGGACGTCCTCGTAGTCCTCCTCCTCGACCGTCCCGGCGCCGTCGAGCTCGAACGGGTGGGTCCACAGCCGGTCGACCAGCACGACGCCGAGCGCGTCCGCCGCGGCCGTCGCCTCGTCGAGCAGGGGCTGGAAGTCGCCCGGGGGCAGCACCATCCCCTCGGTCGTGCGGGGCAGGCGGAACGGCAGGCGGTGCCGGGCGGCGAGCTCGAAGACCTGCGGGAGGAACGAGCGCCCCGTCTCGAGCCCGTAGACGGAGCCCATGTGGTTGTCGAGGTGCGAGACGTCGACCCCGGCCGCGAGCGCCGTGTCGAGCTGGGCCGCGAGCTCCGCGACGACGTCCTCGACGCGCGCCTGCCGCTCGACGGTGAGGACGTCGCGCGGGAAGTACCCCGCGTCGTCGACCAGGGAGGTGCCCGTGCCGGTGAGCGGGCGCCACCGGTACCGCGTCCACTCGCTGGTCAGCACGAGGTGCACGCCCACGTCGACGGGGTGCGCGGCCGCGAAGGCGAGCGCGTCCGGCGCCCACCCGCACGGGACCATGACCGTCGCGGAGTCGACGTGCCCCGCGAGGAGGAGCTCGGAGACCGCGCGGTTGGCGGCGCGGCACATGCCGTAGTCGTCGGCGTTGAGGATGATCGCGCGCGCGTCGGCGGGGAGGCCCAGCCGGGAGACCAGGTCCGACGGCGGCGCCCCGCCGCCCGGCGCTGCCGCGGTCACGACGCCGCCTCCTCGCGCTCGTCGGCGGGGTCGTCCTCGCCCGGCGCGGGGTGGGCGGCGGCGGAGCGGAACACCTCGTCGCGCAGCGCGTCGCTGGCCGAGCGCGCGGCGCCCACCACGACGGCGTCGCACGTGAGGTCCGACGAGACGACCCGGATGGGGAGCACGGCGATCTTCTCCGCCAGGAAGCGCTTCACCCGGTCCGCGATCGGCGCGCGCGCCGCCTGGTTCGTGAGGACGAACAGCTCCGGCTCGACGACGAGCGCGACCGACGCCGCGACGACCCCGATGCGCTCGGCGACCTCGTCGAGCGCATCGTTCGAGGCGCCGTCGCCGTGCTCGGCGCGGTCCACGAGCTGCTTGACCGTCACGTCGTCGGGCAGGCCGTGCTCCTTCGCGAGCACGGCGAGCGACGACGCCCCCAGCGCCTCGGAACCCAGCGCCCGGGCGGGGTGCGGCAGGAACGAGACCTCGCCGGCGCCGCCGGCGACCCCGCGGTGCAGGCGGCCGTCGAGCACGAGCCCGGCACCGAAGCCGTCGCCGAGGCCCAGCACGACGAACGAGCGCGCCCCGGCCGCGGCGCCGTCGCGCTGCTCGGCGAGGGCCGCGAGGTTGAGGTCGTTCTCGAGCGTCACCGGGCACCCGAGGGCGTCCTCGAGCGCGTCGACGAGCTCGGTCCCGCCCTTCTCGTAGCCGGGGACACGCCGGATCGTCCGCAGGTCCGACCCGACGATGAGCGGGACGGCCGCGACCGCGCGCGTCACCTCGATCGTCGTCCCCTCCGCGAGCCGCGCCTGGGCGTCGCTCACGCACGCGCGGGCGAGCTCCGCGGCCGCCCGTGCGCGCGCCGTCGTCGTCGGCTTGACGTCCCGGCGCTCCGCGCGGGCCCGGATCACGCCCGTGACGTCGACGAGCGCGACCCGCACCCGGTCGCGTGCGACGTCGATGCCCAGCCCGAACGCGTAGTCCGGGTCGACGCGGTACAGCGTCGCGGCGGGCCCCCGCCGGTCCCGGTCGAGCCCGGCCTCCGTGACGACGCCCGTCGCCTCGAGCGCCCGGAGGGTCTGCGCCACGGTCGTCTTGGACAGCCCGGTCGCCGAGACGACGTCGGGCCGCGCGACCCGCGCGCCCGTGCCGAGCACGTCGAGCACGGCGCGCGCGTTGAGGGTGCGCAGGAGGGCGGGTGTACCGGCGGGAGTGGTGTCCATCTGGTCTCCGTCGAGCAGTGGGTGGGTCGATCAGACATGTCCGGGCCGTGCGGGTAGAGCGGGAAGTTCCCTACCCGCCCGGAGACTAACCAAGGTCCCGGAGGTTGTCGACGGCAACCGGTCCCCCTGTGGACGGCCTGTACCGTGGCGTGGTGATCCGCCGAGCCCTCGCCCGCGCCTACTGGGCGACCAGCCGGTGGTCGCTGCGCTCCGAGCCGTACGACACCCGCCGCCCGACGCTCCTCGTCGGCGCCCCGCACACGTCGAACTGGGACTTCGTCCTCATGCTCGCCATCGCCTGGAGCACGGGCATCCACGTGCGCTGGCTCGGCAAGCACACGCTGTTCGCCGGCCCGGCGGGCCCGCTCATGCGCGCGCTCGGCGGCATCCCCGTCGACCGGCGCGACCCGAGCCGGGTCGTGGTCGACGTCGTCGCGCGCCTCCGGGCCGGCGAGGTGTTCTCGCTCGTCGTGACGCCCGAGGGCACGCGCGGGGCGGGGTCGTACTGGAAGTCGGGCTTCTACCGGATCGCACGCGAGGCGCACCTGCCGGTGACCCTCGGGTACGTCGACCGCACCACCATGACGACCGGCCTCGGCCCGACCATCGAGCTCACGGGCGACGTGCGCGCCGACATGGACGTCGTGCGCGCCTTCTACGCCGACAAGTCCGGCCTCCGCCCGGCGCTGCGCACCGAGCCGCGCCTGCGCGAGGAGGACGTGGCCGCCTGAGGCCGAGCGCTCGCCGGAAGCTTCCTGAGCTCTTCCCGGTGACCCCGGACCGGGCCGGTCCCGGTACGGGGTCCCCGCACACCTCGGCCCCCGCCGCCCCTCTCCCGCGTGCTCTCCTCGACCCACCAGGCGCGTCCTGACCTGCGCCATCGCGGAACCCGGCGGTGTGCTGACGGGCGAACCCCTACCCCCGTAATCCTCCGCGGAACCGTTGCCCGGGGAAGCGGGCGTGCCTAGCGTCCGTCGGGTCAAGGCCGACGAACCGGGCTTCGCGCCGTCGTCGGCATCCCGACCAAGGAAGCGAGACCCTCAGGAGACGACTCCGCGCGACCCTCGTCGCCGCCGTCGTGGGCGCGGCCGCGATCGTCGCGCCGATCGTGGTCGCCCCGAGCGCCTCGGCGCACGGGACCGGCGAGTGCACCGCACCGGCGTGGGCGGCCGGGTCGGTGTACCTCGGTGGCGCGAACGTCTCGCACGAGGGCCGCACCTACCAGGCCAAGTGGTGGACGACGGGCGAGAACCCCGCCCAGAGCGGCCAGTAGGGCGTCTGGAAGGACCTCGGCGCCTGCTGACCTGACACCCCTCACCGAGCGCTGCATCCGCGGCCGGGAGACGCACCTCCGCGTGCCTCTCCCGGCCGCACGTGCGTCTCCGAGCGGAGGACGCACCAACTCCCACGACCTGGGACGCGCGGACCGACCCTCGTCGAGACGGCCGGGCTACGTGGTCCCCACATGTTTTTCACCCGCGGAGGGGCCCGGCACGGGCTCGACGGCCGCGCGCGCACGGCCGCGCAGGCGCACGATCCCGGCGAACCGGACCGCCTGGTAAGGGACTTCCCGTACCCGCCGCCGGCCGTGCGTAGTCGTTTGAGCGGACGCCTCCGGGCTGCCTACGGTCCACCCCGTCACGGCCGACGGTGCGGGCTCCGCACGGTGTCGGCCCTCCCCGACACAGGAAGCGAGTCCCCCATGAAGCGACTTCGCGCGGCGCTCCTCGCCGCCGTCGTGGGCGCGACCGCGATCATCGCCCCGATCGCGATCGCCCCCAGCGCCTCGGCGCACGGCTGGATCACGTCCCCCCCGAGCCGGCAGGACCAGTGCGCCACCGGCGCCACGTCCTTCGACTGCGGCGGGCTCAAGTACGAGCCGCAGTCCGTCGAGGCCGTCAAGGGCTCGATGAAGTGCTCCGGCGGCAGCGGCTACACGATCCTCGACGACGAGTCGAAGCCCTGGCCCCGCACGACCACCGGCTCCGACGTGACCTTCCAGTGGAAGCTCACCGCGAACCACGCCACGAGCGTGTGGGAGTACTTCGTCGACGGCCAGCTCTTCGCGTCGTTCGACGGCGGCGGCGTGCAGCCCCCCAAGGACATCTCGCACACCCTGAAGGGTCTGCCCCTGGGCAACCACACGATCCTCGCGCGCTGGAGCGTCGCCGACACGGTGAACGCGTTCTACAACTGCGTCGACCTCACGGTCACGGCGGACGGCACCAACCCCGGTGGCGAGAACCCGGGCGGCGAGAACCCCGGCGGCGGCGAGGGTGAGAACCCGGGCGGCGGCGAGCCGGGCACCTGCACCGACGCCGCGTGGTCCTCGACCGCGACCTACGTCGGCGGGGCGAAGGTCTCGCACAACGGCAACATCTTCGAGGCGAAGTGGTGGACGCAGAACAACGTCCCGGGCGCCGAGCAGTGGGGCCCGTGGAAGCTGATCGGCGCCTGCTGACCCGCTGAACCCCGCGACGGCGGGTGTCCTCGTCCCTGCGGGCGAGGGCACCCGCCGTCGTGCGTGCCCGGCATGGACGACGCCCCGGGTACGCGGAAGCACGTACGAGCTTTGCCCAATTGTCCGCACTCCGCACATTTCGTAGCGTCGAGAGTGCCCGATCCGAGAGCGGCCCGCGACGAAGCGCGCCGCAGGACCCATGCACCACCGGATGGAGAGCGAGACAACTCATGCGAAGACTGAGAGCGGTACTCCTGGCAGCCGTCGTCGGCGCGGTCGCGATCATCGCCCCCGTGGCCGTCGCACCCAGCGCGAGCGCGCACGGCTGGATCACGTCCCCGCCGAGCCGGCAGGACCACTGCGCGACGGGCACGACGTCCTTCGACTGCGGCGGCATCAAGTACGAGCCGCAGTCCGTCGAGGCGCCCAAGGGCTCGATGCAGTGTTCCGGCGGCAGCGGGTTCAGCATCCTCGACGACGCGAGCAAGCCGTGGCCGCGCACGCAGACCGGCACGTCGGTGACGTTCCAGTGGAAGCTCACCGCGGCGCACAACACGAGCACGTGGGAGTACTTCGTCGACGGCGTGCTCTTCAAGACGTTCAACCAGGGCGGCGCACAGCCCCCGAGCAACATCTCCCACACGCTGACCGGCCTGCCCGAGGGCAACCACACGATCCTCGCGCGCTGGAACGTGTCGAACACGGTGAACGCGTTCTACAACTGCGTCGACCTCAAGATCGGCGCCGGCGGCACGGACCCGGGCGACCCGGACCCCGAGCCCACGGACCCCGAGCCCGGCGAGTGCACCGCACCGGCGTGGGCCGCCGGGTCGGTCTACGTCGGCGGTGCGAACGTCTCGCACGAGGGCCGCAACTACCAGGCGAAGTGGTGGACGACGGGCGAGAACCCCGCCCAGAGCGGCCAGTGGGGCGTCTGGAAGGACCTCGGCGCCTGCTGACCTGACACCCCTCACCGAGCGCTGCACCCGCGGCCGGGAGACGCACCTCCGCGTGCATCTCCCGGCCGCTCGTGCGTCAGTCGCCTCGATCCTGGCCGACACGGGCTAGCAGCCGAACGCTGCACGTCCACGCGAGCGATGCACCCGGGAGTGCCTCGCTCGCGCTCTGGTGCAGCGCTCGGTGCGCCTGCGTCAGCCCCGCCCGCGGAGGCGGTCGAGGTCGCGGCGCTCGCGCTTCGTGGGGCGGCCGGCGCCGCGCTCGCGGACGGCGACGCGGACGGTGAGCTCCTTGGGCGGCGGGGGCGGGCTCTGGTCGATCACGGCCTGTGCGGCCAGGGGCGCGGAGACGCGCTTGACCAGCACCTTCTCCACGACGAGGATCCGCTCGGCCGGGCCGCCGCGGACGACGACCCGGTCGCCGACCTTGACGCTCGTCGCCGGCTTCGCGCGCTCGCCGTTGACCCGCACGTGGCCGGCCTTGACCGCCGCGGTCGCCTGCGAGCGGCTCTTGAACACCCGCACGGCCCAGAGCCAGCTGTCGACGCGCGCGCTCGTCGCCTCGGTCGTCGCCATCCCCCGAGCCTAACGACCGCGCCGACGGCGCCCGGCGTGCGAACCGCCTCACACCGTGCCACCGTGAAGTCAGGCATACGGGGCAGTTACGCCGTATGGCTGTTTCGTCCCCCAGAGAACGGAGACAGGGATGAGCTTCATCGGGTGGATCCTCATCGGCCTCATCATGGGCGCGATCGCACGTGCCGTCCTGCCGGGCAAGGCAGCAGGGGGCTGGATCGTCACGCTGATCGTCGGGGTGCTGGGAGCCCTCCTCGGCGGGTGGATCGGCGGCGCGCTGTTCGGCGCGGACGCGAACGACGAGTTCTTCTCGCTCACCACGTGGTTCTGGGCCTTCGTCGGGTCGCTGCTCGTGCTGCTCATCTGGGGCGCGATCGCGGGCCGCTCGGCGCGCAAGTAGACCGCGCGACGACGTCCGACGACCGCCGCGAGCGGCGGCGCACCCGGCCCGGGCTCCTGCGGGAGCCCGGGCCGTCGTCGTGCCGGCCGTCGTCACCCGAGACACCTCTCGACCCGCCGCCCGGGACGGCCGCTGCGGGACACGCCGCGCCCGGGTGCCGCCAAAAGGCGTGGACACCGTCCGTCGGCGCGGGACACGCTGGACGGCATGAGCAGCGCCGCCCGCACCGCCCTCACGGTGCCCCTCCCGCCGGGGTACGCGCTCGTCGAGGCCCCGCACCCCGCCTCGCTCGACGACGCCGACGCGTGGGCCTACCACGCCGTGGCGGACATCGGGCGCGAGCTCGAGCTGGAGGTCCACGGCTACGACGACCTCGCGCTGCGGCCGCGCGACGTGCTCTCCGGGATGGACCACCAGGAGTACGCGGCCAAGCGCCGCGTCGTGGTGGTGCGCTCCGCGGCCGCGAGCGCCCTGATCGCCGACGGCGTCCCGCCCGCGGTGCCCGACGTCGTGGCGTACCTGTTCGTCCTTCGTCCCACCACGAGCAACGAGCACCTGAGCGAGGCCTTCGTCGCCGTCCGTCCGGCCGAGCGGGGGCGCGGCATCGGGACGGCGCTGCTCGCGCTCGCCGAGCGCCTCGGCGCGGACGCCGGGCGCACCGTGCTCCTCTCGAACACCTCGCACGGCGAGGAGCCGCCGCCCGGCCCGGGCGCGCTGGCCGCCACCACCGGCGCCGGCCGCGTCCCCGCCGACGCTCCCGGTCCGCGCTTCCTGCGCGCCCACGGGTACGTCCTGGAGCAGGTCGAACGCCACTCGGTGCTCGACCTCCCGGTGCCCTCGGCGGACCTCGACGCGCACCGCGCCGCCGCACGGGAGCACGCCGGTCCGGACTACCGGGTGCACACCTGGACGGACGCGGTCCCCGACGCGTGGCTCGACCAGGTGGCCGTGCTGTTCACGCGCATGAGCACCGACCCACCGACGGGCGGCGTCGAGTACGGCGAGGACCCGTGGGACGCGCGGCGCGTGCGCACGTGGGTCGGCGAGCAGGCCGAGAAGCGGAACGGCTTCCTCGTGAGCGCCGCGGAGCACGTCCCGACCGGCACGCTCGCCGCGTTCACCGTCTTCCTCTACCCGCACGACCGGGACGACTTCGCATTCCAGGAGGACACCCTCGTGCTCCGGGAGCACCGCGGGCGCCGGCTCGGGATGCTCGTCAAGGTGGCCAACCTCGACGCGCTCGCGCGCGAGCGCCCCGCGACCCGACGCGTCCACACGTGGAACGCGCAGGAGAACGACCACATGCTCGCGATCAACGTCGCCCTCGGGTTCCGACCGGCGGGGGTGTGGGCCGCGTGGCAGCGCAGGACGACGTCGGAGGACGGCAACTGATCGTGCCCCGGGAAGGACGGGTGCGCCCCCCTGACCCCGGAGGCTGCCGCGCCGTCGGCCGGTCAGCGGATGCCGTCGAGGAAGCGGATCATCCGCTCGGTGACGAGCGCGGCGGCCTCCGGCTCGTACGAGGGCAGGCTCGGGTCGGTGAACAGGTGCCGGTCGCCGGGATAGACGAACAGCTCGGCGTCGGGCGTGGAGCCCACGAGCTCGCGCGCGGCGTCGATGTCGCCCTCGCCCGCGAACGACGGGTCGCCGTCCATGCCGTGCACCTGCACGGGCACGGCGTCGGGCCACGCCTCGCCGAACTCCGACACCGGTACGCACGCCTCCAGCAGCAGCGCGCCCTTCGCGCCCGCGCGCGTCTGCGCGAGCATCTGCGCGGGCAGCACGCCGAGCGAGATCCCGGCGTACACGACCGCGGGGTCGTACCCGTCCGCCACCGCCCGCCCGCGCTCCAGGACCGTGCCGAACCCGAGCTCCTGCACGTGCGCCATGCCCTCGTCGAGGGTCGCGTACGTGCGCCCCTCGAACAGGTCGGGCGTGTGCACGACGTTCCCCGCCCCGCGCAGCGTCTCGGCGATCGTCCGTACGCCCTCGGTCAGCCCCTGCACGTGGTGGAACAGCACGACCTCGGCCATGGTCCCCTCCTCCGGTCGTCGTCGTTGCCCGGCGGCGTCGTCGCCGTCCGGTGCGCACCGCGGCGCACGCACCCATCGTGGCGCCCGCCACCCACGCTCGCCGCGCGCGACGGAAAAGTGCTGGTCAGGACCGGGGCGCGCCGAGAGACTCCCCCCGTGAACACCGAGAGCTGGCGCGTCGTCCGCGCCCCCGGGCCGCCCGCCGACCTCGACAGCCCCGACGCATGGGCGCTGCACGCCTTCAGCGACGTCGAGCGCGAGCGCGAGGCCGCCGTGTGGGGCTGGACCGACCAGTGGGCGCCGCCGTGGGTCTGGCACGGCGTCGTGCGACACCAGGAGTACGACCGCAAGCAGATGCTCCTCGTGGTCCCCGCCTCGCACCCCGAGGACGTCGCGCCGGAGCCCGCGGACGTCGTCGGGGTCGCGCTCGTCGTCGTCGGCCGCGAGGCCAACACGCACCTGCTGTGGGCCGGGCCGCTGGCGGTACGCCCCGCGCACGCGCACGACGGCGTCCACGACGTGCTGCTCACGGCGGTCGAGGAGGAGGCTGCGGCGCTCGGGTGCACGACCGTCGTCTACACGGCGCCGCACGCCCCGGAGCCGCCCGCGGGGCCTGCGGCGCTCGAGCCCCGCACCGGCGAGGGCCGCGTGCCCGTCGACTCGCCCGAGGCGGTCGTCTCGCGCGAGCGCGGCTACGCGCTCGAGCAGGTCTCGCGCCACTCCACGCTGCACCTGCCGGTCCCGTCGGCGGTGCTCGACCGGCTCGGCGACGACGCCACCGCCGTGGCCGGCGACGCCTACCGGACCCTCACGTGGCGCGACGAGATCCCGGAGGACCGTCTCGACGACCTCGCGCGGCTGTGGACCCGGATGAGCACGGACACGCCGCTCGGCGAGCTCGACTACGACGAGGAGACGTGGGACGCCGATCGCGTGCGCAGCCACCTCGCGGACCTCGCGGGCCGACAGCAGCACGTGCTGCTCACGGTGGCCGAGCACGTCGCGTCGGGCGAGCTCGTCGCGTTCACGGTGCTCCAGGTCCCCTTCCCCGAGGTCCCGTTCGGGTTCCAGGAGGACACGCTCGTGCTGCGCGAGCACCGCGGGCACCGCCTCGGCACGCTCGTCAAGGTCGCGAACCTCCACGCGCTCGCCGCGTGGCGGCCGGGCGTGGAGCGGATCCACACGTGGAACGCGCAGGAGAACGCCCACATGCTCGCGATCAACGTCGCCCTCGGCTTCGTCGCGGACGGCGTCGCGGCGGTCTGGCAGAAGCGTCTCGCGTGAGCGTCCAGGGACCGACGGCGGCCGTTCGTGAGGCCACCGGACCATGGACCGCGGGACGGTCGGGGTGGGCGAGGGCCGACGTCGGTCAGTAGTTTGGTGGTCATGACCTCGCAGCCCGTGCCGCCGCCGATCGACCCCACCACCACGCCGTCCTGGACCGCGCTCACCGTGCACCGCGACACCGTGGAGCCGGACCTGCGCACCTGGTTCGCGGCCGACCCGGACCGCGCCCGCCGCCTCACGCACCAGGCGGCCGACCTCACGGTCGACCTGTCGAAGAACCTCGTCACCGACGAGACGCTCGAGCTGCTGGTGCGCCTCGCCGAGGAGGTCCGCCTCGACGACCGCCTCGAGGCGATGTTCACGGGCGAGCACATCAACGTCACGGAGGACCGTGCCGTGCTGCACACGGCCCTGCGCCGCCCGACCCCGCTGGGCGACGACGAGCACCTCGTGGTCGACGGGCAGGACGTCGACGCGGACGTGCACGGCGAGCTCGCCAAGGTCTACGCGTTCGCGGACAAGGTCCGCTCGGGCGAGTGGACGGGCGTCACGGGCGAGCGCGTGCGCACGGTCGTCAACATCGGCATCGGCGGCTCCGACCTCGGGCCGGTCATGGCGTACGAGGCGCTGCTGCCGTACAAGCACCAGGACATCGAGGTCCGGTTCGTCTCGAACATCGACCCGACGGACGTCGCCGAGAAGACGGCAGGTCTCGACCCGCGCACGACGCTGTTCATCGTCGCGTCCAAGACGTTCGGCACGCTCGAGACGCTGACGAACGCGCGCCTCGCGCGCGACTGGCTGTGGACGGAGCTCGCGGCGGTGGGGGCGATCGAGGACACGGACGAGTCCCGGCAGGCCGCCGTCGCGCAGCACTTCGTGGCGGTCTCGACCGCGCTCGACAAGGTCGCGGCGTTCGGCATCGACCCCGCGAACGCGTTCGGGTTCTGGGACTGGGTCGGCGGGCGCTACTCCGTGGACTCGGCGATCGGCACGTCGCTCGCGATCGCGATCGGGCCGGACCGGTTCGCCGAGCTGCTCGCGGGCTTCCACGCGATCGACGAGCACGTGCGCCGCACACCGTTCGAGCGCAACGTGCCGGTCCTCATGGGCCTGCTCAACGTCTGGTACGTGAACTTCCTCGACGCGCACACGCACGCCGTGCTCCCGTACGCGCAGTACCTGCACCGCTTCCCGGCCTACCTCCAGCAGCTCACGATGGAGTCCAACGGCAAGCGCGTGCGCTGGGACGGCTCCCCCGTGACGACGGAGACCGGCGAGATCTTCTGGGGCGAGCCCGGCACCAACGGCCAGCACGCGTTCTACCAGCTCATCCACCAGGGCACGCGCCTCATCCCGGCGGACTTCATCGCCGTCGCGAACCCGGCGCACCCGCTGACGGACGACGTCGGCGACGGCGGCGCCGTCCAGCCCGGCGCCGACGTGCACGGGCTGTTCCTCGCGAACTTCTTCGCCCAGACCAAGGCGCTCGCGTTCGGCAAGACCGCCGACGAGGTCCGTGCCGAGGGGACGGCCGAGGCGCTCGTGTCCGCGCGGACGTTCCCGGGCAACCGCCCGACGACGTCGATCCTCGCGCCCGCCCTCACGCCGTCGGTCCTCGGCCAGCTCATCGCGCTCTACGAGCACATCACGTTCGTGCAGGGCGTCGTGTGGGGCATCGACAGCTTCGACCAGTGGGGCGTCGAGCTCGGCAAGAAGCTCGCGCTCGAGATCGCGCCGGCCGTCGCGGGCGACGAGGACGCCCTCGCCGCCCAGGACCCGTCGACGGCGGCCCTCATCGACCGCTACCTCGACCTGCGCAACTGACCCACCCTTCCGCGCCGAGAACGACCTTGGTGTCGTTATCCGTCGGATAACGACACCAAGGTCGTTCTCGCGGGCGCGCAGGGTCGTTCTCGGGCGTAGGTCGCGCCCTCCACCTCATGCCCTGGTCGTGTCGCGACCTCTCGGCACCTTGCACCTCGGCCCTCGTTCTCCTTCCCCGGTGCCGGGCTGCGTGCGCACGAGCCGCACGTACACTTGCGGCGCGACAGCCGCGAGCCCGTTCGGCGTCGTTCAACCCCGGAAGGACACCGATGGCCGACGCCGCCACACCCGAGACCCTTGCCCACCTCCTGACGGAGCACGCCGACGACGTGCGCAGCGCCTGGCTCGAGGCCGCCGCGCACGAGCTGCACGGCCGCACGTCGCGCGGCGAGCTCGAGCGGGAGCAGGGCGAGATCCTCGACGCGCTCCTCGACGGGCTGCGCTCGGGCGGCTTCGGCCTGTCCGACGCCGCGTTCGACCAGCTCCGCGGCATCCTCGCCGACGTCTCCTCCGCGCGCGCCCGCCTCGGGTTCACCCCGCGCGAGACGGCGATCGGCGTGTTCGCCCTCAAGGAGGGCCTGTACCGGCTCGCCGCGGCGACGGACGCCGACACCGACGTCACCCCGCTCCTGCGCCTGGTCGACCAGCTCGGTCTCTTCACGTTCGAGACGTTCGCCGCGGCGCGCGAGGCGATCATCGCCGAGCAGGCCGAGCAGCTCCTCGAGCTCTCCACCCCTGTGGTGAAGCTCTGGGAGGGCATCGTCGCGGTGCCGCTGGTCGGCACGCTCGACTCGGCGCGCACCCAGGTCGTCATGGAGAAGCTGCTCAACACGCTCGTCGACACGGGCAGCGAGCACGCGATCATCGACATCACCGGTGTCCCCGCGGTCGACACCCAGGTCGCGCAGCACCTGCTCAAGACGGTGGTCGCGGCGCGCCTCATGGGCGCCGAGTGCACGATCAGCGGCATCCGCCCGCAGATCGCTCAGACGATCGTCGCGCTCGGCATCGAGTTCGGCGACATCCGCACGCGCGCGAGCCTCGCGGACGCGCTCGTGGACGCGCTGCGCGCGGGCCGCGACACCCGGCGGACCGGGCTCCCGGCATGACCGACGCCGTCCCCATCCTCAAGATCGGCTCCACGCTCCTCGTCTCGATCCAGGTCGATCTCCAGGACGACACCGCCCTGCGACTCCAGGAGGACCTCGCCCAGCGGATCACGGACACCGGAGCGCGGGGCGTGATCATCGACATCTCCGGGCTGGAGATCGTCGACTCCTTCATCGGGCGCATGCTCGCGTCCGTCGCGGGCATCTCCCACGTGCTCGACGCGACGACCGTCGTCGTCGGGATGCGCCCCGCCGTCGCGATCACCATGGTCGAGCTCGGGCTGTCGCTCGGCGACGTCCGCACGGCTCTCGACGTCGAGCGCGGCCTCGCGCTCCTCGCGCCCGAGGAGCGGTCCGCCGAGGACGTGCTCCTCGCCGCCGCCGAGCGCGAGGAGAGATGACGACGACGACCCCGCCGGCCGCGACGGCCGAGCGCGTGCCCGTGCGCACCGACTCCGACGTCGTCCGGGTCCGCCAGCTCGTCCGCACGCTCGCGCAGCAGGCGCGCCTGTCGCTCGTCGACCAGACCAAGCTCGTCACCGCGGCCAGCGAGCTCGCGCGCAACACGCTCGTCTACGGCGGGGGCGGCGAGGCCGAGGTCCAGCTCGTCACCGAGGGTGCGCGGACCGGCGTGCGCGCCGTCTTCTCGGACGAAGGCCCGGGCATCCCGGACCTCGACCTCGCGCTCACGGACGGCTGGACCAGCGGGAGCGGGCTCGGCCTGGGTCTGTCGGGCTCGCGCCGGCTCGTCCAGCACTTCGCGATCGACACGGCACCGGGCGCGGGCACCCGCGTCGAGATCGCCACCTGGTCCCGATGATCCCGGCCCCCGACCGTCCCGACGAGCGCCGCAGCGTCGTCGAGGACGGCACCTGGTACACCGTCGACCACCCGTCGGCGGTCGGGAGCGTGCGCCGCGGCGCGAGCACCGTGGCCCGGAGCCTCGGCCTCGACGACGACCGCGCGGCCGAGATCGGGCTCGTGGTCTCGGAGCTCGCGACCAACCAGTGCCGCCACGCCGGGTCCGGCTCGATGCTGGTCCGCGTGCGACGCACCGGCGACGACACCGCGCTCGAGGTGCTCGCGGTCGACTCCGGCCCGGGCATGCGGGACATCGGCGCCGCCATGCGCGACGGCGTCTCGAGCCGCGGCACGCTCGGCATCGGCCTGGGCACGCTGCCGCGGCTCGCGTCGTCGTGGGACGCGTGGACGTCACCGGGCCGCGGGACGGTCATCGCGGCGACGTTCGCCGCGCACGGGGCGGTGGTGGGGCTCGCCGAGCCCACGGGCGTCACGCGGCCGATGACGGGCCAGTCGGTGTGCGGGGACGCGCTCGCGGTGCGCCACGACGACGGCGTCCCCAGCCTCCTCGTCGCCGACGGCCTGGGGCACGGCCCGCTCGCCGCCGCGGCGTCGGGCGCCGCCGTGCGGGCGTTCCTCGACGCGCCGGCCGGGTCGGCCGTCGCCCTCCTCGAGCGCGTGCACGCGGCGCTCGGCGGCACGCGCGGCGCCGCCGTCGCCGTCGCCCAGGCAGCCGGGGGCGGTGTGCTGCGGTACGCGGGCCTGGGCAACATCGTCGGGGCCGTCCACGGCGACCGGGCGCGCGGGCTCGTGAGCTATCCCGGCATCGCCGGCACCCGAGGACGCCCGCTGCGCGAGACCACCTACCCGGTCGAGGCCGGGGACGTCGTCGTGCTGCACAGCGACGGGCTGACCGCCCGGTGGTCGCTCGCCGACTACCCGGGGCTCGCGACCCGCTCGCCGCTCGTCGTCGCGGGCGTCGTCCTGCGCGACCACGCGGTGCGCCGGGACGACTCGTGCGTGGCGGTGCTCCCGATCGGCCGGGAGGCGGCATGAGCACGACGCTGCTCGTCACCCAGCTCCGCTCCGACTCCGACGTCATCGCGCTGCGCCGGGCGGGTCGGGAGATCTGCCGGCAGCTCGGCCTGGACACCCAGGACCAGGTGCGCGTCGCGACCGCGCTGTCGGAGATCGGCCGGTCCGCCGTCGCCTCCGGCACCGCGGACGTGGTCGTCGGGGTCCTGCCTGGTCTTCCCCAGGCGACGCTGCGCGCCGAGATCGTGGCCGGCACGCCGTTCCTCGTCGAGGGCGACTCGAGCGACGGCGGCATCCCCGCGGCGCGCCGGCTCGTCCGTGGCCTCGAGGTCGACCCGACCGGGACGCGCGTCCTGCTCACCAAGTCGCTCCCCGCGACCGCGCGGACCGACGAGGCGACGCTCGCGGCCGTGCGGCGGTCCACCGCGGCCGCGCACGTGGCCGACGCGGTCGACGAGCTGCGTGTCCAGAATGCGGAGCTGGTCCGCACCCTCGACGAGCTCACCCGCCAGCAGGAGGAGCAGCGGCGCCTCAACGTGGAGCTGGAGGAGACGAACCGGGGCGTCCTCGCGATGTACGACCAGCTCTCCTCGGAGCTCGAGGAGACGAACACCGGCGTCGTCGCGCTCTACGCCGAGCTCGACGAGCGCGGTCGCGAGCTCGCCGCCGCGAACGAGGCGAAGACGCGCTTCCTGCGCAACGTGAGCCACGAGCTCCGCTCGCCCGTGAACTCGATCCTCGGGCTGACCTCGCTGCTCGTCGACTCCCACCTCGACGGCGAGCAGACCCAGCAGGTGGGGTTCCTCCGGGAGAGCGCCGCGACGCTCCTCACCCTCGTCGACGAGCTGCTCGACCTCGCGCGCGCCGAGGCCGGGCACGAGGACGTCGCGCCCGGGGCGGTGGACGTGGCGGAGCTGCTCGACGATCTGCGCGGGACGACCCTCCCCGTGGTGCGCCCCGGCGTCGCGCTGCGGACGGTCGTGGAACCCGGGCTCGCGCTCGTCACCGACCGCCGGCTCCTGTCCCGCGTGCTGCGCAACCTGCTCACGAACGCGGTGAAGTTCACGGACCACGGCGAGGTCGTGCTCCGTGCGGAGGCCGACGGGGAGGTCGTGCGGTTCGACGTCCACGACACCGGCCTCGGCATCCCGGCGGACCAGCTCGACGCCGTGTTCGAGGAGTTCGTCCAGGTCCCCAACCGCCTCCAGCCGACCGTGCGGGGCACGGGCCTCGGGCTGCCCTACGCGCGCCGGACCTCCGAGGCCCTCGGGGGGACGCTCGTGGCGACGTCGCGCCCCGGGGAGGGGAGCGTGTTCACGCTGCGGCTCCCGTCGCTGTCCGTCGACGAGGCGGTCGCGCCGGACCCGCGACCCGAGGCCGCCGAGGCGGACCACGACCTCGGGCACGTGCTCGTCGTCGACGACGACCGGGCCTACGCCTCGGTCGTCTCCTCGATGCTCCGCGACGACGCGGCGCGGGTCAGCGTCGCGCACGACGCGTCCCACGCTCTGGCCCTCCTGCACGACGGCGCGGCCGACGTCGCGCTCCTCGACGTGTGCCTCCCGGGGACGGACGGGGTGACACTCCGGTCGACGATCCAGAGCCTCTACCCCGCGACGGCGACGGTGCTCATGTCGAGCGCGCCCGCCCCCGCGGGGATCGGCGACGCACCGTTCCTCGCGAAGTCGGGCATCGACCGCGACCGCCTCGTCACGACCCTGCGCCGGGAGGTGAGCGCCCGATGAGCGCCGAACGCACCGTGCTCGTGGTCGACGACACGCCCGCGCACCGCTACGTCATGACGAGCTGGCTCCGCCGCGCCGGGTTCGACGTCGTCGAGGCCGGGACCGGGGGCGAGGCGCTGGCCCGGGCGTCGGCGCACGTCGACGCGGTCGTCCTCGACGTCAACCTCCCGGACATCCCGGGCCGGGAGGTGTGCAGCCGGCTCAAGGCCGACCCGGCGACGGCCCACGTGCCCGTCCTGCACGTGTCCGCGACCGACGTCGACGCCGCGGCGCGCACCGCCGGTCTCGAGGGCGGGGCGGACGCCTACCTGCCGGAGCCGCTCGACCGCGACGAGTTCCTGGCGACCATCAGCGCCCTGTGCCGGCGCGTCGACGCCCAGCGGGGCGCTGGCCGGACGGCCCGGCGGCTCGAGGCCCTCACGGACGCGCTCGTCCCGCTCCACGAGGCCCGGTCGCCGGAGGCCGTCGCCGACCACGCGGCACGCGGTGCGTGCACCGTCCTCGGCCGTGCGGTCGTCTCGATGGTCGTCGCCGAGGCCGGCGTGGTGCTGCGCTCGGTGTGCTCCGCGGAGGATGCCGCGCTCGTGCGCGGCCGCGGCCCGACGGCGGTCCTGCCGCCGACGGGCGCGACGTCCGCGGTGTTCGGCCCCGACGACGTGCCCGCGCCGTGGCGCCCGCTCCTCGCCGAGGCCGGGGTCGGCCCGTCGGCGTGGTTCACCTTCTGGCTCGTCGACGCCGCGGGCGCGCTCGTCGGCGGGCTCGGCATCGAGGTCGGCGACGAGCCTCTGTCCGACGAGGAGCGCGAGGCCGCCGGTCGCTTCGCCGAGGCGGCGACGGTCGCGCTCGCGAACCTGCGGACGTTCACCGAGGAGCACCGCATCGCCCTCGCGCTCCAGAGCGCGTTCCTGCCGGCGAGCCTCCGCGTGCGGGGCGGGGTGGAGGTGGCGGCACGGTACGAGGCGTCGGACGCGCGCCTCGACGTCGGCGGCGACTTCTACGACGCGTTCGACCTCCCGGACGGGCGCGTCACCGTCGTCATCGGCGACGTGCAGGGCCACTCCCTGCGGGCCGCGACCGTGATGGCGGAGGTGCGCATGACGCTCCGCGCGTACCTGCGCGAGGGGCACGAGGCCGCCACGGCGCTCGACCTGCTCAACGCGGCGCTGCGCGACGACCACCCCGAGTTCGCCACGGTGTGCGTGTGCGTGCTCGACCCGGCCTCCGGTGCGCTGGAGCTCACCGACGCCGGGCATCTGCCCGCGTTCTTCGTCCGGGCCGACGGCACCGTCGACCGGGCGAAGTCCGGCTCGCGGCTCCTGGGAGTGGCCAGCCCGGACGACCGCCCGGCCCACCACGACGTCCTGCGGCCGGGCGACCTCCTGGTGCTCGTGACCGACGGGCTCGTCGAGCGGCGCGGCGGGTCGCTCGTCGACGCCCTCGACCGGTTGGCGCGGGTCGCCTCCGAGAACGCGGGCGTCGGCCCCGCCGTCCTGTGCGACCGCCTCGTCGCCGCGTTCGACGACCCCGGCCGCGAGGACGACGTCGCCGTGGTGGCGGTCGCGCGTCAGGCGTCGCCGGACGGCACCTTGTCCGCGACGTCGTCGTAGGTGACCTCCGCCGGGGGCTCGGCGGGCGCGTAGACCAGGCGCACGACGCCCGTCGGGAACGTCTCGGACCGCAGGAGCGTGAGCGGGTAGTACGGCTCGCCCTCGTCGAAGAGCCGCTCGCCCGTGCGGGCCGCGACGGGATGGACGAGGAGCCGCAGCTCGTCGAGCAGACCGGCGGCAAGGAGCTGGCGCACCACCGAGATCGACCCGGCGACGAGCACCTTGCCCAGGCCCGGCTCCTCCTTGAGCGCGCGCACGGCCTCGACGAGGTCGCCGTCGAGCCGCTCGACGTGCCGCCACCCGAGGTCCTGGTCCCCGCGCGTCGCGACGACCTTGCGCATGTCGCCGAGCCGCGCCGCGAACGACGCGTCCTCGCCCCCGGCGGTCTCCCGCTCGGGCCACGCGCCCGCGAAGCTGTCGTAGGTGACCCGCCCGAGGAGCAGCGCGTCGACGTCCTGGTAGTCCTCGTCGACGGCGGCCGCCATGTTGTCGTCGAAGTACGGGAAGTGCCACGCCGGGTCGATCTCGGCGACGCCGTCGAGCGAGAGGAACAGCGTGGACACGAGCGTCGCGGTCATGGGTGGCCTTCCGGTCGAGGACGAGACGACGGGGCAGACCGGGGCACCCGCACGAACTCATCGTCCCGCCGAGCACGACCTCGCGCGCGGTCGAGCACGACGTTGCTGGCGTTATCCGGCGGATGACGACAGCAACGTCGTGCTCGGCTGATCCCGGGCGCCGGGGGCCGGGGGGTGGGGTCAGCGGCGCAGGGCCAGCGCCAGCGTCAGGCCGACCGCCAGGTGCTCGACGGCGAGGAGCGCCGTCGCATCAGGCGTCACCGCTCCGAGAGGGCCCAGGAGCGACACGAGCAGCACGACGGCGCACGTCACGAGCCAGGCGAGCTCGCCCCGGCGGGGCCGACGGGCGGACAACCTGCCGAGCAGGGCGCGCGCGCCCCACGCGGCGTACCCGACGACGAGCGCCGTGACGGCCGCCGCCACCACGCCGACGGTCTGGGTGCCCGTCGCGGTGCGCACCTCCGGGTCGACGCCGAGCGCCGTCCCGACGAGCAGCACCGCCGCGGCGACGACCGCGGCGACGAGCGGGACGGACCAGCGCGGGAGACGACGTCCGGCACCGACCCGACCGGGCACGCGCGTCCCGGCCGCGGGCAGCGGGTCGCTCGTCGGGGCGGGACCGGCGCCGCGCGTCGCCGTGGTCGCGGGGCGCGGGCCGTTCGGCGTCCTCGGCGTGCTGGTCATGACGTACCTCCTTCGTCACGTGGCGAGGTGCCACGGGCTGACGCGGCCTGGGCCGCGGCCGGCGGGATGCCGACGTCGTCCACCCTCGCGGGGGCGCGGCACCCACCGCACCGGCCGGACGGAGGCGACCGCCCCGACCCCCGACGGGTCCCGACCCTCCCGCCGGACCTCCACCCCCGACCTTGGTCGGTGGTCGCCCGCGACGCCGCCCCCTAGCGTCCGGAGCATGACCACACCGACCGACTGCCCCCCGCTCGCCCGACGCCCCGTCCTCGCGACGGCCGCCGCCCGCCGCGACGGGAACCGCCCGCTCGTCCCCTGGTGGACGTTCGCCGTCGCGTGGCTCGCCGTCGCCGCGCTCACCGTGCTCGCGACCGCCGGGATCGTCGGTCAGGACGCGCCCGGCGCGGGCACCTGGCTCGACGTCCTCGTCGCGGTACTCGCCCTCGCGGCGCTGCCGCTCCTGTGGTCGCGGGCTCCGCGCAACGCCCCCGTGCTCGGCGCCCTGATCCTCGCGTCGCTCGCCGCGTACTCGGGTGCGGCGACCCCCGCCTCGACGGTCGCGACCCTGCAGGTCGCGCGCTGGTACCCGGCGCGCACAGCGGTCCCGGTCGCCGTCGCCGGGTTCCTGGGCCACGCCGTGCAGGCGCTGTGGCGGCCGCAGGCCCTGCCGCTCGGCTGGTGGCTCCTGTGCGACCTCGCCGTGCACGCCGCCCTGCTCGGCTGGGGCATGTACTGGCAGGCGCGGGCCCAGCTCATGTGGTCGCTGCGCGACCGCGCCCGGCGCGCCGAGCGCGAGCAGGAGCGCCGCGTCGCCGAGGCCCGGGTCATGGAGCGCACGCGGATCGCCCGCGAGATGCACGACACCCTCGCCCACCGGCTCTCGCTCCTCGCCGCGACCGCGGGGGCGCTCGAGTACCGCCCCGACGCCGACCCGGCGCAGCTCGCCCGCGCCGCGGGCCTCGTCCGGGCCGGGGTGAGCTCCGCGCTCGGCGACCTGCGCGACGTCGTGCGGGTGCTGCGCGCCGACCCCGACGACGTCGACGGGGGCGCCCCCGCACCCCAGCCCACGCTCGACGACGTCGACCGCCTCGTCGCCGAGGCGCGCGAGGCGGGCGGCGACGTCACGCACGAGCGGTCGGGGTCGGCGGACGTGCCGCGGGCCGTCGAGGTCGCGGCCTACCGCGTCGCGCAGGAGGGGCTGACGAACGCCCGCCGGCACGCGCCGGGCAGCCCCGTCGCCCTGCGGGTCGCGGCCCGGGCGGGCGAGGTGCGCGTGACGGTGTCCGACGGCGGCCCGCGCCTCGTCGCGGTCGGAGGTCCCGTCGAGGGCGCCGCGGGCGGGGCCGCCGGTACGTCCGGCGACGGGACCGGCACCGGGCTCGTCGGGCTGCGCGAGCGCGTGGACCTGCTCGGCGGGACCCTCGACGCCGGGGCGCGGGACGACGGGTTCGTCCTCGACGTCCGGCTACCGTGGGACGCGTGAACGAGCAGGGTGGGCACGGGTCCGACGCCCGCGCGGGCGAGCCCCGGGGCGACGGGCCGGATCGCGGGCACGACGGCGGGAGCGGCCCGGGGGGCGCGGCACGGACCCGGCTCGTGATCGTCGACGACGACGCGCTCGTCCGTGCCGGGCTGCGTCTCATGCTCGACGGCGCGCACGGGATCGAGGTCGTCGGCGAGGCCGCGGACGGGGCTGACGTCACGGCGGTGCTCGACGCCCACCCGACCGACGTCGTGCTCATGGACCTGCGGATGCCCCGGGTCGACGGGATCGAGGCGACGCGGCGGGTGCGGGCGCGGGCGGGCGCACCCGCCGTCGTCGTGCTCACGACGTTCGACAGCGACGAGGAGGTCGTCGGGGCCCTGCACGCCGGGGCGTCGGGCTACCTGCTCAAGGACATGCCGCCCGAGCGGATCGTGGCGGCGGTCCGCGCGGCGGCCGCGGGCGAGCCGGTGCTGTCACCGGAGATCGCGCGGCGGCTCATGACGTCGGTCGCGGACGCGGGCGGCGAGCGCGACCGCGCCCGGGCGGCGCTCGACGCCCTCACCGGCCGGGAGCGGGACGTCGCCGTCGAGCTGGGCCGCGGCGCGGCGAACGCCGAGATCGCGGCGACCCTGTTCCTCAGCGTCCCGACGGTGAAGGCGCACGTGTCGAACGTGCTGCTCAAGCTCGGCCTGGAGAACCGGACGCAGGTCGCGCTCCTCGTCCACGCCGCCGACCTGACCTGACGGCAGACCTCGCCGCTCCGTGGCCGACCACGTCCTTGCCCGCCGTCGAGCACGACATGGAGGTCGTTCTGGCTCCGACAACGACCCTCATGTCGTGTTCGGCCAGAGGGGTGAGGTCAGTCGCCGGGCCACTCCCCCGTCCAGCGCTCGAACGCCCGGGCGCCGCCGCGGTCGATGAGCGCCTTCACCGCCGCGAAGATCGCGCCCTGGATCAGCGCCGCGACGAGGATCTCGCGGAGCCGGTACTCGGACTCGAGCGGCTTGGGCGCGTCGGTCCGGTGGCCCGGGGTGACGCGCTTGTAGACCTGCTTGAACACCTGCCCCGCGACGAGCCCGCCCACGATCGAGCTGGCGAGCCCCACGGGGCGGTAGAGGATCTTCGCGGCCTTGCCGCCGGTCTTCTCCGGGGGATGCGTCCCCGCCGTCACGTCGTCGCTCATGCTTCGACGCTAGGTCGGCTGCGGCTCTCTCGCCCGTCGCACGACAGCGAGCGCCGTCCGTGCGGGCGTCAGCCCGGGACGACGGCGCAGCCCGTCGGGTCGACCACGACCCGCACGTGGTCGCCCGGCCCCGGGCCCGCGTCGTCGGCCGGACCGGCCGCGAGCGCCACGAGCCGGGCCGGGGCGCCGCCGTCGGTCCCGGGCAGGTCGACGTCGACCGTGATCTCCACCGCGCCCCGCCGGAACACGCTGCCCACGACCGTCGCGACCCAGGTGCCGGGGCCTGACGTCGCCGAGCCGCCCTGGGCGTCGGACGCACCGGACGTACCGACCACGCGCAGCCCGCGCGGCCCGATCGCGAGCAGCTCGCCCGAGCCGTCGTACGCAGGGTCGTCAGCGCCTCGTCGGTCCAGGGAGCGGCCTGCTGCTGACAGCTCGGTGGGGACGAACGCCTGGTAGCCGAGGAACTCCGCGACGCGGCGCGAGGCGGGGGCGCGCCACAGGTCCTCGGGCGGCGCGACCTGGAGGAGCTTGCCGGCGTCCATGACGGCGACGCGGTCGGCGACGGTGAACGCCTCGTCGTGGTCGTGGGTGACGAAGACCGCGGTCGTGCCGGTGGCGCGCAGCGCCTCGCGCAGGTCGAGCGCGAGGCGCTCGCGCAGCCCCCGGTCGAGCGCGGACAGCGGCTCGTCGAGCAGGAGCAGTCGTGGTCGCGGCGCGAGCGACCGCGCGAGCGCGACGCGCTGGCGCTCTCCCCCGCTGAGGGTCGCGACCGCGCGCCGCCCGTACCCGGCCAGCCCGACGACGTCGAGCAGGTCGGTCACGCGCGCGTCGCGCGCGGCGCGGGGCAGCCCCGCGATCCCGTAGGCGACGTTGCCCGCGACGTCGCGGTGCGGGAAGAGCTGGCCCTCCTGGAACATGAGCCCGAACCCGCGCCGGTGCACGGGGACGCCCGTGAGGTCGCGGCCGTCCCACGCCACGGACCCCGACGCGACCGGCTCGAGCCCCGCGACCGCGCGCAGCAGGCTCGACTTGCCGCACCCGCTCGGCCCGAGCAGGGCGAGCACCTCGCCGGGCGCGACGTCGAGCGTGACGCCTGCGACCGCCGTCGTGCCGGGGTCCGTGCGCGCTCCCCCGGTGCCGCGCGCGCCGTAGCGCACGACGACGTCGCGCACCGCGAGCCCGGCGCCCTCCCCGGGCGCGGGATCGGGCACGGCGTCGGGGCGCGACGGCTCCGGCGTGCCCGCGCGCGCGGGGGCGGGGTCGGTCTGCACCATCAGAACTCTCCTCCGGGTCGGTCGCCGCGCAACCGCTCGGCGAGCAGCATCACGGTCGCGGTGAGCAGCGCGAGCACGACGCTCGCCGCGAGCGCCATGCCGTAGTTCTCGGCGCCCGGACGCCCGATGAGCCGGAAGATCACGACCGGCAGGGTGGCGCTGTCGGGGCGGGCGAGGAACGACGTCGCGCCGAACTCCCCGAGCGAGACCGCGAACGCGAACCCGACGGCGAGGCCGAGCGAGCGGGCGGCGATCGGCCCGTCGACCGTGCGGAACACGCGCCCGGGGGCGGCGCCGAGCGTCGCGGCGGCCTCGCGCAGGCGCGGGTCGATCGCGCGCAGCGTCGGCAGGACCGTGCGCACGACGAGCGGGATCGCGACGACCGCCTGCGCGATCGGCACGAGGAGTCCCGACGTGCGCAGGTCGACGTCGAGGCCGAGCGGCCGGTCGAGCGTGAGGAGGAAGCCGAAGCCGACGGTCACCGCGGAGACCCCGAGCGGGAGCATGAACACCGAGTCGAGCACCGAGATCGCGCGCCGACCGCCGCGCGAGCGCGGGCGCCGGGACACGACGAGCGCCACGAGGCCGCCGATCACGACGGCGAGCAGGGTCGCGAGCGCGGCGGTGCGCAGCGAGTTCCCGGCCGCCTCCCACACGGTGACGGACAGCGCGTTGCGCCCGCCCGTCGTGCCGAGGTTCGCGTAGTTGTCGAGGCCCCAGCCGCCGCCCGGGACGCGGAACGAGCGCACGACGAGCGTGCCGAGCGGCAGGCCGACGAGCACGACGACCACGGCCGCCGTGAGCGCCGCCGGGGCGAGGTCGCCCGTCGGGCGGCCGTCGCGCCACAGCCGCAGCGGGTGCGCGGACGACGTGGAGGACGAGAGGTTCAGGGCTCGCTCGCGCCGCGCCCGCGTGCGGTTCGCGACGGTGAGCGCCGCCGCGACGACGACGAGCTGCACGACGGACAGCACCGCCGCGGTGCGCAGGTCGAGGAACTGGGTGGTCTGGATCCAGATCTCCGTCTCGATGGTCCCGTAGCGGATGCCGCCGAGCACGAGCACGACGCCGAACGCCGTCGCGCAGAAGAGGAACACGATCGACGCGGCGCTCGCGATCGCGGGAGTCAACGCCGGGAGGGTCACGGTGCGGAACGCGCGCCACGGCGTCGCGCCGAGCGCCCGGGCGGCCTGCTCGGCGCGCGGGTCGAGGTGCTCCCACAGCCCGCCGACCGTGCGCACGACGACCGAGTAGTTGAAGAACACGAGCGCGACGACGATCGCCGCGAACGTCTCGTCGAGCCGCAGGAACCCGAGCGGGCCGCCCTGCACGAGCAGCGACCGGAACGCGACGCCCACGACGACGGTCGGCAGCACGAACGGCACCGTGACGAGCGCGCGCACGACCCGTCGCCCGGGGAACCGGCACCGGTACAGCACGTACGCCCCGGGCACGCCGAGCAGCACGGAGAACGCCGTGCCGAGCACGGCCTGCCACAGCGTCAGCCCGAGGATCCGCCACGTCCGCGGCTGGGAGAAGACCTCCGCGAACCCCGACAGGTCGAGCCCGCCGTCGTCCCCGACGAACCCGCGCGCCACGAGCGTGACGACCGGCCACGCGAAGAACACCCCGAGGAACAGCAGCGGCACCGCCGCCGCGATCCCCCACAGCACCCCGCGCCCGACGCTGCCCCGCCGGACCGCGCGGCCCCTCACCACGGCTCTACCTCGGCGGACCAGGGCTCTACCTCGCGAGGTAAAGCCCTGGTCATGCCCGCCGGCGGACCGGAGACGCGGGTCAGTCGACGACCGTGGCCGTCCATGCCTTGATCCACTCGTCACGGTGCGCCGAGATGTCGGCGGGCGCGACCTCGAAGGGCTCGTCGGCGAGCGGGGCGAACTCGGCCCAGCCGTCGGGGAGCGCGACGGAGTCGTCGGCGGGGTACATGTACATCTGGCCGGGCACGTCGGCCTGGAACGCCTCGCTCACGAGGAAGTCCACGAGCTGCTGCGCGCCCTCGGGGTTCTTCGCGTTCGCGAGCACGCCCGCGTACTCGACCTGGCGGAAGCACGTGTCGAGCAGCGCACCCGTGGTCGACTCGGAGCCGTCCTCGGTGAGCGTGAACGCGGGCGACGTCGAGTACGACAGCACGAGCGGGCGCGGCCCGGCGCCCTCGGAGCCGGAGAAGTCGACGTAGTACGCGTCGGACCAGCCGTCGACGACCTTCACGCCGTTGGCGCGCAGGTCGGCCCAGTAGTCCTCCCAGCCGTCCTCGCCGAACGCGCCGACGGTCGCGAGGAGGAACGCGAGGCCGGGCGACGACGTCGCCGGGTTGGTCACGACGAGGAGGTCCTCGTACTCCGGCTTCGCGAGGTCCTCGAGCGACACCGGCTCGGGGATGCCCGCGTCGGCGAACCAGGTGTGGTCGACGTTGACGCAGACGTCGCCGAGGTCGACGGGCGTCAGCTCTCCCCCGTCCCCCACCGCGTACTGCGCCGCGGAGTCGGACAGTCCGTCCGGCGTGTAGGGCGCGAGCACGCCCTCGTCGATCGCGCGCGAGGCGAACGTGTTGTCGATCCCGAACACGACGTCGCCCAGCGGCGAGTCCTTGGTGAGGATCAGCTGGTTGACGAGCGCGCCGCCGTCGCCCGGCGCGACCTGCTCCACGGTGAGCCCGCTCTCCTCCTCGAACGCGGCGAGCACCTCGTCGCTCACGGCGAAGGAGTCGTGGGTGACCAGGGTGACCGTGCCCCCGGCGCCCGACGACGCGTCGTCGCCTCCCGAGCCTGACGTCGCGTCGTCGCCGCTGCCGCACGCGGCGAGCGCGAGGAGGGCGAGGGTCGTGCCCGCGCCCGTGACGAGGGTGCTCCGGCGGGTGCGGGCGGTCGTGCGCTGCATGTGTCCTCCCAGGACGTTCAGGAGGGGTCCACCGACCCGTGCGACCCGTGCTCCGGCGAGCGCGGGAGACCGCACGAGCAGGTGATCGAGATTCCCGACTTCCTCCACCGGTGCTAACCGGATCAGGTTCGAGGGTCTGCGGTGGTCCGCACTCTCAGCTCCTCCAGGAGCTCCCCTGTCGTTCACGTCGAGCCTACACCGGGCCGCCCCTGGGGAATCCCCCTGAGAGAACCCTGAGAGCGGCGCCGCACCGACCAGGGAGGGGTCCGGGCCGGTCCCCGATGCCCGGGGGCGCACCCCCGCGGGAGGGTCGAGACGACCGGACCGGGGCCCCCGGCCGACGACGCAGGAGGGGAAGGACCGATGAGCAGCAGACCTGGGATGACGGGTGCGACGACGACCGTCGCGACGTCCACCGAGAACGCCGAGAACGCCGAGAACGCCGCGGGAGCCGCCGGGACCACGCCGGAGCGGCCCGTGATCGCCACCGCACGGGGGCTCGTGAAGACCTACGGGCGCGGCGAGGCCGCGGTCCGCGCCCTGGACGGCGTCGACGTCGACCTCGAACGCGGACGCCTCACGGCGATCATGGGCCCGTCCGGGTCGGGCAAGTCGACCCTCATGCACTGCCTCGCCGGGCTGGACTCCCCCACGGCGGGGACCGTCGTCGTGGACGGCGAGACGGTCTCGGCGATGAGCGAGCGACGGCTGACGCGGCTGCGACGCACGCGCATCGGGTTCGTCTTCCAGTCGTTCAACCTCGTGCCGACGCTCACGGCGGAGGAGAACATCGTGCTCCCGCTCGCCGTCGCGCGCCGGCCCGTGGACCGGGCGTGGTTCGACCGCGTCGTCGACGCCGTCGGCCTGCGCCCGCGGCTCGGGCACCGCCCGGCGGAGCTCTCGGGCGGGCAGCAGCAGCGCGTCGCGTGCGCGCGGGCGCTCGTGTCCCGGCCGGCGGTCGTGTTCGCGGACGAGCCGACCGGCAACCTCGACTCGCGCGCCGCCGCGGAGGTGCTCGGCTTCCTGCGCGCCTCGGTGGACGACCTCGGCCAGTCCGTCGCCATGGTCACGCACGACCCGACGGCGGCGTCGTACGCGCACCGCGTGCTGTTCCTCGCGGACGGGCGCCTCGTGACCGAGCTGCGCGACCCGACGCCGCAGGCCGTCCTCGACACGCTCGGCGCCCTCACGCCGGCGGCGTCGGCGGGCGCGCACGCCGCACCGGTCACCCACGAACCGGCGGCCGTCCGATGATGGGCCGGATCGCGCTGCGCGGCGTGCGCGCGCACGGCGCACAGCTCGTGCTGTCCGTGCTCGCGGTGACGATCGGCGTCGCGTTCGTCACCGGCACGTTCGCGCTCCGTGCGATGCTCGCCTCGACGTTCGACGGCATCGTCGCGTCGTCGATCCAGGCGGACGCGTACGTGCGCGGCGCCACCACCGCCGGGTCCGCGCTCGAGTCGTCGTCCGCGCAGCTCGGCGGCGCACGGAGCCTCGTCCCGGCGGACCTGGCCGGCACGCTCGACGCGCGGGACGACGTCGACCTCGCGCTCGCGGAGGTGAGCGGCCCCGCCGTCCTGGTGGGCGCCGACGGCACCGCGGTGCTGAGCACCCAGGCGCCGAGCATGGCGATCGGGTACGACCCGCGCGACCCCGGGCCGCGCGTGGTCGACGGCCGCGCGCCGGAGGACGGCGCCGAGGTCGCGCTCGAGTCCGCGACGCTCGAGGCGTCGGGGCTCGCCGTGGGCGACACGACCGACGTCGTGCTCGGCGACGCGGTGCGGCCCGTGCGCGTGGTCGGCGAGCTCTCGCTGTCCGCGCCCATGGCGGGTGCGACGATCGTCCTGCTCGACACGACGACCGCCGCGATGACGTACGCGCCGGACGGCATGGTGCCGTCGATCGCCCTGTACGCCGCCGACGGCGTCTCGCCCGAGACGCTGCGCGACGCCGTCGCGGCGGCGCTCCCCGGCGACGCCGAGGCCGTGACGGGCGCGGAGCTGCGCGACGAGACGAGCAGCGCCATCGCCGACCAGCTCGGCTTCGTCTCGACGTTCCTGCTCGTGTTCGCCGGGCTCGCGCTGTTCGTCGGTACGTTCATCATCACCAACACGTTCGCGATGCACGTGCGCCGCCGCACGCGGGAGCTCGCGCTCCTGCGCGCCGTCGGGGTGTCGCCCGCGCAGGTGTTCGCCTCGGTGCTGGGACAGGCCGCCGTCGTCGGGGTCGTCGGCGCGGTGCTGGGCGTCGCGGCCGGGTTCGGGCTCGCCGAGCTCGCGCGGAGCGGGCTCGGCGCGGTGGGCATGGAGCTGGCCGGGTCGCTGCCCGTGACGACCGCCGGGATCGTGGTCCCGCTCGTCGTCGGGGTCGTGGTGTCCGTCGTCGCAGCGGCCCTGCCCGCGCGGCACGCGGCGCTCGTCCGGCCCGTGGAGGCGATGCGGGCCGACGTCGTGCGTCCCGCCGGCCCGGGCGTCGCCCGGGTGGTCGCGGGGGCGCTGGCCCTGCTCGCCGGCACCGGGCTCGTGGTGGGTGCCGCGGCGGTGGGGAGCGGCGGGGCGCCGCTCCTCGGGCTCGGCGCGGTCGGGGTGATCGCGGGCGTGCTGCTGCTCTCCCCGCTCGCGGTCGGTCCCGTGCTCGGGGTCCTCGCCGCGCCGTTCGTCGCGCTCGTCCGGCCGCTCGGCGGGCTCGCGCGCGGCAACGTGACGCGCCAGCCGCGCCGCACGGCCGCCACCGCGGGGGCGCTCGTCGTGGGGATGGCGCTCGTGTCGACGACGTCCGTCCTGGCGCTCTCGGCACGCGAGTCCGTGACCGGCATCGTCGACGAGGAGACGGCCGCCGACCTCGTCGTCCGGTCCGCGACCCCGTACCTGCCCGAGGGCGTCGCGGCCGACGTCCGCGCGGTGCCCGGCGTCGCGTCCGTCGACCTCACGACGTACGGGCAGGTCGTCGTCGACGACGAGCCGCAGGTCGTCGTCGGCTTCCCCGCCGAGGGCTTCGGCCGCTCGGTCCGCACGACGGCGGTCGAGGGCGACCTCGGCGCGTACGCGCGCGGGGAGGCCGCCGTCATGGAGGACGCGCTCGACGAGCACGGCTGGGCGCTCGGCGACGTCGTGACGATCGCCGACCCCACCCGGCCCGACCTCCCGGCGCACGACGTCCGCATCGGCGCCGTGATCGACTCCCACGCGTTCTCCGTCGACATGCTGTTGCCGCCGGACGTCGCGTCCGCGGTAGGCGCGACGACCCCCGAGATGCTGTTCCTCGACGTCGAGCCGGGCGCCGACCCCGCGGCCGTGCGGGGCGCAGTGACCGACGCCGTCGCGCCGTACGTCGTCGCGAGCGTGCTCGACGCCGACGAGTTCGCCGGGGAGGTCGCGTCCCAGGTCGAGTCGATCCTCGCGATCGTCTACGCCCTGCTCGGGCTGTCCGTGCTCGTCGCGGTGCTCGGGATCGTCAACACGCTCGCCCTGTCCGTCGTCGAGCGGACGCGCGAGATCGGGCTCCTGCGCGCCGTCGGGCTGGGGCGCGCCCAGCTCGCCACGACGATCGTCGTCGAGTCCGTGCTGGTCGCGGTCTTCGGGACGGCCGTCGGGCTGGTCGTGGGGACGGGCCTCGCCGCCGCGCTGCCCTCGGTGCTCGCGGACGAGGGCTTCACGACCCTCGCCGTGCCGTGGGCGCAGCTCGGCGCGATGCTCGCGCTCGCCGCCGTCGTCGGGGTCGTCGCGGCGGTCTGGCCCGCGACCCGCGCGGCCCGGCTGCCCGTGCTCGACGCGGTGAGCCAGGAGTGACGCGAGGGCGGTGACGAGAAGCGAGAAGTGGCCCAGCCAGGTGGCGTCCGGGGGGCCACTTCTCGCGTCTCGCGACGTCGGGCCGTGGGTCGCGTGCGCGCGCCGGGCGACGCGGGGACCGACGGTTCGCACTACGGTGGGAGCACGCCCGCGCCGACCGGCGCCCCGACTCACGGAGGACCCTCGTGGCCGACACGAACGAGACCGAGCAGACCCTGGCCGTGAAGGTCGGGACCGTCGCCCTCACCTTCGCCGCGGGCTGGGCCGCGCAGAAGCTGGTCACGTTCATCTGGGCCAAGGTCACCGGTCACGACGCCCCGAAGGACCTCGACGACGAGGAGGTCGGCATCGTCTCCGCCGTCACCTTCGCGGCCGTCGCCGCCGGCGTCGGCGTCCTCGCGCGCCGGTTCGCCGGCAAGGAGGCCAAGCGCGTCGTCGCCCGCCTCGCGTCGCGCGCGTCGTAGCCACCGCTCGAGCCCGGGGTCGTTCCTCACGATCGTCACGACGTGGGGAGGGACCCCGGGGTCGGCGTATCCGACGGCGGGCGCCGGCACCGGCGTCAGCGCACCGGGGGTGCGGGCTCGGGCGGGGTCCAGCCCATCGCGGCCTGCGAGCCGCGCGCGATCGCGGAGGCCGGGGTCAGGCGCATGATCCTGTTCCGGACCGTCTGCCGCCAGCCGCCGCCCAGGTGCGAGCCGAACCGCCCCGACGCGACCGACGCCCGGGCGAGCGCCCGGCACCGGGGCCGACGCGCGGCGTCGTACCCCGCGAGCGCCGGGACGAGCCGACCTCCCGCCGCGACGGGCGCTCCGACCAGGAGGCCGACGCACAGCCCGTCCTCCAGCGCCGTCGCCGCACCCTGCCCCATCGTCGGGAGCGTGCCGTGCGCGGCGTCGCCGACCATGACGACGCGGCCCGCCGCGTAGCGCGGGAGGCCGCCGGGCAGGTGGTGCACGTCGTGGCGCAGGACGGCGTCCGGCGCCGTCGCGGCGAGGACCTCCTGCACCGGCGGCGCCCACCCGGCGAACCGCTCGCGAGCCGCGCCCAGCTCGTCGTCGAGCCGCGTCCGCTCGGGCATCGCGACGTACCCGTACCAGTAGGTCTCGTCGGCGGTCTCGTCGGCAGTCGTGCGCAGCAGGCCGAACTCCGCGTGCGCCCCCCAGTACTGCGTGAGGGCCTCCGCGCCCCAGGCGCCGGGCGTGATCGCGCGCCAGCTCGAGTAGCCGCTGTACACCGGCACGCTCGCCGGGAACAGGGCCGCGCGGACGGCGCTGCGCATCCCGTCCGCGCCGACGACGAGGTCCGCCTCGCGGCCCGCGACGACGGCGGGCGCCCCGTCCGGGTCCCCGGGATCCAGGGTGGTGACCGGCGTCCCCGTGACGACCTCGACGCCCAGGTCGACCGCCCGGCGGCGCAGCGCCTCGTGGAGCCGGCGCCGGTGGACGCCGATCAGCCCCACGGACGCGCGCACCTCGGGGGTGCCCGGCAGCGTGAGGATCGGGTCGCCGTGGAGGTCCCACGTCCCGCCCGCCCACGTCGCGTACCCGAGCCGGGCGACGGCGTCGTCGTCGAACCCGAGGCCGCGGAACGCCGCGACCGCGTTGCGGGACATGGCGAAGCCCGCACCGACCTCGCCGAGCGCGGGCGAGCGCTCGACGACGGTGACGCCCCAGCCGGTCCGGGCGAGCGAGATCGCGGACGCCAGGCCCGCGATCCCGGCCCCGACGACGATAGCGGCACGGGTCATGGTGATGCTCCCAGGGTCGAGAGGATGGTCCGCCCGTCCGGGCATACCACTACGGTCGTTGTAGTACCGATGTTGCCATACTGGCAGCCATGCCGCGGACCAACCCCGAGCGGCGGACCGCGCTCGCGGACGCCGCCGTCGCCCTCCTCGCCACGGACGGCGTGCACGGCGTCACCCACCGCACGGTCGAGCGCGCCGCGGGGCTCCCGACGGGCACCGCGGCCAACTACGTCCGTACCCGGGAAGAGCTGCTCGTCGCCGCGGCCGAGCGCGTCGTCGAGCTGCACCTCGCGGCCATGCGGCAGATCGACCGGACGCTCGACGTCTCCGCGTCCCCGGAGCCGCTGACCGAGCTCCTCGCCGCGTCCCTCGAGGACGCCGTCACGACGTCGCGCGAGCGGTACCTCGCAATCTTCGAGCTCCAGCTCGAGGCGCGCCGCCGCCCGGCGCTCGGCGCCGCGCTGGCGCGGCTCGGCTCGGTCGCGACCGCGTTCACCGCCGACGAGCACGCCGAGCTCGGGCTCGACGTCCCGCCCGACGCGGTCCCCACGCTCGTCACCCTCTACGGGGGCGCGCTGTTCTCCCTGGTCAGCTCCCCGGGCGACGTCGACCGGGAGACGGCCCGCCGCCTCGCCCGCGCGATCGTGCAGGGAGCCCTGGGAGCGCGCCCCTGCGCCCCGCCCCCGTGAGCGCCGCCGCCCAAGGGCGCGGCGCTCGAGGACCGGCGGCGCCCGGCCCGCCCGCCCCGGTACCCTGGCGCGCGTGACGGCCCCACCGGCGACCCCCGCGAGCACGACGACGGTCCCCCCGGACCCGGTCCTGCGGTCCGGCGCGCGCGTCCTCGCCGACGCCGGCCGCCTGCTGTCCCGGCACTGGCCCGCGCTCGTCGCGGTCGCGCTCCTCGCCGAGGTCGTCCACGAGCTCGCGCTGCGCGCCGCGCTCGCCGTCGCGCCGTCGTCGGGCGTGCTCGGCCTGCTCGTGCTGTGCTTCTCGCCGCTCGCGACGGTCGTCGGGATCGTCGTCATGCTGCACGTCCTGCGCCGCGAGCCGCGGACCGCGCGCGACCGCCTCGAGGTCCGGGCGCTCCTCGGCTCGATCGCGTCGGTCCTGGTCCCGTACCTCGTCATCTACGAGTTCTACGGCGGCCTGTCGTCCGACTGGCAGTCGTACATCGACTCCGCGGCGCTCGACCACGCGTTCGCGGCCGGGTCAGGCATCCAGACGGCGAGCCCGATCCCCGAGGGGTTCGGGCTCACCGTCGTGCTCGTCGTCGCGGGCGCGCTGCTCGCCCGCACGCTGCTCGAGCGCCTCGCCAGGCGCGTCGACCGCGGCATCTCCGCGGCGGGCGGCGACACGCAGCGCAGCGCGCGCTCCGCCGCGGTGCGCATCGCTGCGGGCTACTGCGAGGTCGTGTGGATCGTCGTCGGCGCGTTCACCGTCACCGCCGTCGTCGGCCGCGTGCGCGAGTGGTGGACGTCGCGCGTGGTCGTCGTCGAGACGACGACGTGGTGGGACGGCGTCGTCGCGCGCGTCGACGTGCTCAAGCCGCTCGTCGACGCCCTGGGCCCGACGACGTCCCTCCTCCTCGCGGGCGTCGTCACCGGCCTCGTGGTGCCGCTCGCCTGGCTCACCCTCGGCACGATCGTCTACGGCGTCGAGGCGATCGACGTCGTCGACCCGGCGCACGCGACGCAGGGCGACGACGAGCCGACGGGTCGTGCGACGCGCGTCGTCGACCGGTTCAACCGGACGCTCGGCGAGAGCGGCGCGCGCAGGGCGTGGGAGCTCATGCTCGACCCCGGCCGACGGTTCGGCGGCCTCGTGGGCGCCCTCGGGATGCTGTGGCGCAGCCGGTGGAGCGCCGTGCTGCTCTTCTGCGTCGCGTTCGCCCTCCTGACGCTCGGCGAGCAGGTCGTCTACACGGCGGCCCAGGCCGTCGTCGGCCAGCCCGGGATCGTCGCCTGGCGCGCGCTCGTCGGCCCGCTCGAGATCGTCGCGACCGTCGTCGTGCAGGTGCTCACCACCGTGCTGCTCGCGGCCGCCGCGGACGCGCTGCTCGCGAGCCTCGGCCTGCCGTCGGCGCTGCGCACGCGGCGCGTGGCCCGGTCGCGGACGGCGGTCGGCTCAGCGGTCGGCACAGAGACGGGCACAGAGGTCGGGGCCGAGTCCGGCGCGGAGGTCAGCACCGGGGCCGGCGCGACGGCGGACGGCGCGTCAGCCGGCTGAGACCGTCGCGGACCGGTCGTCGCCGGACCGTTCGTCGTCCGGCCGTCCCCCGACGAGCAGGGCCGCCGCGACGACGTCACGGATCTCGGTGTCCGTCAGCGCGTGGTCGCGGGCCAGGCGGACGAAGCGCGCCGCCGCGTCCGTCACCGCCGCGCGGGACAACGTCGCGGCCGGTGCCGTCACGAGGGTCCCGACACGTCGCCGCGTCGTGACGAGCCCCGCAGCCTCCAGGTCGCGATACGTCCGCGCGACCGTGCCCGGCGCGATGCCCAGGTCGTTCGCGAGAGCCCGCACCGTGGGCAGGCGCTGCCCGTCGGCGAGGTCGCCCGCCGTGACGAGGGCCGCGAGCTGGGCACGGAGCTGCTCGTAGTGCGGCGTCGGGGAGTCCAGGTCGATGCGGACGGCGAGGCTCACGCGACCGCCCCCTCCGGCTCGCGCACCGGCGCTGCCGTCGGCGCCGGGTCGCGCACCGGCCAGACCAGGACCACGAGCGCCACGACCACGACGGCCAGCGCCAGGAGCAGCAGGGCGTTCCCGGCCTGGACGTGGCCCGGGCTGAGCCCGGGGCCCGTCCGGAACCCGTCGCCGTTCCCCAGCCCCAGCCAGCGCAGCGAGAGCCCGCCCAGCGCGACCAGGCCGCCGAGCGTCAGGCCCACGACGAGCTGGGTCGCACGCTCGACGCGGCGGGCGACCCGGCGGCGCAGCCACATGTCCCACCGCTCGTCCACGTCCTCGACCGCCGGTCGCGACGCGACGAGGCGCAGCACCACCTCCGAGGCCACGACGGCGACGACCGTCCCGACCAGGAGCGGCACCGTCCACAGCCACCCGGGGAACGGTGCGGCGGTGTACGCCTCGTACCGGCCGACGAGGCGGGAGATCGAGCGCGGGCCGTCGGACAGGAGGCCGAACGCCACGCTCGCGGCGACGACGCCCCCGGCCCAGGCCCACGCGAGGCGACGGGTGAGCGTCGGGACGACGTCGGCCGTCGAGCGCGCGACGAGCCGCGCCTCGCGCTGGCGGTGAGTCGGGCGCGGCCACGTGAGCTCTCCCACCGCGTGGACGGCGAGGGCGCCGACGAGCGCGACGAGCGGCAGCACCGCCGTCGTCCGCGCGCCGAGCGGGACGAGCCCGAGGTAGAGGTACAGGGGCGGCAGCAGGATCCCCGCGGTGACGAGCAGACCCGAGCCGGCGCTCGTCACCGCGGAGTGCCGCACCGCGCGCCGCCCCGCCGAGCTCGGGACGACGGCACGTCGACCGTCCCACCACAGGAGCGCAGCGACGACGGCCGCGGCGAGCAGCGCGACGTCGACAGCGAGGGCGACCGGGAACGGCAACGGGTTCCCCAGCATCCACGACACCCAGCTCATGTCCACCTCCGTCAGAGAGTATTGATCATGAACTATGATCAAAATCCCCCACGCCGTCAAGCGGCGGATGTTCGACCCCCGACCCCCCGCCGCGCGCGTCATGTCATTGATCGTGCACATCTGAGCGGTGTCACCGTTCTTGCACTTTGAGCCCAATGTGCACGTGCCGTCACACGATGGCTGGTATCGCGCTCACCACACCCGCCCAGATCGGCGCAGCGATCCGCAGCGCCCGGAGGCGCGCCGGCCTGACCCAGCAACAGCTGGCCGAGCGCGCCGGAGTCAGCCGCCGATGGCTGATCGCACTCGAGAGCGGTCACGCGGAGCGGGCCGAGCTCGGGAAGGTCCTCGACACGCTCGACACGCTCGGGCTCGACCTCACCGTGACCACGACGCCACGCGCGACGAGCCGTCTCGCGGACCTCCTGGAGGGCCTGTGAGCAGCCGACACCTGGCAGTGCTGCTCTACGGGCGGCACGTCGCCGACCTGGAGCAGACCCGGGGCGGACAACACCTGCTGGACTACCGCTCGGACCCGGGGGCGACGCCGATCTCCCTGACGATGCCGCTCGCAGGCGGGCCGTTCGCCCAGCGGGTCGTCGAGCCGTTCCTCGACGGGCTGCTGCCGGAGCGCCAGGCCGCCCGAGAGGCCATGTCGCGCGAGTTCGACGTGTCTGCCCGCAACCCGTTCGCGCTCCGGCTCCCCGACGCGATGACAGACGCGTTCGTCGCCGAGGCCGAGCGTGGCGAGCCCGAGGTCGGCGAGCTACGGGCTCGGATGCTCGACCCGATCGCCCGTTCCTGCAAGGTCCTGCGAGGTCAGCGGGCCCGGCAGGGCCGGGCGTCCGATCACGACGCGGGCAGCGACCAGTAGGCGGGGAGCAGCTCCGGCTCGACCAGGCGCACCTCGGCCGGCCGGGCGTCGTCGGGCGTGAGGAAGTACTGCGTGCTGCGGCTCGAGACGGCGCCCGTGCAGACCGGGGCCTCGGGGAACGGCATGCCCGGGAGCGCCGACGCCCCGGCCGTGAACTCGCGCCCGGCGGCGTCGAGCAGCACGACCTCGCACGACGAGTACGTCTCCTCCTCGCTCGCCGGGGCGTCGGGCGCGTCCGAACGCAGCGACACGTCCGCGGCCCAGAGCGTGTGGCCCTCCGGGGCCTCGATGCGGTCCCCGTACCCGTCGTCGAGCCAGTCGACCTCCTCGAGCCCGGCGAGGCGCGCCCGGACGTCGCCGACCTGCGCCCAGCCCTCGGCGTCGGCCGTGTGGGCACGGTGCGGCGCCGACGCCCACCACCCCTGCACCGCGTCGGAGCGCCAGGTGAGCGTGCCGAGCGCCGCGAGCGCCCCCGCCAGCACGACCAGCCACCACCGGTTCGCGCGCCACCATCCCGCGCTCCCGCTCACCCGTCCCACCCCCCGGGGAGGAGCGCGGGCCGCACCACGTCGACGACGACGTCGGCCGCGGGCGGCTCCAGGCGACCGAGGTCGACCTCGGCCACCGCCTGCGGGCGGTCGATGTCCGCGTCGTCGTGCTCGGTCAGGACCCGCAGCACGACGTCCCCGTCGAGCGCTCGCGCCGGCACCTCGACGACCACGGTCCCGGCCTCGGGGACGTCCGGGTCCACGAACGTGCTCATCATCGTGTTGCTCGCGCGGTGCGACGCCTCGTGGTCGCGCCCCTCGGCGTCGCGCAGCTCGAGCGCCTCGATGCCGGCCTCCGCCGTCGTGCCGGACACCGCGAGGTCGAGGGCGACCCAGACGCCGTCGGTCGTCAGGGTGTCCAACCCGTCCTCGAGCACCGTGCCCGTGCGCACGTCGTCGACGCGTACGCGCAGCGGGCCGGCGGTGACGACCTCACCGACGTCGCCCCGCGTCGTCGTCGCCGTGAGCGTGGGCCACCACGTGTCGACGCGTGCCACGGCAGCCCCGACGCCCACGGCGAGGAGGAGCAGGACGACGGTCACGACGACGTCCGCACGCCGCGGGCGCGCGGTCGCGGCGGGGTCACCGGCGGTCGCGGGACCGCCGGCGGACGCCGTGGCGGGCGCCTCGGACGTCGTCCCCCCGGTCGGCTCGGTCACCACGCCCCCTCGTCCTCGGGCGGGTCCACGATCTCCGGCGGGACGTCGCCGGGCGGGACGTCCACGAGCACCACGGTGCCCGTCTCGGCCCACCGGCGCCCGCCGCCGACCGTCATGTCGCGGTAGCGGAACGTCGGGACGGTGACGGTGAGCGGCTCGTCGGGGGCGGCGGACGTCGCGCCGCCGTCGGGGACCGTCACGGGCCACAGCAGGGCGACGTCCTCGGCCAGGCCGGGCTGCAGCGCGGGGTAGACCGAGGCGTCGCGCACGAGCAGCGTCGGGTCCGGGCGGTCCGGCTCCGCGTCGCCCGCGAGCGCCAGGCCACCGGGCAGCGCGTCCGGGAGCGTCACTGCGGTGCGGTCCAGACGGCGGGGCTCGCGGTCCGTGTCGAGCGCGCCCACGACCACGACCAGCCAGGCGTCGGCGCCGGAGTCCTCGAGCGCGGAGACCTGCACGGTGTCCGTCACGGACCACGACCGCACCGTCAGGTCGAACGGTCCCGTCGGGACCGGCTCGCCCGCGGCGGCGTGGGCCGGGCCTGCCTCGGCGGCGACGTGCTGCGCGAACCCGCCGGCCGCCGCCGTCCCGGCCACGAGCCCGAGCACGACCGCCAGGGCGATGCGGCGCGGCCACGTCCCGACGACCGCGCGGAGCAGCGGGATGCTGCGGGCGGCCCTCGGCGCGGTCGACGTCACGGCGCGCATCCTACGGGGCGGGCGGCGTCCCCGTCAGGCCCCGCGGACGAGGAGCGTCGTGACGGGGCCCATGACGATCGCGTACATGAACGCGAAGAACAGCGTGTGCAGCAGCACGAACAGGAGGGCGTCGCGCACGGCCCCCCGCGCCCGGAAGTGCGTGCCGAGCTTGCGCACGAACTCGACCGGGTGGGCCAGGTCCCAGCTGTTGAAGCGCACGTACCGGCCCAGGTAGATGCCCACGGACACGAGCGCGAGCACCACGAGCACCGCGATCCACGAGGACGGGTGGCGGAACGGGTCGTCGTCGTTCGGGTACAGCACGAGGGCGAGCAGCGCCTGCGCGAGGAAGACGTTGACGACCGTGTTCATGACGCCCGACATCGCGAGCGTGAGCACGGCGACGATGTCGTACCAGAGCGGGACGTCCTCGCCCTCCTGCCGGTGGCTGTAGTTGAGCTCCGTGACGAGGTACCCGGCGTTGGGCAGGAACAGCAGCCAGACGAGGAACCCGGCCGCCGCGACCGTGAGGACCACCCAGGGCGGGGCGCCGCCCGCGATGAGCACGGCGTCGAGGACCACGACGAACCCGAGGACGATGACGGGCGCGATCGACAGCCCGATGTTGAGCAGCATCGGCCGGTACAGGCGCGTGCGGTAGAGCGGGGCGCGCAGCACCACGAGGGCGAGCGCGTACACGTTGAGCAGGGCCACGCCCCCGAAGAGCCAGTCGAGCACGCCCCCACGGTACGGGTCGTTCGCCGCGCGGGGCGCGACGAGCGTCGTTAGCGTGGAGTCGCTCGACGCAACGACCTCCCCGTGCCCGCCGGCGGGCACCTCCCACCAGGAGTCGCCATGGCGCAGCAGGACGCGAGCGGGGCCACCGGCCCCGCCCCGACGACGACGTCCCCGTCCACCTCCCCGACCCTCATGCTCGTCCTGGCGACGATCGGGTTCGCCGTGAACTTCTGGGCGTGGGCGCTCATCAGCCCGCTGGGCGCGGCGTACGGGCAGCTCTACGACCTCACCGACGTCCAGGTGTCCGTCCTCGTCGCCGTGCCGGTCGTCGTCGGCTCGCTCGGGCGCATCCCCGTGGGGGCGCTCACCGACCGCTACGGCGCGCGCATCATGTTCCCCCTGGTCAGCGCCTTGACGATCCTGCCCGTCCTGTTCGTCGGGCTCGTCGCGGACAGCTTCGTCGCGCTGCTGGTCGGCGGGTTCTTCCTCGGCCTCGGCGGGACGGCCTTCGCCGTCGGCGTCCCGTTCGTCAACGCCTGGTACCCGCCCGCGCGCCGCGGCACCGCCGTCGGGATCTTCGGCATGGGCATGGGCGGCACCGCGATCTCCGCCTTCACCACCGTGCGCATCCGCGACGCGTGGGGCGACGCCGCGCCGTTCCTCCTCGTCGCCGCCGTCCTCGCGGTGTTCGCCGTCGTGTCGTGGCTCCTGCTGCGCGTCCCGCCCGGCCGCGCGGCGGCCCCCGCCGGCGGGTTCTGGGCCCGCACCTGGGCGACGTTCCGCCTGCCCGCCACCCTCCAGCTCTCCTGGCTGTACGCCGTCGGGTTCGGCGGGTTCGTCGCGTTCTCCGTCTACCTGCCCACGTTCCTCGTCAACGCCTACGACCTCACCGCCTCCGACGCCGCCGCCCGCACCGCGGGGTTCGTCGTGCTCGCCGTCCTCATGCGGCCCGTCGGGGGCGCGCTGTCCGACCGGTTCGGCGGCGTGCCCGTCTCCGTCGGGTGCTTCGCCGTCGTCACGGCGCTCGCGGCGGTCGTCGCGTTCCAGCCGTCGCTCGTGCCGGTCGGGACGATCGCCTTCCTCGGCCTCGCCGCCGCGCTCGGTGCGTCGTCGGGCGCGACGTTCGCGCTCGTCTCGAAGGTCGCGCCGGTCGAGAAGGTCGGGGCCGTGACCGGCCTCGTGGGTGCTGCGGGCGGCCTGGGCGGGTTCATCCCGCCGCTGCTCATGGGCGCGGTCTACCAGCTCGAGGGCACCTACGGCCTCGGCTTCGCCCTCCTCGCCCTCACCGCCCTCCTGACCCTGCTGTTCACGCTCGGCCCCGTCCGCCGCGGCGTCCAGGCCCGCGCCGCCGCGAGGTAGCGACCCCCGGGTCGAGATAGCGATCGGCGGTCGCTATCTCGGTCGGGGGTCGCTATCTCGGCGACGGGGTCACACCCGGAGCGCCTCGCTCGGCTGGATGCGGCGCGCGCGCAGGGAGGCCGCTACCCCGCCGAGCACCCCCACGACGACGCCACCCGCGACCGCGACCGGGACGTGTCCCAGGTCGAGGACAGGTGTCCAGCGTCGGGCGATGGTGATCGCCAGCAGGGCAGCGACCCCGGTGGCCGCGCCCGCGACGCCACCGACGACGCCGACGAGCGCGGCCTCCGTCATGACGAGGCGGCTCACGTGGCGCGCCTGGGCGCCGATCGCGCGCCGCATCCCGATCTCCCGGGAGCGTTCGAGCACGGACATCGTCATCGCGCTCGTCAGCGAGACGACCGAGGCGAGGATCGCGACCCCCGTCAGAACGAGGAGGATCGTGCGGACGTCGTTCTCGATCTCGCCGCGCAGGCCGCGAGGGTCGGGCGGTGCGACGACCTCGAACGCCTCGGGCGTGCTGGGCCGCAGCACGAGCGGGGCCTGCGCCGCGACCTGCTGGGCGGCGCCGGTCGCGGTGAAGACGTAGACCTCGTGCTCCGCGGCGGGTCGCAGCGCGGCCGCGACGTCGACGGGCACGAGGACCGCCTGGATGACGTTCGTGACGCGATAGCCCTCGTCGACGATGCCGCGCACCACGAACGACCGCCCGTCGAGCACGACCTGCGGTCGGGCGCTGAGCGGCCCGAGACCGAGCCGGTCGGCGATCGCCCGCCCGAGCAGCGCCTCGCCGTCTCCGAGCGGGCCCGCCGTCCCGCCCGACCAGTCGACGCCGAGCTCCGCGGCCTGGTCGATGCCGTCGCCGACGCCGAGCAGGAAGGCGTCCGGCACGCTGGCGGCCTCGCCCGGCAGGGCGACCGTCATCATCCCGTTCCGGGACACGAGCGCCGCGGCGTCCACACCGGGCAGGTCCGCGAGCCGGGCGACGGCCTCCTCGGGCACGCCCGGCTCGGTCCCGTCGACGACGACGGGCTGCCCTGCCTCGGCAGCGGTGAAGGGCATCGTCAGGGTCACGGCCCGGTTGAGCCGTGCGTCGAACCGCTCGGAGACCTGGGCCTGCGCCGACGCCGAGAGCCCGACCGTCGTCAGGGCCAGGGCCACCCCGACCGCGACGGAGGCCGCGAGCGTGGCGGTGCGCCCGCGTCGGGAGGCGACGGACGCCGCCGCGTCACGCACCACCGTGCGGAACCCGACCCGGGGTCGTGCCCGACGTCGGCCCTCACCATCGCCCGATCCCGTGACCTCCGGCGGCGGGCCGGTGAGCGGGAGGTCGATGCTCGCGGCGGACGTGCTCGCGGGGGCGGTACTCGCGCCCGCGCCCGCGCCGCTGCCGGTGACGACGCCGCCCGTGACGACGCTGCCGGGTTCGAGGGCGCCGGTGCCGCCCGTGTCCGTGACGATGAGGCCGTCGCGCACGACGAGGCGCCGCTGCGCGCGAGCCGCGATCTCCGGCGAGTGGGTGACGAGCACGACCGTCGTGCCGGTGCGGTGCAGGTCGGTGAGGAGCTCCAGCACGGACTCCGACGTCGCGGTGTCGAGGTTGCCGGTCGGCTCGTCAGCCACGATCGTCCCGGAACCGACCGAGAGCGCACGCGCGATCGCGACGCGCTGCCGCTGCCCGCCCGACAGGTCGCTGGCGCGGCGGTGCGCGGTCTCCGAGAGCCCGACGCGGTCGAGCGCCTCCAGCGCCCTGAGGCGACGCTCGTCCGCGGGCACACCGGCGTAGAGCATGCCGAGCTCGACGTTGTCCACGACCGTCCGATGGTCCATGAGGTGGAACCCCTGGAACACGAAGCCGAACGTCTCCCCGCGCAGGCGCGCCCGCTCGCCCTCCCCCAGGGACGCGACGTCCCGGCCGTCGAGCCGGTACGTGCCCGAGGTCGGTGCGTCCAGGAGGGCGAGGATGTTGAGGAGCGTCGACTTGCCGCTGCCGGACGGGCCCTCGACGGCGAGGAACTCCCCCGGTCCGATCCACAGGTCGACCCCGCGCAGCGCCTCGACCGGCTGCGCCCCTGGGTACGTCTTGGTGACCCCCGCGAGGTCGAACGTCGTCACTCGACCTTCACCTCGTCGCCCGCCGACAGGGCGTCGGCGACGACGGGTTCGACGGCGCTGGTCCCGCCGAGGCGCCCGAGCTCGCGGACCTCGACCTCGCGGAACGAGCCGTCGGACTCCCGCCGCTGGACGACGGCGGTGCCGTCGGAGTGCACGGCGACGGCACGGGCCGGGACTCGCAGGGCCTCGTCGGCCACCGCGGACACCGTGATCGTCGTGAGCACGTTCGCCCCCAGCCACGTGCTGTCGATCGGCTGCGCCGTCACCAACGGCACCCCGAGCTCGACCGGGGCCGCCTCGTCCCCCGTGGCCGCCGGCGGAGCGGGGATCGCGCCGAGCGTCGCCTCGAGCACCGTGCCGTCGGGGCCGGTGAGCGTAGCCGTCATCCCCTCGCCGAGGACGGGAAGGACCGAGACCGCCACCTTCGCCTGCGCGACGACGGCACCCTGCCCCAGGGTGATCGTCGCGTTCTCGGCCGTGAGCACGTCCCCCACGTTCGGCGTCGCGCCGACGACGGCGGGCAGCGAGCCCGTGACGACGAGCTCGCCGCGCGGCACGACGACGAGCTCGACGGGAGCTGGCACAGCGACGTCGGTCGTTTCGCCAGCCGGCGGGACCGGGTCCGTACCAGCGCCGTCGGCGACGCCCTCCGCCGTGCCATCGCTCCCCGACGGTGAGCCACTGGACGGTACAGGGTCGGTGGGCGACGGCGGCACGTTCTGACCGGACGTCTGCGACTCCTCGGCGGGCCCCTCACGGGTCATCGGTTCGTACCCGATGTCCCGGTACAGGCGACGTACTGCTTGCGCGGTCTGCGGACCGAACTCGCCCAGGCCGCCCACGCGGTAGCCGAGGTCCCGGAGGAAGCGCTGGAGCTGCTCGACGTCCGGGCCCGTCGCTCCCTCGACCAGGTCGCGGTAGTACGGGAACGCCCCGGTGGTGGCGATGACGGGACGGCCGCTGACCTCCAGCACGACAGCACCCGCGCGGAGCTCGGAACCCGCCGGGACTCCGACGGCGGTCACCACGGACTGGTCGCCGCTCCCGGCGGCGACCTGGACGCTCGCCGCCGACTCGCGCACGACGTCCGACCGCGCCGTGATCTGCTCGGACAACGCGCCGAAGGTCACCTCCGCCACGATGTCACCGGGCGGCGGAGGTGCCGCGTTCGCGGCGACCTGCGCCGGGGACTGGAAGCTCGCCGCCGCGAACCACCCGCCCACGAGCCCCCCGACGAGGAGGACGGTCACGACCGCCCCGACGACGACGTGGCGGCGAGGGCTCACCCGACCCCCGCCCCGTCCAGGATCTCCCGGGCCTGCTCCTCGAAGGCGGTCTTGTCCTCGAGCAGCGTGGCCAGCGCGTCCTCGTTCTCCGCCACGACCGTCAGCTGACGCTCCCACTCCGCGTCGTACAGGGCCTGTGCGTACCCAGAACTCTCCCGGCACTCGGCGTCGAACGTCGCGAGCCGGATCTCCTCCGCCTCCTGCTCCGGGGTCTGCTCGTTCGTCTTGCCGTCGTAGATCTCACCGAACGACGCGGCCATCGACATGGTCGGCATCCCCCCGTCCTCGCCGTGCGGGCTCGACGGGAGGTCGGTGAAACCGAGCGGCTGCATGCACGTCACCCACTGCTCGGCCGCCGCCACGACCGCGGGGTCGCGCACGGCATCGAACCCGGACGTGATCCCCATACCGCTCAGGGTGTTGTCGATCCGCATGGCCTCCGGCGGCAGCTCCTTCCGCGCCTCGTCGAGGCACGCGAAGAACTGCTCGCCCTGCTCCGCGGGCCAGGACATCGCCTCCTCGCTCGCGGCCCTGAGGACGGCGGCGTTCGGGTCAGGAGCCCCGCCGTACCCCCACCGCGCGGCCGTCTCGACGTTGAACAGGTGCCGCCCGAAGGGCTGCTCGGTCTCGGAACGCACCGAGACGTCGACCTGCGGACGGCGGTAGTCGTACCCGTTGTCCCGCATGCACGCCTCGGCCAGCACATTCTCGGCCGCGCTGCCGAGGGTGTCGTCGACCCAGTACACGTCCAGGGGCAACGCCCACCGCATCCGGTTCTTCTCACCCTCGACCGGCCCGGTCGCCTCGACCTGCCCTGCAGTCGTTCCCTGAGGCTCCACGGACCCTTGCGGTGCGCTCGGGGCACACCCCGCGACGATCAGGCAGACGACCGCCCCACCGACGAGTCCTGACCACTCTCGACGTACCATCCGACGCTCAACTCCTCGGTTCGGCCGGGCAGTCGGACGTCGCCACCGTCGCTGAGCCGCCAGGCCCCTGGTGCCGCAGTGCGCCAGCAGACCCGCGGTGACCGGGCCCCTGATCGTTCGCCTCATCGCGCCCCCCTGCCCTCGCCCCCTTCCTGAGGGCGGACGCGGCACATCCTGGCAGACCGCCCGGACGTCTCACAAAACGGACCCATCGGGCTCGCTCCGTCTCGGAACGCCCGCCCTCCTCCGCGCAGGGCCCGTGGCCACGCGCGTCCTCGGCTCGTGCCCGCGGCGCCTCAGGGGGCGGTCGTGGCGTCGCGGGCGACGAGGCGCGGGAGGACGAACCAGAGACCGACGAGCAGGACGAGCGCACAGCCGCTCGACCACAGCGCCGCGGTGCGGTTCACGACGACGTCGACCACGAGCAGGACCGTCCCGGTGACGACGAACGCGAGGACGAGCACCCCGACCCGGGCGATGCGGTCGCTCAGGGTGACGAGCGCCGTCTTGCGGTGCTTGCGGAACAGCGCGCGGTGCAGGCTCACGGGCGTGACGAACAGGCCGGTGGACAGCACGGCGAGCGCCACGAGGGTGAGGTAGACGCCGGTCTGGAACGTGTCGAGGTCGCCGAAGCGCTGCTGGAACGGCAGCGTGAGCAGGAAGCCCGTGAGGATCTGCACGCCCATCTGCATGACGCGCAGCTCCTGGAGCAGCTCCGCCCAGTTGCGGTCCGAGCGCTCGTCGGCCGACTCGTCACGTCCGTCGCTGACCTGCGTGGTCATGAGTCCTCCCTCTCGCCGCCCCTGGGATAATCTTCCTTCTGCTGGGGTCAGGAATCGGCTCCGTCCTGCTCGATCTCCGGGGACCCCCATCGATGGACGCTGCCCTGCCCTCCGACGTCGCGGAACCCGACGACGTCGTCCCTCCGGCTCTCGCCGACCTCCTCGCCGCCCTCGGCCCGGGTGACCCCCAGCCGGTCGGACGCTTCCGCGTCGACGTCGCCACGGACACGTGGTGGTGGTCGGACGAGGTGTACGAGATGCACGGCTTCGCGCCGGGCGAGGTCGTCCCGACGACGGCGCTCGTCCTGTCCCACAAGCACCCCGAGGACCGCGAGCGCGTCGCGAGCGAGCTCGCGCACGCGGCGCGCACCGGCGAGCCGTTCGGGTCCATGCACCGCATCGTGGACGCGACGGGCCGGACTCGCACGCTCGCCGTGGCGGCGCAGGGCCGCCGCCTCGACGGCAGGGCCCCGTGGGCGGCCGTCGTGGGGTACTTCGTCGACCTGACGACCGCGCACGAGGAGGCGGCACGGCGCGAGGCGACGGCGTCGATCCGCGCGGCGGACGCGTCGCGCTCGGTGATCGAGCAGGCGAAGGGCGTCCTCATGACGGCGTTCGCGATCGGACCGGACGACGCGTTCGAGCTGCTGCGACGTCGCTCGAACGACGCGAACGTGCCCGTGCGCGAGCTCGCGCGCCGGCTGGTCGCGGGCGTCGTCGACGGGACCGTCGCGGGCGCGGGTGCGCTCCACGAGACCGCCCGGCGTCGCATCGACCTGCTTCTCGAGGATGCGGACGACGACGCGCTCCACCGGCCGTCCGGCCCGTCGTGAGCGTCTAGGCCCCGTCGTGAGCGTCCAGGCCCGCCCCGCGGCACGAGGTGCGCCGGGGGCGGCCACGGCTCAGTCGGTCCCGACCCCCGGGATGCGCCGCGTCTCCACGACCTGGCGCGCGATGTCGACGAGCTTGATGTTCGCGTCCTGGGAGACGCGGCTCATCACCGCGAACGCGCGCCCTGCCGTGAGCGAGTAGCGCTCCATGATGATGCCCTGCGCCTGCCCGATGAGGGTGCGCGTCTGGACGGCGGACTGGAGCTGCTCCTCGGTCCGTGCGGCCGAGATCGCGGCCGCCGCGACGGCGGCGAACGTCGACGCGAGGTGGTGGTCGTCGACCGAGAACGCGTCGGGCGACGTCGAGTACATGTTGAGCGCGCCGTGCGCGTTCTCCGACGTGTAGAGCTGCACGCACAGCATCGACCGGACGCCGAGCTCGCGCACGACCGTGGGCGCCCACAGGGGCCAGCGCGCGTCGGACCCGATGTCGCCGGACTCGACGAGCGCGTGGTCGTGCACCGCGTCGAGGCAGGGCCCTTCCCGGAGCTCGTACTGGAGCGCGTCGCCGCGCGCGACGAGGGGGTCGGACACGGCGGGGCTCTCGATGCGTCCCCGTGTGACGAGCGAGATGCCCGCGGACTCGCACCCGTCCACCATCGAGACGGCGAGCTCGACGACGCGGTCGAGCGTCTGCTGGAGGGTCGGCTCGTCGGCCAGCGCCCGCGCGGCGTCCGCGACGAGCCCGGCGACGCTCTGCTCCTCGACGCCGCCCACGATCTCCGGCGCCCCGGCCACGGCCTCCGCCTGCGGTGCGGGGACGGTGGCTGCCGGACCCGCCGGCATCCCGACCGTGCCCTGCTGGACGCTCTGCTCGATGCTCGTCATCTCGGCCTCCTCACGGGTTCCCCGGCCCCAGCGTAGGCCGCGCTCCCGGCGACCGGTACCCGGGGAGGTGGGCCGCGACGTCGTGCGCGGCCCGCCCACCGGACGTGCCGGAGGCCCCGCCCAGGCAGCGCGCCCGGACGGGTCGGGGGCGGTGGCCGTCTCGCCCGCACAGGGCGTGGCGGCTGGTGTCCCTGGGGCACCGTCGCTCTCGCGGCGGACCCGCCCCCGGGCAGGCGCGGACGCCCGCCCTCCGACCCTCCCGGGCGGGTCGCGGCCCTCGGCCGATCCGTCCGTGGCCCGCACGGGGAGGTCTCTTCGGCGCCCTAGAACACGGGCTTGCCTCCCGTCACCCCGAGGACGGTGCCGGAGACGTAGCTCGCGTCCGTCGGGGAGGCGAGGAAGACGAAGGCCGGCGCGACCTCGGCGGGCTGCCCGGCCCGCCCGAGCGGCGTGTCCTGACCGAACTTCTCGATCTTCTCCTCCGGCTGGGTGGCCGGTTGGAGCGGGGTCCAGATGGGTCCGGGAGCGACCGCGTTGACCCGGACGCCCCGTGGCCCGAGCTCGGCGGCGAGGTTGACCGTGAGGTTGTTGATCGCGGCCTTGGTCGACGCGTAGTCGAGCAGCGACGTCGAGGGCTGGTAGGCCTGGATGGACGAGTTGTTGACGATCGCCGCCCCCTCCCCCAGGTGCTCGAGCGCCGACTGGGTGATCCAGAGCAGCGCGTAGAGGTTCGTCTTGAGGACGCGGTCGATCTCCTCGGTCGTGACGTCCTCGATCGACTCGCGCCGCGCCATCTGGAACCCGGCGTTGTTGACGAGGACGTCGAGCCCGCCGAGCTCCTCGACGGCGCGCCCGGGCAGGCCGCGGGCGGTCGCCTCGTCGGTCAGGTCGCCGGGCAGGAGCGCGCACGTGCGGCCCGCCTCACGGACCCAGCGCGCGGTCTCCTCGGCGTCCTCCTGCTCCTCGGGCAGGTAGCCGATCGCGACGTCCGCACCCTCGCGCGCGTAGGCGATCGCGACGGCGCGGCCGATGCCCGAGTCGCCGCCCGTCACGAGCGCGCGCAGGCCCTCGAGCCGCCCGCTCCCCCGGTACGACTCCTCGCCGTGGTCGGGCACCGGGTCCATGGGCCTCGTGAGGCCGGGCGGCTCCTGCTGCTGGGCCGGGAAGGCGGTCTCGTCCGTCATGTCGTCCCTCCGTTCCGTCGGGGTCCTCTGCTCCGGCTCACGAGCGCGCGGGCTCGCGGCGGCGGGCGAGCTGGGCGTCGTGCGCGCGGGGCCGGGCGACCGGGCGCACGGCGGCGAGCGCCCCCGCGACCGTCGCCTCGGCCGTCGGGCCCACCCCGCCGGCCTTGCTCAGCGCGCGCATGACCTGCGCCGCCGTCTCCTGGACCGGGACTCCGGCCTCGCCCGCGGCCTCGGCGAGGAGCTGGCCGGCCGCGACGTCGTCGACGCCGTGCACGGCCATGAGCACGCCCTTGACCTGCTCGACGGCGGCCTGGCTGACGAACGCGCGCGTCACGGCGCGCTGCGACTCGCGCTCCAGCGCCTCCTTGTGGGTCGGGCTGACGTCCACGACGTAGCCCGCGATCTCGACGACGCGACCGCGGGCGTCCCGGCGGCCCTGGCCCGTCACGACGACCGAGCGGGCCTTGCCGTGCCCGTCGACGATGCGGTGCGCGCACGAGAAGGGGCGGCCGGAGCGGATCGCGTCCGTCGCGGCGCGGACGACGCGGGCCCGGTCGTCGGGGTGCTTGCGCGAGCGCAGCGCGTCCAGGCTCGGCTCGACGTCCCCTGGCGTCCAGCCGTGCATCGTGTACACCTCGTCCGACCACCACCAGGTCCCGGTGCCGAGCTCGACGCGGTACTGCCCCACGAGCAGGTGCGTGCCCACGGCGAGCACCTCGGCGAGGGCTGCGGGGCGCACGGGAGCGGTCTGCTCGGGGCTGGGGATGGTGGTCGCGGAGATCGAGGCCATGGTGTCCTCCCAAGGTTCGGGGGGCTGCGGGCCGCTTCATGACTCCGCCTCCAACCTAGCCCACTCGTCCGGAGTCGGCACCCGGGCTCCGCTACGGTGCGGGCATGACCCGCGAGCCGCGCCGGACGATCGCCCAGCACGCCGACGACGCGCTCGCGCTCGTCCGCCCGACGCCGTCGACGGACGTCCCGCTCGAGGGCGCGGTCGGGGCGGTCCTCGCGGCCGACGTCGTCTCGACGCTGGACGCGCCCGCGTTCGACGCGTCCGCGATGGACGGGTACGCGGTGCGGTCGGCCGACGTGGCCGGGGCCGCGACCGGCTCGCCCGTCGCGCTGCGCGTGGTCGGCGACGTCGCGGCGGGAGCACCGGGGCTCGACGCCCTCCTCGGGGCCGGCGAGGCGGTCCGGATCATGACCGGGGCGCCGGTGCCGCGCGGCGCCGACCTCGTGGTCCCGGTCGAGCGCACGTCGACCGGGCGGTTCACGCCGGGGGCGCCGGGAAGCGGCCCGGTGACGGTCGAGGTCCATGACGCGTCGCGCAGCAACGTGCGGGCGCAGGGCGAGGACGTGCGCCGCGGGGACGTGGTCCTCGAGGCGGGGGCCGTGCTGACGGCGCGGCACGTCTCGGTCGCGGCGTCCGCGGGGCACGCGACCGTGCGCGTGCACCGCGCGCCGCGCGTCGCGGTGCTGTCCACGGGCAGCGAGCTCGTCGCGCCGGGGACGGCGCCGGGTCCGGGCCGGATCCCTGACTCCAACTCGGTCCTGCTCGCCGCATCGGCGCGCACGGCCGGGGCGCGCGTCGTGCGGCGGGGCGCGGTCGGCGACACGGCCGCCGCGCTCGTCGCGGCACTCGACGACCTGCTGGGTGCGTTCGACGGCGCCCCGCCCGACCTCCTCGTCAGCACGGGCGGGGTGAGCGCGGGCGCGTTCGACGTCGTGCGCGAGGTCCTGGACCCCGCGACGCGCGCCGGGACGGCGTGGGAGGGCGCGGTCGACGACGCACGGCTCGTCGCCGTCGGGATGCAGCCCGGCAAGCCGCAGGGCCTCGCGCGGTGGCGCGGCGTCCCGTGGCTCGCGCTGCCCGGCAACCCGGTGAGCGCGTTCGTGTCGTTCGAGCTGTTCGCCCGGCCGGTCCTCGACCGCCTCCGGGGCGTCCCCGGCACGGGCCGCGCGCTCGTGGAGCGCGTCGCCGCGGAGGGCTGGTCGTCGCCGTCCGGGCGCGAGCAGCTCGTGCTCGTGCGGCACACCTCGCCCGACGGCGCCCGCGTCGTCCCCGCGGGCCGGCACCGCGACCGCGGGGCGGACCCCGCGGAGGCGCGAGGTTCCGGCTCGCACCGCGTGAGCGCGCTCGCGCACGCCGACGCGCTCGCCGTGGTCGGCGCGGACGTCACGTCGGTCGAGCCCGGCGACGCCGTCCGGGTCCTGCTCCTGGACTGACCGCCGGGCCCCTCCGCATGCACGGCGGTGGCCTCGATCCGCACGCGCCGGCCTGCCGGGACGCACGAGGGTCCTCCGACCCGTCCGCGCGCCGGGGCGCGCGTGCGAGAGTGGCGCCATGAGCCCCACGCACGACTTCACGCACCTCGACGAGCGCGGCCACGCCCGCATGGTCGACGTCACCGCCAAGCAGCCCACCGTCCGCTCCGCGACGGCGACCGGCGTCGTGCGGTGCTCGCCGCAGATCGTCGCGGCGCTGCGCGACGGCACCGTCCCCAAGGGCGACGTGCTCGCCGTCGCGCGCATCGCGGGCATCGCGGGCGCCAAGCGCACGGCCGAGCTGCTGCCGCTCGCGCACGTCATCGGGGTGCACGGCGCGGTCGTCGACCTCGTCGTGGGCGACCACGGCGTCGACGTCACCGCGACCGTGCGCACCGCCGACCGCACGGGCGTCGAGATGGAGGCGCTCACCGCCGTGGCGGTCGCGGGGCTCGCGGTCGTCGACATGGTCAAGGGGCTCGACAAGTCCGTCGAGCTCACGGACGTGCGCCTCGTCGCCAAGACCGGGGGCAAGTCCGGCGACTGGCACCGCGAGCCGTGACCGGGCCCCGCCCGGCGTTCGTCTTCGACGCCGTCGTGCTGGCCGGGGGTCGTGCCGAGCGGCTGGGGACGCCCAAGCCGGGCGTCGTCGTCGGGGGCCGTCCGCTGCTGGAGCACGCGCTCGCGGCGACGGCCGGCGCGGCGCGGACCGTCGTCGTCGGGCCGGACGAGCTCGCCGACCCCGCCCGCTACGCGCTGACGCGCGAGGACCCGCCCTTCGGAGGACCCGTCGCCGGCATCGCGGCCGGGCTGGGCGCCCTGCCCGGACCCGACGACGGCGGCGCGCCCTGGGTGCTCGTCCTCGCGTGCGACGTCCCCCGGGCCGCGGAGGCGGTGCCCGCGCTGCTCGCTGCGGCGCGCCGCCGGGCGGACGAGGTGGCCGTGCACGCGGTGCGCGGCGGGCGCGACCAGTGGCTCGTGGGGCTCTACGAGCGCGCGGCGCTCCAGGGCGCGCTCGCCGCCCTGCCCGCGGTGCACGGTGCGTCGGTGCGCCGCCTGCTCGCCGGGCTGCCCGCGCTCGCCGTCCCCGACGAGGACGGCGCCACCGACGACGTCGACACGTGGGAGGATGCCCGCGAGCAGGACCGCCGCCTGGGCGCGGGTGCGGTACCGGAGCCCGACGACACCCCGGACGACAGCAGGAGGCCACGATGACGAACCTCGAGCGCTGGGTCGACGCGCTGGCGAGCGACCTCGACCTCGACCCTCAGGTGGTGGACATCGGCGCGATCCTCGACCTCGCACGCGACGCCGCGCACGGCATCGAGCGTCCCGCCGCGCCCCTCACGACGTTCGTCGCGGGCTACGTCGCCGGCCTCGCCGCGCACGACGGGTCGGGCCGCAGCGTGCAGGACGTCCTCGACCGCGCCGCCGCGCTCGCGCTCGCGTGGACGCCGGAGCCCGAGCTGCCCGGCACCGCGGCGCCGGCCGAGACGCAGGACTGAGAGATGGTGACCGTCCGCTACTTCGCCGGGGCGCGCGAGGCCGCCGGCACGGAGACGGAGAGCGTCGACGCGACGACGGTCGGCGAGCTGCAGGCCGCGCTCGTCGCCCGGCACGCCGCCCTCGCGGACGTGCTGCCCCGCTGCTCGCTCCTCGTCGGCGGCGTGCGCGCGTCGAGCGACGACACCCCGCTCGTCCCGGACCAGCCGGTCGACGTGCTCCCACCCTTCGCGGGCGGCTGACCCGGCCCGTGCCGAGCAGGCGATCGGGGTCCGTCACGCTCCCCGGACCCGCCAGGACCACCTGCTCGGCCGGGAGGATCGCCGGGTCGTCAGTGGTCGGCGCCGTCGAGCTGCGCGAGCACGTGCGGCAGGAGCGGCTCGAGGACGGCCCAGCCGTCGCGCACGCCGCCCGTCGAGCCGGGCAGGTTCACGACGAGCGCCCGGCCCTGCGGTCCTGACGCGATCCCCGCGAGACCCCGCGACAGCACGGCCGCGGGCACGTGCGCCGCTCCCCGCCGGCGCAGCTCCTCCGCGATGCCGGGGACCTCCTGCGCCAGGGCCTCGCGCGTCCCCTCGGGCGTGAGGTCGCGCGGCCCGACGCCGGTCCCGCCGGTCGTGAGCACGACGCGCGCTCCCCCGGCCACGGCCCGGGCGACGGCGTCGCGCACGGAGGCGACGCCGTCGGGCACGAGGTCCGTGACGACCGCCCAGCCCGCCGACCCGAGGAGCCCCGCCAGGAGCGGGCCCGAGCGGTCCTCCGCCTCGCCGCGCGAGCAGCGGTCGGACACGGTGACGACGACGACGGTCGCGTCCGCGGCCGGTCCGGTGGGTGCGCTCATGGCGCCACGGTAGCGACCCGCGTGGCCGGACCGGGCGCGGCGTCGGGCGGGATGTCGGACGGCGCGTCGGACGGGGGCGCGCTCGGCGCGCGCGATCCGCCCGTTCTGGGCATAGTGGCTGTGGACCGACCCCCGCCGTCCCTGCTCGCCCCAGGAGGCCCGCATGTCGTACGTGTTCGTGCCGTCAGCGTCGCCGGTGCGCGGACCCTCGCGGCCGCTGAGTTCCCGGCCCTCCGCGACGGTCGGCGGCGGGAGCGCGGCATGACGACGACGGCGGACGGCCCGGTCGAGGACGCGCTGCTGCGGCTCGGCAAGCACCTGCGGCGCGGGAAGGTGTCGGACGACCTGCGGCAGGTGTTCCTGACCGGCGGGCGCCAGGGCGACGTGTTCTACCGCGACCGCTGGTCCCACGACAAGGTCGTGCGCTCCACCCACGGCGTGAACTGCACCGGGTCCTGCTCCTGGAAGGTCTACGTCAAGGACGGCATCATCACCTGGGAGACCCAGCAGACCGACTACCCCTCCGTCGGCCCCGACTCCCCCGAGTACGAACCCCGCGGCTGCCCCCGCGGCGCCGCGTTCTCCTGGTACACCTACTCCCCCACCCGCGTGCGCTACCCCTACGTCCGCGGCACCCTCCTGGACGCCTACCGCGCCGCCCGCGCCGCCACCGGCGACCCCGTCCTGGCCTGGGAGCGCCTCACCACCGACCCCGAGACCGCGCGGCGCTACAAGTCCGCGCGCGGCAAGGGCGGGCTCGTGCGCGCGTCGTGGGACGAGGCCGCCGAGATCGTCGCCGCCGCCCACGTCCACACCATCAAGGCCTACGGACCCGACCGCGTCGCCGGGTTCTCCCCCATCCCCGCGATGTCCATGGTGTCCCACGGCGTCGGGGCCCGGTTCGTGCAGATGCTCGGCGGCACGATGCTCTCGTTCTACGACTGGTACGCCGACCTCCCGGTCGCGTCCCCGCAGGTGTTCGGCGACCAGACCGACGTCCCCGAGTCCGCCGACTGGTGGAACTCCACCTACTGCATCATGTGGGGCTCCAACGTCCCGGTCACCCGCACGCCGGACGCCCACTTCATGACCGAGGCCCGCTACCGCGGCCAGAAGGTCGTCGTCGTCTCCCCCGACTACGCCGACAACACCAAGTTCGCCGACGAGTGGCTCGCGCCGCACCCGGGGACGGACGGCGCCCTCGCCCAGGCGATGGGCCACGTCATCCTCACCGAGCACTACGCGCAGCGCCGCACCCCGCAGTTCGCCGAGTACGCGGCGCGCTTCACCGACCTCCCGAACCTCGTCGTCCTCGACGAGCACGGCGACGGGTACGGGAACCCCGACGACCGGCCGGTCGCCACGTACGTCCCGGGGAAGTTCCTCACCGCGGCGGACCTGCCCGACGGCGTCGGGCGCCCGGGCGACGACGACGCCGCCTCCTCGAACGCCCGCTTCAAGACCGTCGTGCTCGACGCCGACGGCACTCCGCGCGTCCCGAACGGCAGCCTCGGCCACCGCTACGGCGAGGCCGACGCGGGTCGCTGGAACCTCGACCTCGGCGACATCGACCCGCTGCTCTCGGTCGCCGACCCGCACGGCGTCTTCTGGGGCGCGCCCCAGGCGGCCCCGACCCGCGACTCCGTCGCCGAGCGCCCGCCGTCGGCCGACCAGGGCTCTCCCTCGGCGGACCAGGGCTCTCCCTCGCGGAACCAGGGCTCTCCCTCGGCAGATCTCACGTACGAGACGGTCGCCGTCGCGCTGCCGCGGTTCGACCTCGACCCGGCGCCCGGCGACGAGGCCGCCGCGCACCTGGGCGGCGCGGGCGTCGTCGTGCGCGGGGTCCCGGCCCGCCGGGTCGGTGGGCGGCTCGTCACGACGGTGCTGGACCTGCTGCTCGCGCAGTACGGCGTGGACCGCCCGGAGCTCGGCCTGCCGGGCGAGTGGCCCGCGGGCTACGACGACGACGCGTCGCCCGCGACGCCCGCGTGGCAGGAGCGGTTCACGGGGGTGCCCGCGGCGGCGGCCGAGCGCATCGGGCGCGAGTTCGCGCAGAACGCGCTGGACTCGGGCGGTCGCTCGATGATCATCATGGGTGCGGGCACCAACCACTGGTTCCACTCCGACACGATCTACCGCGCGATGCTCGCGCTGACGACGCTCACCGGCTGCCAGGGCGTGAACGGCGGCGGGTGGGCGCACTACGTGGGGCAGGAGAAGTGCCGCCCGGTGACCGGGTGGGCGCAGTACGCGGGCGGCCTCGACTGGTCGCGCCCGCCGCGCCAGATGATCGGCACGGCGTTCTGGTACCTCGCGACGGACCAGTGGCGGTACGACGGCCTGCCCGCGGACGCGCTGGCGTCGCCGCTCGCGCAGGGTCAGTTCTCGGGTCGCACCACGGCGGACACGCTCGTCGAGTCGGCGCAGCGCGGCTGGATGCCGAGCTTCCCGACGTTCGACCGCAACCCCCTCGACCTCGTGGACGAGGCGCGCGCGGCGGGCAAGGAGCCCGCGCAGCACGTGGTCGACGAGCTCAAGGCCGGGACGCTCCGGTTCGCGTGCGAGGACCCGGACGACCCGGCGAACTTCCCGCGTGTCGTGACGGTGTGGCGCGCGAACATCCTCGGGTCGTCGGGCAAGGGCAACGAGTACTTCCTCAAGCACCTGCTCGGGACCGACGCCGCGGTCAACGCGGCGGAGTCGAGCCCGGAGCGCCGCCCGCGGTCGATGACCTGGCGGGACGAGGCGCCACAGGGGAAGCTCGACCTGCTCGTCACGCTCGACTTCCGCATGACGTCGACGACGCTGTTCTCGGACGTCGTGCTGCCGGCGGCCACGTGGTACGAGAAGCACGACCTGTCCTCCACGGACATGCACCCGTTCGTGCACTCGTTCAACCCGGCGATCAGCCCGCCGTGGCAGACGCGCACCGACTTCGACATCTTCCACGCGCTGGCGGGGAAGGTGTCCGAGCTCGCGGTGACGCACCTCGGGGTCCGGGAGGACCTCGTCGCCGCGCCGCTCGCGCACGACACCCCGGACGAGATGGCGGTCCCGCACGGCGCGCTCACCGACTCGGGCCTGCCCGTGACGGAGCGCGAGCTCGTGCCGGGCGTGACGATGCCGAAGCTCGTGGTGGTCGAGCGGGACTACCCGGCGTTCGCGGCCCGGATGGCGTCGCTCGGTCCGCTCACGGAGAAGGCGGGCATGGTCACCAAGGGCGTGCACTTCTCGCCCGCGCCCGAGGTCGCCGACCTCGGCCGCCGCAACGGTCTCGTCCAGGACGGACCGACGGCCGGGCGCCCGCGCCTGGACCGGGACACGCACGCGTGCGAGATGATCCTCGCGCTGTCGGGCACGACGAACGGCCGGCTCGCGGTGCAGGGGTTCGAGCACGTCGAGCAGCGCACGGGCACCCGGCTCGCGGACCTCGCGCTCGACGAGCAGGGCAAGCGCGTGACGTTCCCGGACGTGCAGTCGCGCCCGACGCCGGTCATCACCTCTCCCGAGTGGTCCGGGTCCGAGCACGGGGGCCGCCGGTACTCGGCGTTCGTCGTCAACGTGGAGCGGCTCAAGCCGTGGCACACGCTCACGGGGCGCCAGCACCTCTACCTCGACCACGACTGGATGATCGAGCTCGGCGAGCACATGCCGATCTTCCGGCCGCCGCTCGACATGCACCGCCTGTTCGGCGACTCGCCGGTCGTGGGCGACACGTCGCCGTCGGGCTACCCCGCCTCCGGCGGTCATGCCGAGGTCGCGGTGCGGTACCTCACGCCGCACAACAAGTGGTCGATCCACTCGGAGTACCAGGACAACCTCTTCATGCTGTCCCTGTCCCGGGGCGGCCCGAACGTCTGGATGTCGCCCGCCGACGCCGCCAAGATCGGGGTCGCGGACAACGAGTGGATCGAGGCGTACAACCGCAACGGCGTGGTCGTGGCGAGGGCGGTGGTCAGCCACCGGATGCCCGAGGGCACCGTGTACATGCACCACGCGACGGACCGCACGATCGACGTCCCGCTCGCGGAGACGTCCGGGCTCCGTGGCGGCATCCACAACTCGCTCACGCGCATCCTGCTCAAGCCGACGCACCTCGCGGGCGGCTACGCCCAGCTCTCCTACGCGTTCAACTACCTGGGACCCACGGGGAACCAGCGCGACGAGATGACCGTCATCCGCCGACGCAGCCAGGAGGTGCGGTACTCGTGACGCTCGTGACACTCGTGACCCGGACCGGAACAGCGCGGGGCCCGGCGGCGGGCAGGCAGTCGTCGGCGTGGGAGGGGGTGGCGTCGTGCGGGTGATGGCGCAGATGTCGATGGTGATGAACCTGGACAAGTGCATCGGGTGTCACACGTGCTCGGTCACGTGCAAGCAGGCCTGGACCAACCGCACCGGGGTCGAGTACGTGTGGTTCAACAACGTCGAGACCCGCCCCGGCCTGGGCTACCCCCGCACCTACCAGGACCAGGACCGCTGGCAGGGCGGGTGGGTGCGGACCAAGAAGGGCAAGCTCAAGCTGCGCGCCGGGGGCCGGTTGAAGAAGCTCGCCACGATCTTCTCCAACCCCGTCCTGCCCTCGATCCACGACTACTACGAACCGTGGACGTATGAGTACGACATGCTGCTCTCGGCCCCCCAGGGCGCCCACACCCCCGTCGCCAGGCCGAAGTCGCTGCTCACGGGCAAGGACATGAACATCTCCTGGTCGGCGAACTGGGACGACGACCTCGCCGGGTCCACCACCACCATGGCCGACGACCCGGTCCTGCAGCACATGTCCGAGCACGTCGCGACCGAGCTCGACAAGACGTTCATGTTCTACCTGCCCCGCATCTGCGAGCACTGCCTCAACCCCGCCTGCGTCGCGTCCTGCCCGTCGGGCGCCATGTACAAGCGCGCCGAGGACGGCATCGTGCTCGTGGACCAGGACCAGTGCCGGGGTTGGCGCATGTGCGTCACCGGCTGCCCCTACAAGAAGGTCTACTTCAACCACAAGACCGGCAAGGCCGAGAAATGCACCCTGTGCTACCCCCGCATCGAGGTCGGCCTGCCCACCGTGTGCTCCGAGACGTGCGTGGGACGCCTGCGCTACCTCGGCCTCGTCCTGTACGACGCCGACAAGGTCACCCAGGCCGCGTCGGTGGAGGACGAGCACGAGCTCCTGGCCTCCCAGCGCGCCGTCTTCCTCGACCCGAACGACCCCGACGTCATCGCCGCCGCGCGCGCCGAGGGGATCCCCGAGGACTGGATCACCGCCGCCCAGCGTTCGCCCATCTGGGACCTCATCACCCGGTACGAGGTCGCCCTGCCCCTGCACCCGGAGTACCGCACCCTGCCCATGGTCTGGTACATCCCACCCCTGTCCCCCGTCGTCGACGTCGTGACCGCCTCCGGCAACGACGGCGAGGACGGACGCACCCTGTTCGCCGCCATCTCGAAGCTACGCATCCCCCTGGAATACCTCGCCGGCCTCTTCACCGCGGGCGACACCGCCCCCGTCGAGAAGGTCCTGCGCCGCCTGGCCGCCATGCGCTCCTACATGCGCGACATCAACCTCGGCCACGACGCCAACGAAGAGACCGCGGCCGCCGTCGGCATGACCGGGCAACAGGTCCAGGACATGTACCGCCTCCTCGCGATCGCGAAGTACGAAGACCGCTACGTCATCCCCACCGCCCACACCGAGATCGCCCGCGAGCTCGACGAGCTGTCATGTTCCCTCGACTACGACGGCGGCCCGGGGATGGGCGGCATGGGCCTGACCGGCGGCGGGCCGTTCGGCGAGACGTCCGGGAGCCCGGTGCCCGTCGCGGTCGAGAACTTCCACGTCCTCCAGTCGCGCCAGACGGCGGACTCCCCGTACGGGCCCTCGACGCCCGGCCGTGTGAACCTCCTCAACTGGGACGGCAACGGCCGCCCGCCCGGGCTCTTCCCGCCGGGCGAGGACGCGACGACCGGCGGGACCGGCGCGGGCACGGGGACCGGCGGCGTCGTCCCCGGGGGGCCCGGCTCGCTGCCCGGGGGTCGGCAGGACGCGCGGCACGACACGATCCCCGGCCCGTCGGCGCCCGGTGGGCCGGTCGGCGGACCGGCGGGCAACCCGGCACAGGAGGACGGGCCCGGCGTCGGGCCCGACGGAGGCACCCGATGAGGACGCGCTCCCTGCTCCCGACCCCGGCGCTGCGCCCCGGGGCGCGACCTCGCGGGCCGCAGCCCGACCACCTGGCCCCCGTCTCGGCGTCGGGCACCCAGCGCCGCACGGCCCACATGGCCGCGTCCGTGCTGCTCGCCTACCCCGACGCGGACGTGCTCGACGCGGCCGTGGCCGTCCGGGCGTCGACGCCCGGGCTGCCCGCACCGGTCCGCGAGCGCCTCGACGCGTTCTGCGACGTGCTGCCGGCGTCCGCGGACGCGCAGGGCCTGCGCGAGCTCCAGGCCCGCTACGTCGCGACGTTCGACCTCAAGCGCAAGTGCTCGATGTACCTGTCGTACTACGCCGCGGGCGACACCCGGCGGCGCGGGACGGCGCTCGTCGCGTTCGTCGAGGCGTACCGGGCCGCGGGCTGGGAGGTCACGGGCTCGGAGCTGCCCGACTACCTGCCGACCGTGCTCGAGTTCTCCGCCCGCACCGAGGGCGACGACGCGACGATCGCGGCGGGGCTGCTCGCCTCGCACCGCGACGGGATCGAGGTGCTGCGCACCGCGCTCGAGAGCATGGCGAGCCCGTGGACCGGGCTGGTCGAGGCGGTGTGCCTCACGCTCCCGCCGCTCGACGAGCGCACGCAGCAGCGGTACGTCGAGCTCGTGACGGCGGGACCGCCCGCCGAGCTCGTGGGGATGGAGCCGTTCGCGCTGGAGCCGTACGGCGCCGGGGCCGGCCGGACCGGAGGTGCGGTGCGATGAGCGGGGTGAGCACGGGCGAGATCCTGCTGTGGGTCGTCTTCCCGTACGTGACGTTCGCGGTGTTCGTCGTGGGGTCGGTCTGGCGGTACCGGTACGACAAGTTCGGCTGGACCACGCGGTCCAGCGAGCTCTACGAGAAGCGGCTCCTGCGGCTCGGCTCCCCGCTCTTCCACTTCGGGCTGCTGTTCGTGATCCTCGGGCACCTCATGGGCCTCGTCATCCCCAAGTCGTGGACGGAGGCGGTGGGCATCAAGGAGGTCGCCTACCACTTCGTCGCCACGTACATGGGGTCGATCGCGGCCGTCGCGCTCGTCGCCGGGCTGCTCATCCTCATCTACCGGCGCCGCACCACCGGTCCCGTCTTCCGCGCGACGACGCGCATGGACAAGACCATGTACGTGTTCCTCGCGGCGTCGATCCTGCTCGGGTCGTGGGCGACCGTGCAGACGCAGCTCCTCGCCGGCGGCCACGGGTACGACTACCGGGAGACGATCTCCCCCTGGTTCCGGTCGCTCTGGTACCTGCAGCCGCAGCCCGCGCTCATGGAAGGCGTGCCCGCGGCCTTCCAGCTCCACATCGTCGCCGCCAACCTGCTCTTCATCCTGTGGCCGTTCACGCGGCTCGTGCACGCGTTCTCCGCGCCCGCGCCCTACCTGTTCCGCCCGTACGTCGTGTACCGGTCGCGCGACGCGTCGGTCGCCGCGCGCGCCCCGCGGCCGGGCTGGGACCCCTCGGAGCGCCCGCGCGGGCGGTGAACCCCGGCGCCGTCGCCGGACCAGGAAGCGCCAGGTCAGCGGCGAGAAACCACCTCGTCGCGTGCAGGACCCGCCGAGCGCCACCGGGTGAAAACGCGACGACGGTGACCACGGGACGCGCCGGCACGCCCTCCTTCCAGGGGCGGTCACCCCGACCGTGACCGTCACCCGGAAGAGGTTCGAGCATGTCCACCACCGCCCCGACGACCGCCGGTCGTCCCCGCGTCGTCCGCCCGTCAGCGTCCTCGACCACGCCCGTCGCCCGTCGCCGCGTCGCCGTCCTGCCCGCGCGGCTGGCCGGCCGCGTCGACGCCGCCGTCGCCGCCACCGCGCGCTTCCTCACGCGCTGGTCCGTCCCCGCGCTGCGCGTCGCCCTCGGCCTCGTGTTCCTCGGGTTCGGCGTCCTGAAGTTCTTCCCCGGCGCGAGCCCGGCGGAGTCGATCGCGGCGCGGACCGTCGAGACGCTCACGTTCGGCCTCGTCGGCGGGACCGCGGCGGTGCTCTTCACCGCGGTCCTCGAGACGTTCATCGGCCTGACCCTCCTCACGGGCCGCCTCCTGCGGGCCGGGCTGGTCGCCCTCGCCGTCGCGATGGCCGGCATCCTGTCGCCGATCGTGCTCTTCGCCGGCGAGCTGTTCGGCCACGGCATGACCCTCCTGGGCCAGTACGTGCTCAAGGACCTCGTGCTGGTCGCCGGCGCTGCCGTCGTGGCGGCCGTCGCCCTCGGTGCCCGGCTGAAGCTCGACGCATGACACCCAGGCGCTCCCACGCCTTCCCCGACCCGACGCACAGGACCCCGTGACCGGCACCGGTCACGGGGTCCTGTCTGTCGGGGCACCGACCACGCCGTCGTGAGGTAGAGCCTCCGGCCGCGACGTAGAACGCGGCGAGCTCTATCTCACGCCCGGAGGTTCTACCTCGGCGGAAGGCGGTCGCGGCTCCGTCAGGCGAGCGCGAGCGTCAGGTACACGCTGTTCGGGTCGTCCGTGTAGTCGGCGAACGGCGCGCACGGCACGAACCCGTGGCGCGCGTAGAGGCGACGCGCAGGGGCAAAGTAGTCCTCCGTACCCGTCTCCAGGCTCACGCGGTCGAGGCCACGGTCGCGCGCGACGTCGAGCAGGTGCGCGAGGACCGTGGCCGCGACGCCCCGACCCCGCGCGGCCGCCGTCGTGCGCATGGACTTGAGCTCGCCCAGCGTCGCGTCGTGCTGCTTGAGCGCGCCGCACCCGAGGAGGCCGCCGTCCGCGGATCGCGCGGTGACGAACGTGATGTCCGACGCGCGCAGCCGCTCCACGTCCAGCGCGTGCACGCTCTCCGGCGGCGACGTCGCGTGCATCTCGTCCAGGTGCTCCTGCAGCAGCGCCAGCACGTCCTCGGCCGTCGGACCCTCGACGGCGACGCGCACGTCCGCCCGGGTCGTCGTCTCGTTCACCCGCCGAGCCTGCCACACCACCGGTCGAGCGATGCACGGGCGTACGAGCGGCGCACGTCCAGGTGCGTCCTTCGAGCGCACGTGCACCAGTCGGCGCGTACTCCGGCGCGTGACGTCGTCGCGCGGGGTTTCCCACGGTCCCGCGGCGTGACACTCCGCAGGTACGGGTCTATCGTCGCCATCATGCCGCATTTTCGGATCCGCGAGGCCGCAAGCCTGCTCGGGGTCAGCGACGACACCGTCCGCCGCTGGGTCGACGCCGGCGACCTCGCCGCGAGCGTCGACGACGCCGGGCGCAAGGTCGTCGAGGGCGCGGAGCTCGCGCGCTTCGCCGTCGCGCAGTCGCACCCGACGCCCGACCCGTCCGGCGTCGCGCGCTCGGCGCGCAACCGGTTCGTCGGGATCGTGACGGACGTCGTGAGCGACACCGTGATGTCCCAGGTCGAGATGCTCTGCGGGGGCCAGCGCGTGGTCTCGCTCATGAGCACCGAGGCCGTGCGCGAGCTGCGCCTCGAGCCCGGAAGCCTGGCCGTCGCGGTCGTCAAGGCGACGACCGTCATCGTCGAGACCCCTGGAGGAACCGCGTGAGCACGTCCGCACGCCCCCGCACGACCACCCGCACGACAACCTCGCGCCGCCGCGCCCGAGGAGCCCTCGCCGCGCTCGGGACGGCGGCCCTCGTCGCCGCGCTCGCCGCGTGCGGCACCGGCGCGGACGCCGGGGACGACGCCTCGCCGTCGGGCGGCGCCACGGACGCCGCGAGCACGCCGGCCGAGGAGCGCACGCTCACGGTCCTCGCCGCGGCGTCGCTGCGCGACGTGTTCACCGACCTCGCCGACGGCTTCGAGGCCAAGCACGAGGGCGTCACCGTGGCGCTGTCGTTCGCCGGGTCGTCCGACCTGGGCGACCAGATCCTCGCCGGGGCGCCGGCCGACGTCTTCGCCTCCGCGGACGAGCGCACCATGACCCGGGTCGTCGACGCGGGCGACGCGTCCGACCCGGTCGCGTTCGCGACGAACACGCTGACGATCGTCACCCCGCCCGGGAGCCCCGCCGGCGTCGAGACGTTCGCCGACCTCGCGCGCGAGGACGTCAAGGTCGTCGTCTGCGCGCCGGAGGTCCCGTGCGGCGGCGCGACCGACACGGTCGCCGAGGCCGCGGGCGTCACCATCCACCGCGTGAGCGAGGAGGCCAGCGTCACGGACGTCCTCGCCAAGGTGACGTCGGGCGAGGCCGACGCCGGGCTCGTGTACGTCACGGACGCGACCCTCGCGGGCGACGACGTCGACGTGGTCGACGTGCCCGAGACCGACGCCGCGCTCAACGTCTACCCGATCGCGCTCGTCGCGGCGGCCGAGGGGGCCGGCCCCGAGCAGGTCGCGCTCGCGCACGCCTGGATCGACCTGGTGACCGGCGACGCCGGGCAGGCCGCGCTCGCCGCGGCGGGCTTCGGCGCCCCGGACGCGGCGGCGCCGTGACGACCGCACCGTCCCGCAGGCCCTGATGCGCGGGCTCCCCCGCTGGGTCCTCGCCCCGGCGCTGCTCGGCGCGCTGTTCGTCGTCGTCCCCGTGGTGGCGATGGTCGCGCGCGTCGAGCTGACGCCGGCGGCGGACGGGACCGGCGGCCTCTGGGCCCTCGTCACATCCCCGGCCGCGGTCGACGCGCTCGGGCTGTCCCTGCGCACCGCGCTCGTCGCGACGCTGTGCTGCGTGCTGCTCGGCACGCCCATGGCGCTCGTCCTCGCGCGCACGACGTTCCCCGGGCAGCGCGTCGCGCGCGCCCTCGTGCTGCTCCCGCTCGTCCTGCCGCCCGTGGTCGGCGGCATCGCGCTGCTCCACACGTTCGGTCGCCGCGGGCTGATCGGCCAGCACCTCGAGGTGCTGGGGATCGAGATCGCGTTCACCACGACGGCCGTCGTCATCGCGCAGACGTTCGTCGCCCTCCCGTTCCTCGTCCTGAGCCTCGAGGGCGCGCTGCGCACGCAGGACACGCGCCTCGAGGACGTCGCCGCGACGCTCGGCGCCGGCCCCACGACGGTGCTGCGCCGCGTGACCCTCCCCCGCGTCCTGCCGGGGCTGCTGTCGGGCGCGGTGCTCGCGTTCGCGCGGGCGCTCGGCGAGTTCGGCGCGACCATCACGTTCGCGGGCGCGCTCCAGGGCGTCACGCAGACCCTGCCGCTGGAGATCTACCTCCAGCGCAGCGCCGACCCGGACGCCGCCGTCGCGCTGTCGTTCGTGCTCGTGGTGGTCGCGGTGCTCATCACGGCCGCCGTCCACGGTCCGCGCGTGCTCGGCGGCCCGGACACCCGGACGGCCCGCCCGCGGCGCGACGGCCGGGCGGCCCGCGGGTCGGGCGCCCTGCCCGACGGCGACCGGGTCGTCCGGGAGGACGTCTCGCCCCGGAGCGGCACCGACCCGGCGTCGGCGCCCGCCGCGGACCCGACCCCACGCCCCCACGTGGCGGCCGCCGCGCTCGCCGTGCGCGCCGTCGTCCCCGACCGCGGGCTCGACGTGGACCTCGCGCTCGCGCCGGGCGAGGTCGTCGCGGTGCTCGGCGCGAACGGGGCGGGCAAGTCGACGCTCGTGCAGGTCGTGGCAGGGCTCCTCCCGCCCGGGGAGGCGCCCGGCGCCCGGGTCGCCGTCGGGGACGACGACGTCACGCGCGCCGCGCCGCGCCGTCGGCGGCTCGCGTGGCTGAGCCAGCGACCGCTGCTGTTCGAGAACCTGTCGGTCGAGGACAACGTCGCGTTCGGCCTCCGGGCGCGAGGCGTGCCGCGCACCCGCGCCCGGCGCGAGGCCCGGGCCGCGCTCGGGCGCGTCGGCGCCGCCGACCTCGCGCCCCGGCGCGCGACCGACCTCTCGGGCGGGCAGGCGCAGCGCGTCGCCATCGCCCGGGCGCTCGTCACCGACCCGCGCGTGCTGCTGCTCGACGAACCGCTCGCCTCGCTCGACGTCGGCGTCGCGCAGCACGTGCGGTCGGTGCTGCACCACGCGCAGCGGGAGCGGCCCCGCACGACGCTCCTCGTGACCCACGACCTGCTCGACGTGCTGCTGCTGGCCGACCGCGTCGTCGTGCTGGCGGACGGCCGCGTCGTCGAGGACGGGCCGGTGGACCAGGTCCTCACGCGGCCACGGTCCCGGTTCGCGGCCCGCCTCGCGGGCGTGAACCTCCTCGCAGGGAGCGTCGTCCACGTCGCCGTGCCGGAGCCCGTCACGGTGGGGAGCCTCGGGACGGAGCAGGGCGGGCCGGACACCGGCGGGACGGAGACCGGCGGGACGGGCGCCGGCGGGACGGACGCAGCTCTGGTCCCGGCCGAGGCAGGGCCGGCCGCAGCACGCGAGGTGACGGTCGCCGTCGACGGAGCGGAGGTCCGCGTGCGCGGGACGGCGGACGAACCGCTCGCGGTCGGGACCGGGGCCGTCGCGGTGTTCGAGCCGCGCACGGTCGCCGTCCACCGGGCGACGCCCGAGGGCAGTCCCCGCAACGCGTACCGGGTCGTCGTGACGAGCGTGGAGCCGCACGGGCCGCTGCTGCGCGTGTGGGGTCGCGTGGCGGGCGAGGACCGGGGCGACCAGGCCGCGGTGACGACGACCGCCGTCGGGCACGACGCCCCGCACCTCGCCGCGGACCTCACGCCGCGCGCCGTCGCCGAGCTGCGCCTGACCCCGGGCGAGCGCGTCTGGTTCGTGGTCAAGGCGGCCGAGGTGCGAATCCACCCCCACTGACACGCCGAACCCGGGGTCGTTCCCCACGACGCGCCGGTCGTGAGGGAGGACCCCGGGTTCGGCGCCGCGGGTGTCAGACGGCGGCTGGTGCCTCCGGCGCGGGGGCGGGCGCCGTGTCGTGCGGGGCGGGCCGCACGGCTCGCGACCACTCGCCGCCGCGAGCACGGACCGCGACGAGCAGGACGACGAGCCCGACGGCCGTCATCGCGGCGCCCGCCCACAGGGGCGACGTGAAGCCGAGCCCGGCGGCGATGGTCAGACCGCCGATCCAGGCGCCGAGCGCGTTGCCGACGTTGAACGCGTGGCAGGGGCGCGCGCCGGGTCAGGCCTGCCGGTCGACCCCGCCGAGCGCGGCGCGGACCTCGCCGACGATCGCCGCCATCGCCGCCTCGGCGGCGCGCGGGTCGCCGTCCGCGACGGCGCGCGCGACGGCCTCGTGCTGGTCCAGCGCCTCGGGCACAGGGGACGCGGGCATGAGCCCCAGGTGCGTCCGTCCGCTGAGCACCGCGGCGACGACCCCCGCGAGCGCGCCGAACATCTCGTTGCCGCTCGCGCGCAGCAGGAGCTCGTGGAAGCGCACGTCGAGCGCGAGGAACTCCTCGAGGTCGCCCGCCTCGCCGAGCATCCGCATGCGTGTGGCGGCCGCGACGAGCTCGGCGCGCTCGTCGTCGGTCGCGTGGACCGCCGCCCCCGCGGCCGCGAGCGGCTCGACGGCGTGGCGCAGCTCGGTGAGCGTGCGGAGCTGGGGGTCGCGGCCCGGGCCCTCGAGGCGCCAGCGGATGACGCGCGGGTCGAGCACGTTCCACTCGTCGATGCCGAGGACGACGAGCCCGACACGTCGCCTGGACCGCACGAGGCCGAGTCCTTCGAGGAGCCGCATGACCTCGCGCGCGACGGTGCGCGAGACGCCGAACTCCGACCCGATCGACTCGAGCGTGAGCGGCGTGCCTGCCGGGACGTCGCCGCTGGTGATGCGACGACCCAGGGAGTCGAGCACGGTGGTGTGCAGGACCGTCGTCGCCATGCTCGCAGCCTAGTGGCGCCGAATGGTGCTATCAATCACTTGCCAAAGGTGCTACCAATAGCCCACAGTGGACGCCAGCGACGACCACGACGGTCGTCGCCCGGGAGCGGCCGGCACGGCGCCGACCCGCCCGGACGCCCCGCCCGACACGGAAGTCGACACATGGACACGGACGTCAGCACCACCGACCGGCCCGACGACGCCGGGAGCACCTCCCAGCCTCAGCACCTCGTCGTGATGGGCGTCGCCGGCTCGGGCAAGACCACCGTCGCGACGCTGCTCGCCCGCCACCTCGGCACCGAGTACGCCGAGGCCGACCAGTTCCACCCCGAGGCCAACATCGCGAAGATGAGCGCCGGGACGCCGCTCACCGACGAGGACCGGTGGCCGTGGCTCGAGGCGATCCGTGACTGGCTGAGCGCCGAGGCGGACGCCGGTCGCTCCGGCGTCGTGACCTGCTCCGCGCTCAGGCGCTCCTACCGCGACCTGCTGCGCACCGCGCGCGGCCGCGTCTGCTTCGTCCACCTCGACGGCAGCCCCGAGCTCCTCGCGGAGCGCATGGCGCACCGCAGCGGCCACTTCATGCCCACGTCGCTCCTGCCCTCCCAGCTCGCCACGCTCGAGCCCCTGGACGACGACGAGCCCGGCTTCACGCTCGACGTCGCCTCCACGCCCGAGCAGATCGTGGACGAGATTCTCGCGCGCACGCGGCTGAGCAGCGCGCCCGGCGCCCGCTGAGCGCGCGCCCGACCCGACCCACCGACCACGACCGTCGACGGAGACACACCCATGCCCCCTGAGGACTGGACACAGACCCTGACCGCCGGACCGCTGCTCGCGATCGCCGCGGGCGCGATCGCGCTCCTGCTGTTCCTCATCATCAAGCTCAAGCTGCACGCCTTCGTGGCGCTCATCCTCGTCAGCCTGCTCACCGCCGTCGTGGCGGGCATCCCGACGGGCTCGGTCGTCGAGGTGCTCACCGCGGGCTTCGGCACGACGCTCGCGACCGTCGCCCTGCTCGTCGGGCTCGGCGCGATGCTGGGCAGGCTCGTCGAGACGAGCGGCGGCGCGAAGGTCATGGCCGACTTCCTCATCGGGAAGTTCGGCGAGAAGCGCGCGCCGTTCGCCCTCGGCCTCGCGTCGCTCATCTTCGGCTTCCCGATCTTCTTCGACGCCGGCCTCGTCGTCATGCTGCCCATCGTGTTCTCCGTGGGCCGCCGGCTGGGCGGGTCCCTCCTGCTCTACGGGCTGCCCGTGGCGGGCGCCTTCTCCGTCATGCACATCTACGTGCCGCCGCACCCCGGCCCGGTCGCCGCGACCGAGTTCCTCGGCGCGAACGTCGGCATCGTCATCCTCCTCGGGCTCGTCGTCGCGATCCCCACCTGGTACGTCACGAGCTACCTGTTCGGGCGCTACGTCGGGCGTCGCGTCGAGCTACCCATCCCCGCGATCCTCGGCGAGGCCGACGAGGACCAGCTCGAGAACCCGCCGAAGTTCGGCACCGTCGTCGCGATCCTCCTGCTCCCGCTCGTGCTGATCTTCGCCAACACCGGGCTCGACGCGCTGCGCGCCGCCGGGACCGTCGACGCCGAGAACCCGGCCGTGCAGACCCTGCGCGCCATCGGCGCGACGCCGGTCGCGCTGCTCATCACGGTGCTCGTCGCGGCCTGGGTGCTCGGTCGTCGACGGGGCGTTTCCGGGACGGCGCTGGAGAAGACCCTCGACTCCGCGCTCGGCCCGGTCTGCTCGGTCATCCTCATCACCGGGGCGGGCGGCATGTTCGGGGGCGTGCTGCGCGCGACCGGCATCGGCGACGCGCTCGCCGACGTGCTCGGCGACCTGGGGCTGCCCGTGATCGTGGCCGGGTTCCTCATCGCGGCGATCCTGCGCGTCGCGCAGGGGTCCGCGACCGTCGCGCTGACGACCGCCGCCGGGCTCATCGCCCCCGCCGTGGAGGCGGGCGGCTTCAACGCGGTCGAGCTCGCCGCGGTCGTCGTGTCCGTGGCGGCGGGCTCCGTGGTGCTCAGTCATGTGAACGACTCCGGGTTCTGGCTGGTCGGCCGGTTCTTCGACATGGACGTCAAGACGACGCTCCGCACCTGGACGGTCATGGAGACCGCCATCGGTGTCATGGGCTTCGCCATCGCGGCGCTCGTCTTCGCCGTCGCGTAGCGCGCGGCGAGCACCGCGAGGACCGCCCGGGCACGGCGCCCGGGCGGTCCTCGACGTCGTGGACGTCAGCTCCGGTCGGTGAAGACCGGGGTGTAGGCGTCGCGGTCCGCGAGCCAGGACTTCCGGCGGAAGCGCTGGAGCGTCAGACCGAGGAGCGTGAGCAGCCCCGCCATCACGAGCAGGCCGAGGTCGCCACCCGCACCGGTCGTGGCCAGGGCCGTCGGACCCGACGCCGCGACGGTCGTCCCGGTGGCCGTCACGGCCACGGCGCCCGCACCGGTGCCGATCGGGTGGAGCACACGGACCACCGTGCCGTCCGTGCCGTCCGTCGATCCCGGGTCAGCGGGGTTCGTCGGGTCGGTCGGGTCCGTCGGGTCGGTCGGGTCCGTCGGGTCCGTCGGGTCCGTCGGGTCCGTCGGGTCCGTCGGCACGACGGCGGCCGTCGGGCACGCGGCGGAGGCGTCACCCAGCAGGCCGACGCCCACGCCGCAGACGGTCACGGGGACCGTCACCGGCAGGCCGACGTCGAGGTCGGGCAGCGCCCCGAGGACGCCGTCCTCCCCGAGCAGGCCGCCGTCGAGGAGCCCGTCGCCCAGCAGACCGTCGTCCCCGAGCACGCCGTCCAGCAGCCCGTCGCCCGACGCACCGCCGAGCAGGTCGTCCACCAGGCCGTCCTCACCCAGCACCTCGTCGAGGAGCCCGTCGTCCCCGCCGAGCACGTCGCCGCCCAGGAGGCCGTCGCCGAGCAGGTCGTCCACCAGACCGCCGTCGCCCAGCACCCCGTCCAGGAGACCCGTGCCGTCGGCGTCGCCAGAACCGGTCCCGTCACCGGGGCCCTCCCCGGCAGTGGCACCGCCGACCGTCGCGTCGCCGCCGACGCCGACCGCGACACCGGACACGTCCACCGGCACGGTCACGGGCACGTCGACGTCGACGCCGGAGCCGGAGCCGGCCGCGCCGTCGTCCGTGCCGTCAGCCGGAGCCGCCGGAGCCGGCGTGACGGTCGCGTCACCCAGGACGCCCACCGCGACGCCGGACACGTCCACGGGGACCGTCACCGGCACGTCGACGGCCACGTCCGCCGGGTCCGCCGGAGCGGGCTCGGGGGCAGGTGCCGGGGCGGGCGCGGCCTCCGGAGCCGGAGCCGGAGCCACCGCGGCGTCGCCGAGGACGCCGACGGCGACGCCCGAGACGTCCACCGGGATCGTGACGGGCACGTCGAGCTCGACGTCCGCCGGGCCGGCCGGGGCGGGCTCGGGATCGGGGACCGGGGCGGGAGCCGGTGCGGGCGCCGAGGATGCCGTGGCGTCCCCGAGGGCACCCACCGCGACGCCGGTCACCGTGACGGGGACGTTCACGGGCACGTCCACCGACACGTCGGGAAGGGCCTCGGTCACCTGGCTCAGCGGAGCCTCGACCGAGACGTCCAGCCCGAGGTCGCCGAGGAGGTCGCCCTCGGCTGCGTGGGCCGCTCCGGCCCCGACGACCACGAGGCCGCCTGTGACGAGCGCTGTGCGCAGCGCGCGCCGAACGAAGGTGTGCATGATCGTTCTCTCTCCTGCTCAGAAGTGGCTGGCGCACGACGGCGCCGGGTCGCGTCTGCCGCGCTCGGGGCGCGACGCGAGCCACGTCAGGCAGGAGAGACGGGGACCTCGAAGAACGTCGAGGGGTGCTTCGACCGCGCGTCGTCGACGACGGCGGTCCAGGACGAGAGCGCGGGGGCGGCGGCACCGTGGTCGAGGGCGGCGAGGTCGCCGCCGGACCCGGCGCGCTGGGCGCTGCCGGAGGGCGCGGGCGCGGTGCCGAGCCCGCCGTCCGACGGCGTGCCACCGAAGGGTGTCGCGCCGCCTGCGGGCACGGCGGTGCCGGGCGGAGCGTCGAGCGGGGCGAGGGGAACCCCGCCGCGCGCGCCCGGGGGCGGGGCATCGGGCGCCGTCGGGCCCGCACGATCCGCACCAGGAGGGGGCACGGGCGGCAGCTCGCCGCCCGCCGGCAGCGGCACCCCCGGTACGGCGGGCTCGGCCGCGGTCGTGCCGGTGCCGGGCATCGACGGGCCGGCCGGGCCCGGAGCCTCCGGACCGGGGGCAGGTGCCTCGGGGAGCACGGGCGCGAGCGGGTCGAGCGGGGTGAGCGGCCCGCTCACCGGGCCGAGGACCGGGTCGGTGACCGGCGCCAGGACGTCGAGCACCGGGGTGAGCGCGTCCAGGACGGGCGTCACCGGGTCGAGCGCGGGCGACACCGCCCCGAGGACGGGGTTCACCACGGGGGCGACCGCCTCGACGACGGGCGTCGCGGCCGGCACGACCGCGTCGAGGGCCGGCGTGGTCACCGGGGCGACGACGTCGGTCACGGGCTGCACGACGGGCGCCACGGGCGCGACGACCTGCTCGACCACGGGAGCGACCGGCTCGACGACCTGCTCGACCACCGGGGCGACGGGTCGCACGACCTCCTCGACCACGGGTGCCGCCGGGGTCACGACCTTCTCGACGACCGGGGCGACCGGCTGGACGACGGGGGCGACGACGTCGCGCACGACGGGCTGGACGACGTCCTGCACGACCGGGTCGACGACGCTCTGGACCGTCGAGGTCACGGGCGACAGGACCTTGCCGAGGCCGAGCGGGTCGTCCGCGGCGGACGCGCCGCCCGCGGTCACGACGGCGAACGCGAGGCCCGCACCGAGACTGCCGCCGGCCACGAGCGCGCGCACGAGCCAGCGGCGGGCGGCTGGTGCGCGCCTGCCCTGCGCGTCGTGCGTCGCGTCCATCGTGCGCCCCGTAGGTCGTCGGTGCGGCGAAGAGGCGGGCCGGCAGGCCCGTCCGGGGTCACGGTAGGCATGCGCCGGTGACGCTCACCACCGGAGCGTCCGATTTCACCCGACGGTCGCCCCGAACACCAGGCCGAGCAGGTAGGTCGCCGCCGCGGCCCCGAAGCCGATGCCGATCTGCCGCAGCGCCCGCGTGAGCGGCGAGGTCCCCGAGAGCAGGCCGACCGTCGCACCGGTCGCCAGGAGCGCGATCCCCACGAGGAGCGCCGCGACACCCACGGCGACGAACCCCGTGAGACCGAAGAGGTAGGGCAGCACCGGGATGAGCGCGCCGGACGCGAAGAACAGGAACGACGACACCGCCGCCCCCATGGCCGTGCCGTGCGTCTCGTGCTCGTCCGCGCTGGGCGGTGGGGCGATCACGGTCTGCTGCGTGTACGTCGCGAGGACGTCGGCGGCGTGCGCCTCGGCCTCGACCGGCGCCATGCCGCGCGCGCGGTAGACCAGCGCGAGCTCGTTCGCGTCGACGTCGAGGTCGGGCAGCGCCGCGGACGCCTGCGGGCTGGGCGTCGAGGCGTCGAGCAGCTCGCGCTGCGACCGCACCGACACGTACTCCCCCGCACCCATCGACAGCGCGCCCGCGAGCAGGCCCGCGAGCCCCGAGAGGAGGACGGTGCTGTTCGACGCCCCGGACGCCCCGATGCCGAGGATCAGCGCGAGGTTGGAGACGAGCCCGTCGTTCGCGCCGAACACCGCAGCCCGGAAGGTGCCCGACATGCGGTTGCGCCCGCGCGTCGCGAGCCCGCGCACGACCTCCTCGTGGATCCGCTCGTCGGCGGCCATCCTCGGCGTGGCGTCGGCGTCGGTCTCGTACGTCGAGCGCGCCTCGGCGCGCTGGGCGAGCGCGAGCACGAACACGCCGCCGAAGCGGCGCGCGAGCCAGCCGAGCGTCCGGGTGCGCCAGTCGCCGCGCAGGGGCTTGCCGACGTCGTCGCCGAGCAGGTCGAGCCAGTGCTGCTCGTGCCGCCCCTCCGCGTCCGCGAGCGCCAGCAGGATGTCGCGCTCCTCCCCGCTGCGACGGCTCGCGAGGTCCCGGTAGACCGCGGCCTCCGCGCGCTCGTCGGCGAGGAACCGGCGCCACCGCCGGACCTCCTGCGGCGTCGGTCGGTGCCCGACGACGGCCGCCTGGTCCCCGCCCGGCGTCACCCCGCGCGGGGTGTCGGCGGGCAGTCCGGTGTGCGGCTCAGGCGTAGAGGACATGCCCTCCATGATGGCGATCTTCGGCCGCGCCGTGTTGCGCGCGGCCGAACGCGGGGCCGGGGGTCCCCCCGACCGGTGTTCCGGGCGTCCCCAACCTCAGGCCCGCCCGTCGTCCGTCGTCGTGGTTGGATCGAGCCATGACCACTGGAGAGAACGAGCTGTCCCGCCCCGAGGTCGACGCGCCGGAGGGCCCCGCCCCGACGGAGCTCGTCGTCGAGGACATCACCGTCGGTGACGGCCCCGAGGCGACGCCGGGTGCGACCGTGAACGTGCACTACCTCGGCGTCGAGTACGAGACGGGCGAGGAGTTCGACGCCTCGTGGAACCGCGGGCAGTCGATCAACTTCCCGCTGCGCAGCCTCATCGCCGGCTGGCAGCAGGGCATCCCCGGGATGAAGGTCGGCGGGCGGCGCAAGCTCGTCGTGCCGCCGGAGCTCGCCTACGGCCCCGCGGGCGGCGGCCACCGCCTGTCCGGCAAGACGCTGATCTTCGTCATCGACCTGCTCGGCGTGTCCTGACCGACCACTGACGCGCGAGAGGGCCCCGGTCGTCGACCGGGGCCCTCTCGCTGTCTGCCCTCCCGGGCGTCGCCGTCGTGCGACCAGGTCCTACCGCGCGGAGCCGGGGCACGTGACCAGCGCCGCGTCCGTCTCCGGGGCGAGCGCGCCGGACGCCGTGCTCGCGACGGGTCCCGGCACCGGAGCGGTGTCCCGCTCCCGGCGAGCCGTCCGCAGGCGGACCACGGTGTCGACGAGGACACCGAGGAGGATCCCGCCGACGACGCCCACCACGACGGCGAGGAGCGGGCTGTCGCCGACCCAGGCGGCGGCGAGCGTGCCGATGAGGACCGAGTAGGTGGCCCACACGACCGACGCGACGGCGGAGAGCGCCATGAAGCGGCGGCGCGAGAAGCCCACGGCCCCCGCGGTCACGTTGACCGCCGTCCGCCCGACGGGGACGAACCGCGCGCCCAGGACGACGGACGCGCCGCGCCGGTCGAGGGAGCGGGTCGCCCACGCGACGGCGCGCTGACCGCGCGGGCCGCGCAGCACCGGCAGCGCGCGCGTGCCGACCGCCCGGCCGAGCGCGTAGGCGAGCTGGTCGCCGCACCAGGCGCCGAGCGCCGCGACGAGCAGGACGAGCCCCCAGGCGACGCCACCGCCGGACTGCGCTCCGACGGCGAGCATGACGATCACGGTCTCGCCGGGGATCGGCGGGAAGAACCCGTCCCCCGCGGTCGTCGCGAACAGCGTCGGCAGCGCCCACACCGAGTCGACGAGCGCGAGCAGCCACGCCTCGACCTGTCCCCACAGCTCCACGACCCACGCGACCATGCGTCCCAGCCTCGACCGCGCGGCCGTCCGGCACCATGGGGTATCCCCCCGGTTCTCCCCTGAGGCGACCCCGACCGGGCAGACCGCGGACACGTGGTCCGGCGACCCTCCGGTCCGGGGGACAATGTGGCTCGACGCATTCGCCTCCCCGCGCCGCAGCCGGCGGGCGGGGACGTCCGTGATCGAGGAGCGCTGTGATCACTGTCAGCACCGACGGCTCGTGCCTGAGCAACCCGGGCGGCGCCATCGGGTGGGCGTGGATCAACCACGACGGCACGTTCGACTCCGGCGGCGCCGTGAGCGGGACCAACCAGGTCGCCGAGCTGACCGCGCTGCTCCAGGCGGTCCGTGCGCACCCCGGGGCGGAGCCGCTGCTCATCGAGTCCGACTCGCAGTACGCCATCAAGTGCGCGTCCGAGTGGGTCGTCGCCTGGAAACGCAAGGGGTGGCGCACCGCGGGCGGGCAGCCGGTGAAGAACCTCGAGCTCGTCCAGGCGATCGACCGGGTCATCACCGAGCGCGCGGGGCCGGTCCGGTTCCGCTGGGTGCGCGGCCACGTCGGCGACCCGTTCAACGAGCGCGCCGACCAGCTCGCGGGCCTCGCCGCCCAGGACTGGGCCGCCGGCCGGGGTGATCTCGACGGCACGCTCGTGCCCGAGCTCGGCGACCCCACGCGACCGGTCGGCCGTGCGCCGGCCACCGCGCCCGTCCCGACCGCCGCCTCGCACGCCCCGGCACCGAGACAGCCGACCTCGGAGCCTGCGTGGGACATGGACACCCTGTTCGACTGACGCCCCCACCCGCCGAACACGACCTTGGTGTCGTTATCGAGCGGATAACGCCATCAACGTCGTGCTCGACGCCGCGCAACGTCGAGCTCGGCCGTCGGCGGCGGGTGCGACGATGGTCCGGTGACCGTCCTGCCGCGCACGGGCCCCGGGCCCGCCGAGCACGCGGTCGGCGACCCTCCGGGCGCGGTCGCGCACCACGTGGACGGTGAGCTGCTCGTCCGGCGCCTCCGGTCGGAGCGTCCCCTCGACCTGCACCTCACGCTCGCCCGGCTCTCCCGGGGGCCGTACGACCCGACGTTCCGCCGCACGCCGGCCGGCGACGTCTGGCGCACGACCCGGATGCCCGGCGGTCCTGCGACCTGCCGCCTCGCCCAGACCGGGCCGCGCGACGTCGTCGGGCACGCCTGGGGACCGGGCGCCCAGGAGGCGCTCGACGCCCTCCCCCACCTGCTGGGCGAGCACGACGACGACACCGGCTTCGTCCCGCCCGCGCCCCTGCGCGACGCGCACCGCCGCGCCACCGGGCTGCGCATCCCCCGCACCGGTCGCGTGCTGGAGGCGCTCGTCCCCGCGATCCTCGAGCAGCGCGTCCAGACGGTCGCCGCGTGGCGGTCGTGGGGCTGGCTCCTGCGCCGGTACGGCGAGCGCGCACCCGGTCCCGCGGGTGACGCCGGGATGCTCGTCGTGCCCGACGCCGCCACGTGGGCTCGCGTCCCGTCGTGGGACTGGCACCGGGCGAACGTCGACCCGGGCCGCGCACGGACCGTCGTCGCGGCCGCGCGCGTCGCCCGCCGTCTCGAGGAGTGCGGCGCGCTGCTCGACGCGCAGGGCGCCGCCGCCGCGCACGCCCGGCTCCAGGCCGTCCCGGGCGTGGGCGTGTGGACCGCCGCCGAGGTGGCGCAGCGCGCGCTCGGCGACGCCGACGCCGTGTCCGTGGGCGACTACCACCTCGCCAAGGCGGTCGGCTGGGCCCTCGTCGGCGAGCGCGTCGACGACGAGCGCATGCTCGAGCTCCTCGCGCCGTACTCCCCGCACCGCTACCGCGTCGTCCGGCTCCTGGAGCTCTCCGGGAGGGCGCAGGCCCCGCGGCGCGGCCCGCGTCTCTCGATCCAGGACCACCGCCCGAACTGACGGCCACGGGCCTCCCTGAGACAGGAAAGAGTCGCCGGAACGTGGCGTTCCGGCGACTCTCTCCTGCCCTCACGGGTTACTCGGGGAGCGCGCACACCCCGTCGACGCAGACCGCGGCGTCGTCCGCACCCACGAGCGTGAGCGTGGGTGCGGTCTCGCGGTGCGGTGCGGCCGCGTCCGCGGCGCTCACGCTCATGAGCGTGGTGCGGCGCGGGTTCGCGATGGAGTGGTAGAGGTTCGTCGTGGTGTCGGTCATCTGAGGCCTCCTCGTGGGATCACGGGCGCCGGTGCACGTGTGGAGCCGGCGTCGGTGCGGGCTGCGTCCCAGTCTCGGTGATACCGAGTCGCAGGTCCACCGCACTGGGGTGTGAGATACGTCGCTCTCCGTACCTGATCTCGCAGAGCGGATAACTCAGGCGGCGTCGCGCTCCGCGACGGCCTGCTGCAGCACCTGGACGAAGACCGCCGGGTCCTGGGCACCCGAGACGCCGTACCGGCCGTCGACGACGAAGAACGGCACCCCGTTGATCCCGTAGGCGCGCGCCTGCTCGATGTCCGCCTGCACGTCGTCGGCGTAGCGGCCGTCCTCCAGAGCCGCGACGACCTCGGCGCGGTCGAGACCGACCTCCGCCGCGAGGTCCGCGAGCTCCTGGACGCGACCCACGTGGCGGCCCTCCTCGAAGTACGCCTTGAGGAGGCGCTCCTTCATCTCGACCTGCTTGCCGTGCGCCTTCGCGTGGTGCAGCAGCTCGTGGGCGGTGAGCGTCTTGGTGTGCTGGAGCGCGTCGAAGTCGTAGGCCAGGCCCTCGGCGGCGGCGAGCTGGGTCATCTGCCCGAGCATCTGCTCGACCTGCGCGCGCGGCATGCCCTTGTGCCCGGCGAGGAAGTCCACCTCGGTGCCGTCGAAGTCGACGGGCGTGTCCGGCGCCAGCTCGAACGAGTGGTACTCGATGTCGACCTGCGGGCCGTCGCCGGCCTCGGCGAGCCGACCGAGCGCCGTCTCGAGGCGCCGCTTGCCGACGTAGCACCAGGGGCACGCGACGTCGGACCAGATGTCGATCTTCACCGTGGGGGCCGACGCGTCCGGCGCGGCGGGGCTGTTCGTCGTCATGTGACCGTTCAACCATCTGGAGGACCGCACGATTCCCTCCCGGCCGACCTCACGGCGTGACGTTCGCCGCACGGTAGAGGTCCTGCAGCACCATGATCTCCGCGCCATGGTGGATCAGCTCGCGGTTCATGTGCGCGACGAGGTGGACGAACGGCGCCTGCGCGTCGATCTCTGTCGCCTGGCTGAGCCCGACCGTGAACGCCCCCTCGTCCGGCAGGGCGTCGACCCCGGCCCGCCACCGGTCCACCTCGTGCCGCAGGCCCGCGACCGCCGGTCCCACCTCGCCCGAGAACGTCACCGCGTCGCGGCGGCGCTCGTGCGGCCCGAACGTCCACTCCCACCGCTCGAAGAACGCCTCGGTGAGGTGCGCGACGAGCCACGCGATCGTCCGCGGCTGCGGCGAGTCCGGCCCGTCGGGCCACTCCATCACCCAGTCGCCGACCCCGAGCGTGCGCGACGTACGCTCGGTGCCACGACGCACGACGCGCAGCGCGTCCGGCCCCGGCTCCCACTCGAGCTCCGCCTGGGTCAGCGTCGCGAGCCGTTCCGAGACCTCGAGCCACGAGAACCCGAGCTGGCCGCGCACGACCGCGAGCGTCGTCGGGACCGTGAGGATCGTCCAGTCGAACTCGGGGCTCCCGTACGCGATCTCCCCGTCCGACGTCTCGTGCACCATCTCGCTCCCCTCCCCGCGGCCCCGTCGCCGCCCGTCCGTCGGTGTGCGCTCGACGCTAGCCGGACCCACCGACGCCTGCGCGCGAGAATGGGGTCGGCCCGTCCCCGTCCCCCGGAGTCCTCGTGCGCGTCCGCCCCCGTACCGTCCTGCTCGTCGCCACCGGGATCGCCGTCGTCCTGCTCGGCGCCCTCGTCGTGTTCCTCGCGATCAACGGGGTCGACGGCGTCCCCGGCTGACCCGGCCGACGCGCGCTCCGGGCGTCCCCGGGTGATCCTGCTGGAGGACCCCAGCAGGAAGGCCGACCCGTGACCGCGACCGACACCACCCCCGATCCGCAGCTCGTCCTCGTGCGCCACGGCGAGACGGAGTGGAGCGCGAGCGGCCGCCACACCGGCCGGTCCGACATCCCGCTCACGGTCGCCGGCGAGCAGCAGGCCGTCGCGGCGGGCGTGTGGCTGCAGGGGTGGGCGGACCGCCGCGGGCGACGCCCCGCCGTCGTGCGCACGAGCCCGCGGCAGCGCGCCCGACGCACCGCGGACCTCGCCGGGTTCCCCGACGCGGAGACCGACGACGACCTCGCCGAGTGGGACTACGGCCCCGTCGAGGGCCGGACCGCCGTCGACGTCGGCGAACAGCTCGGCCACGAGTGGCTGATCTTCCGCGACGGCGTGAACGTGCTCGCCGCCGCGAACGGCCACCGTGGCGAGGAGCTCTCCGCGGTGGCGGACCGGGCCGGGCGCGTGCTCGGGCGCGTCGAGCCGACGCTGCAGGGCGGCGACGACGTCGTCCTGTTCGCCCACGGGCACCTGCTGCGCGTCCTCGCGACCGTGTGGCTCGGGATCGACCCCGGGCTGGGCGCGCGGTTCGAGCTCGGCACGGCCGCGATCTGCCTGCTGGGCTACGGGCACGGGCTGCGCACGGTCGAGGGCTGGAACCTCTCGGCACAGGGCTGAACCCGGCCGGCCGGCCGACCGGCGGGACGGCCCTCCCCCTGCGCACCGCGAGGTGGCACGATGCTGCCCATGGGTCTGAGCGAGAAGCACCTCACCGAGGGCGAGCACGTCGTCATGGAGCTCAAGGAGCACGCGAAGGCGCTGTTCTGGCCGTTCGTGCTGCTGGTCGTCCTCGCTGCGGCGGTCGTCGTGACGGTCGTGCTCGTCCCGAACGACGTCGTCCGCTGGGTCGTCGCGGGCCTCGCCCTCGTCGCGGCGGTCGTCTGGGTGTTCGTGCCGTGGCTGCGCTGGCGGACCACGGAGTACACGGTGACGAACAAGCGCATCGCGATGCGCTCGGGCATCATCACGCGCACCGGGCGGGACATCCCGCTGTACCGGATCAACGACGTGAACTACGAGAAGGGCCCGATCGACCGGATCTTCGGCTGCGGGACGCTCGTCATCTCCGACGCGACCGACAAGCCGGGCCTGAACCTGCACGACGTGCCCGACGTCGAGAACGTGCAGGTCCGCCTGCACGACCTGCTCTTCACCGCCGACGACGGCTCCGACGACGGCGAGTGGCCGCCGAACGAGCCGCCGCGCGGCCCGCGCGCGCCCCGTATCCCGCGCGCGGAGCGCTGACGCCCCCGTCCTCGATCAGTCCTCGATGCGCCGCCCGGCCGCGATCTCGGCGCGGGCCAGCATCTCGTCGGTCAGCACCACGTCACCCTCGAGGTGCGCCACGAGCAGCCGGCGCGCGACGCCGGCCGCACGCTCCGGGTCCGCGCCGCGCGCGTTCCACGCCCCGAACCAGTCGGCGAGGGTCACGCCGTGCTCGGGCCGGTAGCAGACCGTCACGGCGTCCCCCGCCTGCAGCTCGCCGTTCCGCACGACCCGCAGGTACGCGCCGGTCCGGTTCGCGGCGGTGAACCGCTTGACCCACCTGTCCTCGCCGAGCCGCCGCGCGAACGTGGAGCACGGCGTGCGGGGCTGGGTGACCTCGAGCAGCGCGGTGCCCACGGACCAGCGCTCCCCCACGACCGCCGCGCTCACGGGGATGCCCCGCACCCGGAGGTTCTCGCCGAACAGGCCCGGCGGGATCTCGCGCCGGAGCTGCCCGACCCACCAGTCGGTGTCGTCCTGCCCGTACGCGTACACGGCCTGCTCCTCGCCCCCGTGGTTCGCACGGTCGGCCTGGAGGTCGGCGTAGAGGCCGAGGCGTCGGACCTTCACCGGCCCGGCGACGGGCCGCTTGTCGATCGCCGTGACGCCGACGGGTCCGGCGTCGGGCAGGAGCGCGTGCACGCGGCACACGGCGAGGACCTCGCCCGTCGGCGCGCTGGAAGCGAGGGCGGTCACGGGCGCCGCACCAGGAGACGTGGGGAGGTCGGTCGGCGAGGCGGGTGCAGCGGGAGACATCCCTCGATTCTCTCAGCGCGTGGTGGCGCAGGACACCGGGGACCAAGGTCACGGGACCGTTCTCACCCCGCACGGGTAGCGTCGGCGCCATGAGCGCCACCCGTCCCTCGCGCTGGGAGCAGAAGACCGCTGCCGACCCGTCGCACTCCACCTGGTACGTCGAACGCTTCCGGGCGATGGCGGCGCGCGGTGCCGACCTCGCGGGCGAGGCACGGCTGGTCGACGCCATGCTGCCGCGCGGCTCGCGGGTGCTCGACGCCGGGTGCGGGCCGGGGCGCGTGGGCGCAGAGCTGTTCGCGCGCGGCCACACGGTCGTCGGGGTCGACGTCGACCCGGTGCTGGTCGAGGCCGCGCGCGCCGACCACCCGGGGCCCGACTGGCGCGTGGGCGACCTCGCCGAGCTCGACCTGCCCGCCGAGGGCGTCACCGAGCCGTTCGACGCGATCGTGTGCGCGGGCAACGTGGTGACGTTCCTCGCGCCGGGCACCGAGGTCGAGGTCCTGCGCCGCTTCCGGGCGCACCTCGCCCCGGACGGTCGCGCCGTCGTCGGCTTCGGCACCGGGCGCGGCTACCCGCCCGAGCGCTTCCTGGCCGACGCCGCGGAGGCGGGGCTGCGCCTCGACGTCGCCCTCGCGACGTGGGACCTGCGCCCGTGGACCCCGGAGGCCGACTTCCTCGTCGCCGTGCTCGCCGTCGACGCCGCGGGCTGAGAGCCCGGGCCGACGCGCCCGGGCCGACGGCACGGCTCAGGCGGGCGTGAACGTGAACGTCACGGCCCCGCCCGAGCTGCCCGGCTCGCCCTCCACGTCGTCGACGTGGAGCATGCCCGCGCCGTGCAGGTCGATCGTGTCCCCGAGGTCCGCCCGCAGGACGTCCTCGCCGCGCGGCGAGCGGACCGCGAGCTGCGCGAGCGCGCGTCCCGCGCCGACGCCGACGCGCATCACGCCCACCCGCACGTCGGCGAACTCCGCCTGCGCTCCCTGGGGCACGCGCGCCCGGCGCACCTCGTCGTTGCCTGCCATGCGTCAGCCTCCCGAGTAGACGGAGTCGAAGTTCTCCTTGTACTCCTGCTCGGTGAGCCAGAGGTCGCCGACCTTCTGCTCGCCGTCCAGCATGCCGCCGCCGGGTCCCCACGGGTTGACGACGTGGATCTTCATCTCGCCGTCGACCTCCTTGACCTCGGTGACGACGTACGCGTGGTTGGGCACGATGCGGCTGTCGTCGACCTCGTCCTCCCACCACCAGAACGCGTCGTCGTCCTCGGTGCCCACCGCGACGGGCCCGTCCTTCAGCCGGTCCTGGATGTCGGACAGGCTGAGCTCCCCCGACCGCTCGGCCGGACGGCCCGTGATGGCCTCGAACGCGTCGTCGGAGTGCCCGCCGTCGATGTCCTGGTAGTCGCCGCCGAAGTACTCGGCCGCCGCCTTCTCGTAGATCGACACCCAGTTCGGCTCGCCGTTCTGACCGCCGACGCCGTTCTCCGGGACGGTCGCCTCCACGACGATCTCGACCGGCTCGCCGTCCTTGTACATCGTCACGGTGTACGTGCCGTCGTCGTTGAGCCGGATGTGCTCGCGCAGGAACTCCGGGTCCGTCGTCGCGACGGCGCCCAGGCCGGCGAGGAACCAGCAGTCCCCGACCTGGCCCTGGTTGATGTCGTCGAGCGAGAAGTCCTCGTTGTCGAGGTCGATCGGCGGGACGTCCTCGTAGTCGCCGAGGGCGTCGGTGAGGCCCGGGTCCCCCGGCCGGTCGCCGTCCTCGCCCGGTGTGCTGCGGTCGCCGCCGCCCCCGCCGGACCCACCGCCACCGGATCCGCCGGCGCCGTCGGTGCTCGCGCTCTCCTGCTGGTCCGCCTGGCGCACGACGGCGGTCGCCGCCTCGCCGAGGACCGCACCGACCGCGGCGACCGCCGGTGCGTGCGACGTGGACCACTCGCCGCGCAGCGCGTCGCCGTCCGGCCCCTCCCAGGGGCTGGACGTGACCAGCGCGTCGAGCTCGCCGCGCAGCGACGTCAACCTCTCGGCGGCCTCGGACAACCGCTGTCCGAGCTGTCGCAGCTGTGCGACGTCCGCCCCGTACATCCCGCTCATGTCTCCCCCTCGCCCGCAGGTCGCCGAGACGGTACCGCCGTCCGCCCACGCCGGTCCATGGGGCGCGCTCCCCATCCCCGCGCAGGCCGCACTTCTGACCTCGGGCCGGTCCGCGCTGGTAGCGTCCCCCGCGGACGACGCACGCGACGACCGAGGGGGACCATGACGGAGCAGGCCAGGACACGGCGCCGGGGCACGACGACGCGGGCCGTGGGGGCGGTGCTCGCGCTGGGCGCCCTCGCCACGCTCGCGGCGTGCGGCGGCGACGCCGAGCCGACGGAGCCGCCGCCCGCGCCGGACGCCGTCACGGGGTACGAGGAGACCCGGCAGGACGTCCTCGCCGCCGTCCAGGACGTCTACGGCGCAGACGGCTGGGCCGACGACGGCAGCGCCTCGGCGACGGCGCAGGACGACGGCCGCTGCGTCGTCTTCCTCCCGGACGCGAGCGCCACGCGCGCGGACGCCGAGGCCTACGACCTGCTCGCCGACGTCCCCGCCGCGCTCGCCCCGGTGCTCGACGCGCACGGCTTCGGCGCGCCGTCCGACGTCGTCGAGGCGGAGCACGGCGGGTCCGCCTCCGTCGAGGCCGCGGACCCGGCGGGGTGGTCGGTGCGCGTCACCGCCGACGGCGACGTGGTCCGACTCGACGTGTCCGGCCCGGTCGACCTCGACCCGTGCGACGAGGCCGGGCTGCCGGAGCTCGGCTGAGCCGTGCCGTCGTACCGCGTGACCCTCGCCGTGGGCCTGCTGCGCCCGGGCGCCGACCCCGAGGCCGTGCTGCCCGCCGCCGCGGCCGCGGCACGCGACCTGACCACGGTCGAGGCGTACGACGTCGGCGTCGTGCGCGGCGAGGCCCGCGTCACCGTCCGCTTCCTCGCGGACACGGACGCCGCCGCGCACACGGTCGCCGACGCGGTGGAGGTCGGTGTGGGCGCCCACGCCGCGACGTCGGGCGGCCGCCTGACCCGGCGCTGGGGAGCACGCTGGCACCCGGCCTGACCGCCGTCGGCGCGGGACAGGGCGCCGGACCGCCCGCCGCGCGACGTGGGCGCGGGACCGGTTCAATGGACGGACCTGTCACCGACGCCGGGGAGGCGCACCCGTGGCCACGAGGACCGGCCTGTTCCGTCGCAAGTCCGTCGAGGACTCGCTCGCGGCGATCGACGACCCGGAACGCTCGCTCAAGCGCAGCCTGACGTCCTGGGACCTCGCGGTCCTGGGGGTCGCCGTCGCGGTCGGCGCGGGCATCTTCTCCGTCGGCGCGACGGCTGCCGCGAACTACGCGGGACCCAGCGTCATCGTCTCGTTCGTCATCGCGTCGATCGTGTGCGCCCTGGCCGTCATGTGCTACGCCGAGTTCGCGTCCGCGATCCCCGTCGCCGGGTCGGCGTACACGTTCTCCTACGCGACCATGGGCGAGCTCGTCGCGTGGATCATCGGGTGGGACCTCATCCTCGAGATGCTGCTCGCGTCGGCGGTGATCGCGAAGTTCTGGGGCGTGTACCTGGGGGACGCGTTCGGGCTGTTCGGCATCGACCTGCCGCTGACGATCCCGATCGGTCCCGTCGACCTCGAGTGGGGGCCGGTCTTCATCGTCGCCGTGTTCACCACGCTGCTCGCGATCGGCACCAAGCTCAGCACGCGCGTCAACAGCGTGTTCACCGTCATCAAGGTGGGCATCACGCTGTTCGTCATCGTCGTCGGGTTCTTCTTCGTCGACGCGTCGAACTACTCGCCGTTCGTGCCGCCCGCCCAGCCGGCGCCGGAGCAGTCGGCGCTCGCGCAGCCGCTGGTCGGCTTCCTCACGGGGCTCGAGCCCACCACGTACGGCGTCATGGGCCTGCTCGCGGGCGCGGCGCTCGTGTTCTTCGCGTTCATCGGGTTCGACGTCGTCGCGACCACGGCCGAGGAGGCCAAGGACCCGCAGCGCACGCTCCCGCGCGGCATCCTCGGCGGCCTCGCGATCGTCACGGTCCTGTACATCCTCGTGACGCTCGTCGTGACCGGCATGGTGTCGTACACCGAGCTCGCGGAGTCCGACGCGCCGTCCCTGACGACGGCGTTCATCCTCGTGGGAGCCGACTGGGCTGGGCGGGTCATCTCCGTGGGCATCCTCGTCGGGCTGACGACGGTGATCATGGTGCTGCTCCTCGGGCTCACGCGCGTCGTCTTCGCGATGAGCCGCGACGGCCTGCTCCCCCGCGGCATCTCCCGGACCTCGCACCGGTACCACACGCCGATCCGCCTCCAGGTGGGGGTGGGGATCGTCGTCGCGCTCATCGCCGGGCTGTCCCAGGTGGAGCTGCTCGAGGAGATGATCAACATCGGGACGCTCTCGGCGTTCGTCCTCGTGAGCTTCGGCATCCCGATCCTGCGCCGCTCGCGCCCCGACCTGCAGCGCTCGTTCAAGGTGCCGTGGTCGCCCGTGCTGCCGATCGTGTCCGGCGTCGCGTGCCTGTGGCTCATGGCCAACCTCACGACCCTCACGTGGCTCCGCTTCCTCGGCTGGGTCGTCGTGGGCCTGGTGATCTACGCCTTCTACGGCTACCGGCACTCCGTCGCGGGCCGCGACTCCCTGAAGGGCGACGTCACCGCGTAGGTGCCATCGCACCGGTGTCGCCCAGAGGTACCGTGGGCGCGCATGAGCGCCTCAGACACCGCGATCACCGCCGACCTCGTCCGCGCGGCACTGGAGGAGCAGCACCCCGACCTCGCCGGGCTGCCGCTCCACGAGGTCGCGGGCGGGTGGGGAAACCAGATGTGGCGGCTCGGCGACGACCTGGCCGTCCGGGTGCAGCGCATGGACCCGACGCCGGAGCCCCAGCTCAAGGAGCGGCGGTGGCTGCCCGTCCTCGCCCCGCGCCTCCCGCTCCCCGTCCCCGCCCCGGTGCGGCACGGCGAGCCGTCCGAGCGTCTCCCCCGGCACTGGACCGTGATGACGTGGGTCCCCGGCGAGCCGCTGGACTACGGCACGATCACCCGGGGCGCGGACGCCGCCGACGCGCTGGCGGGGTTCCTCCGCGCGCTGCACGTCGCGGCGCCCGCCGACGCGCCGACGTCCACGGACCGGGGCGCCCACCCCCGCGACGCCACGGACGGCTTCGAGGGGTTCCTGCGCGCCGTCGCCCCCGACGACGCCGCCGCCGTCCGGTCCGTCTGGGACGACGCCGTCGCGGCCCCCGCGTGGGAGGGAGCGCCCGTGTGGGTGCACGGGGACCTGCACCCCGCGAACGTCGTCGTCGCGGACGGGACGCTCGCGGGCGTCGTCGACTTCGGCGACCTGTTCGCGGGCGACCCCGCGTGGGACCTCGCCGCCGCCTGGGTGCTGCTGCCCGCGGGCACCGCCGCGCGCTTCTTCGACGCCTACGGGCGCGCCGACGACGCGACCGCGCGGCGCGCCCGCGGGCTGGCGGCGCTCAAGGCCCTCTTCCTCCTGCTCATGGGGCAGAACGGGGACGAGGGCCTGCCCGGCGGCAAGCCCCACTGGGGGCCCGCGGGCCGCGCGGCGCTCGACCGCGTCCTGGCCGGCTGACGCTCACCGGGCGGCCAGGGCCTCCGTCGGCGAGAGCCGCGCCGCGCGCTCGGCCGGGTAGAGGCCCGCGACCACGCCGACGACGACGGTCGCCGCGAGGCCGCCGAGCGACGCCCAGGCCGGGACGTGGGTCGGCCACGCGCGCAGCGCCGCGTACGCGGTGGTCGCGACGACGCCCAGCACGACTCCCGCCGTCCCGCCCAGGAGCGCGAGCAGCAGCGACTCCGCGAGGAACTGGGCGCGGACGTGCCCGCGCGTCGCGCCGAGCGACCGCCGCAGACCGATCTCCCCGCGGCGCTCCAGGACCGAGATCACCATCGTGTTCGCGACCCCGACGCCGCCGACGAGCAGCGCGACGGCGCCGAGACCCAGCAGGAGCCCGGTGAACGCCGCGTCCGCGGCGGCCCGCGCGGCGAGCGCGTCCGACGGCCGTGACACCCGGACCTCGTGCGGCGCCGCCGGGTTCGCGGTCGCCGCGAGCACGGCGCGCACGTCCGCGACCGACGCCTCGTCGGAGCGGGTGTAGACGGTGGTCGGGTGCCCGTCGAACCCGAGGACCTCGGCCGCGACGGGGCGTCCCACGAGCGCCGCCGAGTCGATCTCCGGGGCGAGCACCACCGGGTCGAGCACCCCGACGACCGTGAACGGCTCACCCCCGACGAGCACCTGCACGTCCGGGTCGGCGTGACCGATCCCGAGGAGCCGGGCCGTGGTCGCGCCGAGGACGACCGCCGGGTACCGGGCGGTCGCGGCGTTCAGCCAGGTCCCCGACGCGACCGTCGCGCCGAGCGCGGGCGGCAGGTCGAGGTCCGCGGCGTAGGTCGCGATGCCGCCGGTCTCGACCTCGGGCACGAGGTCGCTGCGGTACACCGCCGCGTCGACCGCGCCCACGGACGACACGTCCGTCACCGGCCCGATGCGGGCGATCATGGCCGGGGCCTCGTCGGGCAGGGCGGCGGTGCCGCCGAAGAGGTCGGTGCCGGGCGCGACGCGCAGCAGGTCGGTGCCGAGCCGGTCGAGCTGCCGGTCGAGCTCGGCCCGACCCGAGCTGGAGATGCCCACGACCGCGACCATCGCCGCGATCCCGATCGCGATGCCGAGCGCGGAGAGGACGACCCGCGCGGGCCGCGCCCGCAGCCCGGCCCCGCCCACGCGCAGGAGGTCGCCGGCGCGCAGCCGCGCCGGCGCGAGCCCGCTCACGCGTGCACCTGCCCGTCGCGCAGGGCGACGCGCCGCCGCGCGCTCGTCGCGACCTCGGCGTCGTGCGTGATGACGACGACCGTCGTCCCGTCGCGGTGCAGCCCGGCGAGCAGGGACATGACCTCGCCGCCCGACGCGGAGTCGAGGTTCCCGGTGGGCTCGTCGGCGAGCAGCAGCGCGGGCGACCCCGCGACGGCGCGCGCGACCGCGACGCGCTGGCGCTCGCCGCCCGACAGCTCGTGCGGCCGGTGCGCGAGCCGGTGGCCGAGCCCGACCCGCTCCAGCGCCTCGACGGCGAGGCGCCGCCGCCGCGCCGGGGCGACGCCCTGGTAGAGCATCCCGTCGGCGACGTTCTCGACCGCGCTCACCCCGGCGGCGAGGTGGAACTGCTGGAACACGAACCCGATGCGGCGCGCGCGCAGCGCGGACAGCCCGCGGTCGGAGAGCCGCGCGACGTCGTGGCCGTCGACGCGGACCGTGCCCGCGCTCGGGCGGTCGAGGGTCCCGACGATCTGCAGCAGGGTCGACTTGCCGGATCCCGACGGGCCCACGACGGCGACGAAGTCACCCTCCTCGACGGCGAGGGTCGCCTCCCGGAGCGCCACGACGCCGTCGTACTCCTTGGTCACGGCATCGAGCTCGACGACGGCGCTCATCCCGGGACCACCACCCGGTCGCCCGCGGCGAGCCCGGTCCCGGCCACCTCGACGCGGCCGTCCGAGAACAGCCCGGTCTCGACGGCGACGAGCGACGACCCGCCGTCGTCGACGCGCTCGACCGCGTACCCGCCCTCGGCGAGCGCGAGGAGCGCGGCGACCGGCACCGTGAGCACGTCGTCGCGCCGGTCCGCCGCGAACGCGACGCGCGCGGTCGACGCGACGGGCGCGGCGGCGTCCCCCGCGAGCACCGCCGGGTCGTCGGGCGTCACCGTGACGCGCAGCACGGAGGTGCCCTCCGCGCCGTCGGGTCCCGGCGGCCCGGGGACGACGACCGGCTCGACGCCCTCGACGGTCGCGGGGAACGTCACGCCGTCGGGCAGCGTCACCGTGACCGCCGCGCCGGCGACGGCGAACCGGGCGTCGCGCGGGTCGAGGTCGACCGTGACCACGCGGTCCTGTCCCGCGACGACGACCAGGTCCGCCGCAGCGTCGTCCCCGACCTCCACGAGCAGGTCCGCGACCTGCACGGCGCGGGGCGCGTAGTGCACGGCGCCCGGTTCGACGACGCCCGTCCGCGCCACGCCCAGGTCTGCCTGCCACGCCCGCACGGCCGCGGCCGTCGCGGACGTGAACCGGTCGTCGACGTCGAACCCCGTCCGGCCCAGGGCCGCGAGGTTCTCCTCGAGCTGGCGCACGTCGGGACCCGACGCGCCCGCCTGGAGGGTCCGGTACGCGGGCAGGTCCCCGTACAGCAGGACCGTCGGCACCTCGTCGACCCGGTAGAGCTGCTGCCCGCGCTCGACGACCGCGCCCACGTCCGGGAGCCACGTGACCACGCCACCGTCGCCGCGGAGCGTCCGGGGCCCGACCAGGCCCACCTCCCCCGGCTCCTCGGTCGTCGCCACGAGGTCCTGGCGCACGACCTCCGCCGTCGCGGGCACGGGCGCGACCGACGGCGCGTCGGACGGCTCGAACCCGAACCCGTTCGCCGCCGCGGCCGCGAACCCCACGCCCGCCGCGGTCAGGACGCCGAGGACCACCCACCCCGCGCGGCGCGACGCGCTCGCGCGACCATCCGGCCGTCGGCTCATCCCTCGCCCTCCCCGGGCGTCCCGGCGCCCTCCACGCACGCCTCGAACGCGGCCGTGTACTCGGGCGACGACGGGTCGATGCTGCTCCCGGGCGGCATGTCGATGACGCCCTCCGGGTTCGGGTCGGGGTAGTCGTCGACGCCGTGGTCGCGCATGCAGGCCGCGAGCTCGCGCAGGCGGGCGAGGTGCTCCGGGTCCGCGTCCGGCGGGGCGCCGCCGCCCGGGAGGAACTGCGCGCACGCCGCGAACGCGGCGTCGGCCTCCGCCGTCGAGACGCCCTCGGGGTAGGTGTACGTGAACTCGCCGGCCGAGCTCGTGGGCGGCGGGATCGGCGCGCCCTGCTCCTCCATGCACGTGCTGAGGCCCGCCGGGTCGCCCTCGAACAGCGGCCCGGAGGGCGTGCTCGTCGGCGTCCCGGTCGCACCGTCATCGAGGGACGCGACGGACGGCGCGTCGCCCGACGTGCCCGTCGCGCAGCCCCCGGCCAGCAGCGCCGGCGCCAGCGCGAGGAGCAGCACGACCGGCGCGCGCCCCCGGCGCACCGGTGCGGTCCTCCGCGTGGTCGTCCGTGCGGTCGTCCTCGACCTGGTCATGAAGGTCTCCTCCGGCGATGGGTCGGAGGACGGGCGTGCCCTCCTGGTCACCACCTCACCCGACGGCACGTTTCCCGGGCGTGACCGGCCCCGGTAACGCGGGGATAACCCGCGACGGGCCACACTGGGCGGATGCGCATCCTGGTCGCCGAGGACGAGCCCCTGCTCGCGGACGCCGTCGCGGAGTGGCTCCGCGGTGCGGCGCACGCCGTCGACGTCGTGGGCGACGGCGGGAGCGCGCTCGAGCACGTCGACGTCAACGACTACGACCTCGTCGTCCTCGACCGCGACCTGCCCGTCGTGCATGGCGACGACGTGTGCCGCCACATCGCGACGTCGGCGATGACGACGCGGGTCCTCATGCTCACCGCGGCCGGGAGCGTGGACGACCGGGTCGCGGGCCTCGCGATGGGTGCCGACGACTACCTCGCCAAGCCGTTCGCGTTCGCCGAGCTCGGCGCGCGGGTGCAGGCCCTCGGGCGCCGGTCGCGGCCGGCCGCGCCCCCGGTGCTCGCGCGCGCGGGCGTCCGGGTCGACCTGCACCACCGCCAGGTCGTGCGCGACGGCCGCTACGTGCCGCTGTCGCGCAAGGAGTTCGCCGTCCTCGTCGAGCTGCTGCTCGCGGAGGGCGCGTTCGTCTCGGCGGAACGGCTGCTGGAGAAGGCATGGGACGAGAACATCGACCCCCTCACCGGCGTCGTGCGGGTGACGATCCTCAAGCTGCGCCGCAAGCTCGGCGAGCCCGGCATCATCGAGACCGGTGCCGGCGTGGGGTACCGGATCCGGTGAGGCCGCCCCGGTCGAGAGGTCCGCGCCTGACGCTGCGCGCCCGGCTCACCGTCGTCCACGCCGCGCTCTTCGTCGTCGCGGGCGCGGTCGTGCTCGCGGTCACCTGGGCGCTCGTGCGGCAGCGGCTCGTCGGCGAGGCGTCGCTCGTCAGCGCGTCGTTCTGCTGCACGTCCCCCGGCCAGTCCGCCACCGCCCCGGGGCAGGAGATCACGTACGACGTCCTCGTGGGCCTCGTCGGTGCCGCACGCGGCGAGGCGCTCGCCGCCGTGCTGACCCAGGGCGCGATCGCGCTCGTCGCCGTGGGCGCGCTCGCCGCCTGGGCGGCGTGGCTGCTCGCCGGTCGCATGCTGCGTCCGCTGTCGACGATCACCGCGACGGCGCACCGCATCGCCGAGTCGCCCGACGCGGCGCGCCGCATGCACGAGCGCATCGGTCTGGCCGGCCCGCGCGACGAGGTCACCGAGCTCGCCGACACGTTCGACGGCATGCTCGCCCGGCTCGACCACGCGTTCGACGCCCAGCGGCGCTTCGTCGCGAACGCCTCCCACGAGCTGCGCACGCCGATCACGCTGCACCGCGCGCTCGTCGAGGTCGCGACCGAGCGGCCCGGGGCGTCGGACGACCTGCGCCGCCTCGGGCAGGCGCTGCTGGAGGTCACCGCGCGGCAGGAGCGGCTCCTGGACGGACTGCTGCTCCTCGCCCGGTCCGAGCGCGGGCTCGCCGACCGCCGGTTCGTCGACCTCGCGGACGTCGTCGAGCACGTGCTGGACCCGCCGCCCGGCGCACCGGCCCCGGACCCCCGCGTCCGGATCGAGGCGTCGTGCGACGAGGCACCGACGTCCGGCGACCCGCTGCTCCTCGAGCAGCTCGTGCGCAACCTCGTCGAGAACGCCGAGCGCTACAACCTCCGCCACGACGGCTGGGTGCGGGTCACCACGCGGTCGGACGCCGCGGGCGACGCCGTGCTCGAGGTCGCCAACCCCGGTCCGCCCGTCGCGCCCGACGACCTCCCGGGCCTGTTCGAGCCCTTCCGGCGGCTGGGCGGCGAGCGCACCGGCGACGGCGCCGGGAGCGGGCTCGGGCTGTCGATCGTCCGCGCCGTGGTGGACGCCCACGGCGGCTCCGTCGCGCTCGCCGCGCGACCCGAGGGCGGCCTCGTCGTGACCGTCCGGCTCCCCGGCGAGGAGTACTCGCTCGGCGCTTCCGCGTCTTGAATAGTGGACACACGTGATACTCCCGACATTTGAGGCGAGACTTCCCTCGACCGATCAGCACCTTGGGGGATGTGATGAGAAAGGTCATGAAGGCGGTCATCACTGCCACGCTCGTCGCTGGTGTCGCGGCGTACTACGACGTCAAGTAGTCCGACTCACGTGCTGCCGAGCGTCCGGACGCCGTCGCTCGGCAGCACGCGGGCCCGCCCGTCCCGACGACCGCAGTGATCGGAGCATCATGTCTCTTCGCAGGTCGACGCGGCGACGCGTCGCCGCGGCGGCTCTCGCCGCCCTCGTCCCGCTCCTTGCCGCGTGCGGCACCCCGGGTTCCGTCGGGTCGAGCGTCGACGACGGGACGGCCGTCGACGTTCCCGCGTTCGACGGCCCCTACGCCGCCGAGTTCACGGCCTTCTACTCCGACGCCGGGTCCGACTTCGCTCGTCAGGCGCTCGCCGACGAGGAGATCACGGACGCGGAGTACGCGGAGATGGAAGAGAAGTTCCGCACGTGCCTCGAGGCGGAGGGCGTGACGTTCTCCGGCTTCGAGCCCGACGGGTCGTACGAGGCCTCGCCCCTGCCGGACGGGAGCGACCCGTACGAGGTCGTGAAGACCTGCGAGCGTGAGTCGGGCGCCGACACGGTCGGGGCGCTGCACGACATCATGGCGTCCAACCCGGACAACCTCGACGTCCCGACGATCATGGCGGAGTGCCTGGTCCGTCGCGAGGTCGTACCGGCGGGCTACGCGGCAGACGACTACCTCACCGACATGGAGGGGCGGTTCTCCGACCTCGCCGCCCTGTCGACCGAGCTCCGCGAGGCGCTGACGTCGTGCTCGAGCGACCCGCTCGGCCTGGCCGGTGAGTGAGGGTCGCAGCCCGGCCACGGTGGGCCTGTGGGTGATCGGCGCACTGACGCTCGTCGCCGTGGGGGTCGTCCTCGGTGCCGCGTGGACGTCCCCGGCCGTTCCCGCAGCCCTTCGACCGCCCGCTCCCATCACCACCTTCGAGGTCCGGTCCGCGACGTTCGACGACGTCCGCTCCGTCCGGCTCGCCGTCGCCCGTGGCGAGGAGTCGGGGCTGGCATCACCCGGTAGCGGTCTGGTCACACGCTTCGACTGCCGTCCCGGCTCGACCATCGAGTCCGGGACCGCGCCGCTCTGGCTCGACGACGCACCGGTCGTCGCGCTCGCGACGACGCTCCCGCTGTGGCGGGACCTTCCGGTCGGCACCGAGGGCAACGACGTGCGGGCGCTGCAGGAGGAGCTGACGCGTCTGGGGCACCCGGTCGAGGCCACTGGAACGCTCGGCACGAAGACCCTGCGGGCAGTCAACGCACTCTTCGACGACCTCGGCGACCCCTCGGCCCTCACCTCCGTCCCGCGATCTCGTCTCCTCTGGATCCCCGGACCTTCGGTCACCGTCGCGGAGTGCTCGGTCACGACAGGGAGCCAGCTCGAGGCCGGAGCGGAGCTCGTCGTGACGCCCGGCACGCTGGCAGGCGTCGCGCTGCGCGACGGCGCGCCGTCCGACCTCGTCGCCGGGGCGCGCACGCTCCGGGTGGACGGGATCGACGTCGCGGTCGAGCCGCAGAACCCGATCACCGACCCAGCACTGCTCGCACAGCTCGACGCTGCGCCCTCGCTCCAGCAGGCAGGCACAGGCGACGAGGCGCCGGTCGGTCAGCTGCGGTTGGCAGAACCGGTCGACGTGTCGGTCGTCCCACCGTCCGCCGTGATCACGGCACCTGACGGGACGACCTGCGTGACCACGGACGCCGTGCCCCACAGGCTGCGGGTCGTCGGGTCCGAGCTCGGGCAGACGTTCGTCCTGTTCGACGGCACCCCGCCGACCGCCGTCGACACGTCGCCCCGACCGGACTCCGCGTGCGCGTGACGGCGAGCGGCCTCGGGCACCACTTCCCCGGGCGCCCCTGGCTCTTCCGCGGGCTCGACCTCGATCTGCGGCCAGGTCGCACCTACGCGCTCACGGGTCCGTCGGGGTCGGGCAAGAGCACCCTGCTCGGCCTGCTCGCCGGGTGGGAGGAGCCCCGCGAGGGCACCGTCGCGCGGGACGGCATCGGGCGGACCGGGTGGGTGTTCCAGAACCCGCACGGGACGCCGCGACGCTCGGCGCTCGACCACGTCGCGCTCCCGCTGCTCGTCCGAGGGCTGCACCCCCGGGAGGCGGAGCGACGAGCCACCGACCTCCTGAGCAGGTTCGGGCTCGACGGCATCGCGCAGCAGCAGTTCCGCCGCCTCTCGGGCGGGGAGGCGCAGCGCCTGATGCTGGCGCGGGCCATCGCGTCCGAACCGGGGCTCCTGCTCGTGGACGAGCCGACCGCGCAGCTCGACCTGCCGACCGCCCGCACCGTCAACGCGTCCCTCGGTGCGCTGCGCTCGCCCGCGACGATCATCGTCGTCGCGACCCACGACGCCGCGACCCGCGACTCCTGCTCGGACCACGTCGACCTGACGCTGGACCCCGCCGCATGAGGCTGCGCTCGATCCTGCGCGAGGCGTGGCGCAACGCTTCCACAGGCACCGCACGCTGCGTCACGCTGGCGCTGGTGCTGATCGGCCTGGTGGTGACCGCGACGGTCGCCGAGATCTCGACCGCAGCGACGCTCGAACAGCAGGCTGCGGACTTCCGGGCGGCGGGTGGGTCGGTCCTCACGATCTCAGCACCGGGCCGGGTCGACGGCGCGCGGTGCGAGTCGTTGCGCGATCTGCCCGGGGTACACACCGCGGGTGCGCTCACCGTCCGACCGGACGAGTCCGTCGCCGCCGTCGCCCTTCCCGGTGCCCCCATGCCCGCCGCGGACGCGAGTCCAGGGTTCCCGGCCGTCGTCGGCGCCACGACCGACGGTGGGCCGGGCCTGATCCTGACCGACGACGCCGTCGCGACGCTCGGCCTCGAGCTCGGCGACCGACTCTCCGCGACGACCGGGACGACTCGCCTCGCGGGCACCTACGCCTACCCTCGCGACGGCCGGAGGGACGGGTACGGCTATCTCGCGGTGAGCGTCACCGGGTACCGCGCACCCTTCGACGAGTGCTGGGTCGAGGCGTGGCCGATGACCACGGAGCTGAACCCCCTCCTCTTCACCGTGCTCCGGCCGGGCGGCGACGCCGACGACGTCCCCCAGGTGCAGCAGCTCAACTCCACGCTGGGTTCCGGGCTCGACGGCGCGGGGCTGTTCCACGATCGCGTCACCCGGTTCGGAGGGCTCCTCGTCGGGCTGATCGCTGCCGTCGTGGCCTTCGTCGCCGTACGGGCTCGCCGGGTGGAGCTCGCCACGGCCCTCCACGACGGGATGCGACGGCGTGACCTGTGGACGATCGTGTCGCTCGAGGCGGTCCTGTGGACCGCTCCGGCGGTAGCGGTCGGGATGGCGCTCTCCCTCGCCTGGTTCGGCCGGGACGGCGACCTGCTGGTCGGCGCGGTCCTCGGTGCGCGCGTGGCCCTGTCCGTGCTGGCGGGTGGCGTGGCAGGCGTCGCCGTCGCCCTGGCCACGACGCGCGAGAAGGACCTGTTCGCCTACGCAAAGGACCGATGACCACACCGACGCCGCACACAACCTACGCAACCGTAGGTTACGGTGGCGTAGTGAACACTCTGGCGACGAGGCCGTGGACCGCCCGCTACGCTCCCGGCGTCCCGACGGACGTCGCGGTGCCCGACGAGCCGGTCACGGCCGCCCTCTACCGCGCGGCCGAGCGCTGGCCGGACCGCGTCGCGGTCGACTTCTTCGGCGCGACCACCACGTACGCCCGGCTCGTCGCGCAGGTCGAGCGCGCCGCGAGCGCCCTGCACGACCTCGGCGTGCGCCGTGGCGACCGCGTCGCGCTCGTGCTCCCCAACGGCACGTCGCACGTCGTCGCGTTCTACGCCGTCCAGCGCCTCGGCGCCGTCGTCGTCGAGCACAACCCCACGTACACCGCCGACGAGCTCGCCCACCAGCTCGCCGACTCCGGGGCGAGCGTCGCCGTCGTGTGGACCAAGACCGTCCCGGCCGTGCTCGAGGCCCGCTCGCACGCGCCCGGCCTGCGCACCGTCGTCGGGCTCGACATCGCGCGCGACCTCCCGCGCGGCAGCCGCCTCGCGCTGCGCCTGCCCGTCGCGCGGGCGCGCGCCCAGCGCGACGCGCTGCGCGGCCCCGTCCCCGCGGGCGTCCCCGACTGGCACGACCTCGTCCGCCGCGCGCGGGCGCTCCCGCCGTCGCTCCCCCACCCGGGCGCCGACGACGTCGCGCTCCTCCAGTACACGGGCGGCACCACGGGCACGCCCAAGGGCGCGGTGCTCACGCACCGCAACCTCGTCGCGAACGTCGTGCAGGGCCAGGCGTGGGCCACGTTCGAGGAAGGTGCCGAGACCGTCTACGGCGTGCTGCCCTTCTTCCACGCGTTCGGGCTGACGTTCTGCCTCACCCTGCCCGCGCGCATCGGCGCGACGCTCGTCGCGTTCCCCAAGTTCGACCCCCAGGCGTTCGTCGCCGCGCAGGCGCGGCGGCCCGCGACGTTCCTGCCCGGCGTCGCGCCCATGTTCGACCGCATCGTCACCGCCGCCGCGGACGCGCCCGGGCCGGGCTCCGACCTCACCTCGATCCGCCTCGCGTTCGCGGGCGCGATGCCCATCACCGCCGAGACCGCACGCCGCTGGGAGGACGCAACGGGCGGTCTGCTCATCGAGGGCTACGGCATGACCGAGACGTCCCCGATCTCGCTCGGCAACCCCTGCTCCGACGACCGTCGGCCCGGGACCCTCGGCCTGCCCTTCCCCAGCACGGAGATCCGCGTCGTCGACGCCGACGCTCTCGACGCCGGGAACCTGCGCGACGCCGACCCCGAGCCCACCGACGACCCGGCCGCGCCGCGCACCGTGCGCGGCGAGCTGCTCGTGCGCGGCCCGCAGGTGTTCCGCGGCTACTGGAACCGCCCCGAGGAGACCGCGCACCAGCTCCTCGACGGCGGCTGGCTGCGCACCGGCGACGTCGTCCGGGTCGCGCTCGACGGCCCCGACGCCGGGCTCGTCACGCTCGTCGACCGCATCAAGGAGATGATCGTCACCGGCGGGTTCAAGGTGTACCCCTCCCAGGTCGAGGACCACCTGCGCGGGATGCCCGGCGTGCGGGACGTCGCCGTCGTGGGCGTCCCCGGCAGCGGGTCCGACGAGCACGTCGCGGCCGTCGTCGTCCTCGACGACGCGGACGACGCCGGCTCGCCCCCGCGCGTCGACCTCGCCGCCGTGCGCGAGTGGGGCGAGCGGCGCCTGGCCCGCTACGCCCTGCCCCGCACGCTCGCCGTCGTGCCGGAGCTCCCGCGCTCCCAGATCGGCAAGGTCCTGCGCCGCGTCGTCCGCGAGGACCTCCTGCACCGCGACGACGTCGAGCACCACCACGCCTGACCGCGCGGCCCGGTCCGCGGCGCGCCCGGACCTCGGACCCGCAGGGTCGGGCCCACGGTCGGAGGGCCCCACCCAGCCCCCGAGGTAGACCCTCGGTCGGCCGAGGGTAGACCCCTGGTAGCGCGAGGTAGAGCGGGGTCTCTCTCCGCAGGTGAGCATGACCGACGTCACGTCAGATAAAGTCGCGCGCCAGATGCGACTTCGCCTAGGTTCGAAGCGTGCAGCTGACCCAGTTCACGGACCTCGGGCTGCGGACCGTCATGCGCCTCGCCGTCCTCGACGCCGAGGAGACGATGAGCACGCAGGACGTCTCCGCACAGCTCGCCGTGTCGTACAACCACACGACGAAGGTCGTCACGCGCCTCGCGGAGCTCGGGGTCGTCGCGGCGCGACGGGGTCGCGGAGGCGGGGTCCGGCTGAGCGCCACGGGACGGTCCGCGTCGGTCGGCTGGATCGCGCGCGAGCTCGAGGGACCCGGCGAGGTCGCGCAGTGCGAGGGCCCGACGCCGTGCCCGCTGCGCCAGGCCTGCCGGCTCCGCGGCGCGCTGCGCGAGGCCCAGGAGGCGTTCTTCACCGTCCTCGACCGCTTCACGGTCGAGGACCTGGCACGGACGCCGACCGGCCCCGTGCTCCTCGCGCTGGGCACCCGGTGACCACGGGCGCCCGTCGGCCCGACCGCACGGCCGGGCACCACCCACCATCACCGTCAGGATGGGAGCAGCCGATGCTGTCCGAGAAGTCCACCGAGGTCGTCCGTGCCACCCTCCCCGTCATCGGGGCCGCGATCGGCGACATCACCCCGGTGTTCTACCGCCGTATGTTCGCCGCGCGGCCGGAGCTGCTGCGCGACCTGTTCAACCGCGGAAACCAGGCGCAGGGGGAGCAGCAGAAGGCGCTCGCGGGGGCGATCGCCGCGTACGCGACGATGCTGGTCGACCCCGCCGGCCCGCCGCCCGCGGCGCTGGTCGCGCGCATCGCGCACAAGCACGCGTCGCTGGGGATCGTCGCCGAGCAGTACCCGATCGTCCACGAGCACCTCTTCGCGGCGATCGTCGAGGTGCTCGGCGACGCCGTGACGCCCGAGGTCGCGGCGGCGTGGGACGAGGTCTACTGGCACATGGCGCACACGCTCGTCACGGCGGAGAAGGCCCTGTACACCGGTGCGGGCGTCGACGACGGCGACGTGTGGCGCGACCTCGTCGTCGCCGAGCGCCGCCTGGAGGCCACGGACACGGTGTCGTTCGTGCTTGCCGACCCGAGCGGCGCTCCCCTGCCGGCGTTCTCCCCGGGCCAGTACGTCTCGGTCCAGGTCACGCTGCCCGACGGCGCGCACCAGATCCGGCAGTACAGCCTCTCCTCGGGGCCGGGGCGCAGCACGTGGCGCGTCGGCGTGCGTCGGATCGCCGAGAGCCCCGCCGAGCCCGGTTACCCGGCGGGCGAGGTGTCGAACCACCTCTACGAGAACGTGTTCGAGGGCGACACGCTGCGCGTCTCGCTCCCGTTCGGCGACCTCGCGCTCGAGGACGCCGACCACCCGCTGCTGCTCGTGAGCGCAGGGATCGGCGTCACGCCGATGCTCGGGATGCTCGACCACCTCGCGACGGCGGACGACGCGACCCCGCGGCACGTCGCCGTCGTGCACGCGGACCGCTCGCCGTCGCGCCACGCGCACCGCACGGAGCTGGGCGCCCTCGTGGGCAGCCTGCCGGACGCCGTCCTGCACACCTGGTACGAGACGCCCGGCACGGGCGCGACGCCGGAGCACGTCCGCACCGGCCGCGTCGACCTGTCCGAGCTGGACATCGACCCCGCGACCGAGGCGTACCTGTGCGGACCGCTGCCGTTCATGCTGGCCGTGCGCGACGAGCTCGTCGCGCGGGACGTCGCGGCGGAGCGGATCCACTACGAGGTGTTCGGCCCCGACTCCTGGCTGCCGGCCGGCGTGAACTGAGCACTCCTCCTCCGGACGGGGGCCGCCGGGCAGGCGGGCCCCCCCCCCCCCCCCCCCCCGCCCCCCGCGGGGGCGCCCGGTGGGGGCGCGGGGGGGGGTGGGCCGAAACACGCCGAACGCGTCGGCGGCCACCCCCCCCCCGGGGCCGGGCGGGGCGGCGCGGACCCACCCCGCGGTGTGCGCCCCCTCCGCCGGGCGCCCGCCGGGCGTCCACTGACCACCCCCCCGCCGGCGGGGGGCCGCGGGGCCGGCGGCCACGACGCACGCCTCGCCCCGGCGCGCGTCGTGGCCGCCTGTTCGGCGCGAGGGCGGGGTTCGCCGTAACCTGGCAGACGTCGTCGGCGACGTCCGCGACGCAGGCGGGCGGGCACCGGCGCTCTCCCACCCCGTCGCCCCGAGGAGGCCCCGTGCCCGAGCCCGTCACCGCTGCGCCTGGTGCGGCAGCCCCCGACCCCCTGCCGCACGTCGTGGTGGTCGGCGCCGGGTTCGCCGGCCTCGCCGTCGTCAAGGGGCTCGCGAAGGCGCCCGTGCGCGTGACGCTCGTGGACCGCCGCGTCTACAACACGTTCCAGCCGCTGCTCTACCAGGTCGCGACGGGCGGCCTGAACCCGGGCGACGTCACGTACTTCCTGCGCGGGCTGCGGCTCAAGCAGAAGAACGTCCGGGTCGTGCACGAGCACCTCGTCGGGATCGACCACGAGGCGCGCCGCATCCGGCTCCTCAACGACGAGTGGGTCGACTACGACTACCTCGTCGTCGCGAACGGTGTCACGGCGAACTTCTTCGGCACCCCGGGCGCCAAGGAGAACTCGTTCCCCATGTACTCGCGGTCGCAGGCGATGAAGATCCGCGACACGCTCTTCATCCGGCTCGAGAAGGCCGCGGCGAGCCCGGCGACGGACGACGGGCTGCGTGTCGTGGTCGTGGGCGGCGGCGCGACGGGCGTCGAGGTCGCGGGGGCGCTCGCCGAGCTGCGGACCGCCGGGCTGCGCCCCGCGTACCCCGAGATCCACGGCGACGCGTTCGAGGTGAAGATCGTCCAGCGCGGCGGCGAGGTGCTCAAGTCGTTCCACCCGAGGCTGCGCCGGTACGCGGCCGAGGAGCTGCGGCGTCGCGGCGTCGGCCTGCACCTGGGGGCCGGGGTCGCCGAGGTGCTGCCGGACGCCGTCGTGCTGACGGACGGCACGCGCATCCGGTCCGACCTCACGGTCTGGTCGGCGGGCGTCCACCCGCACGAGGAGGTCGACGACTGGGGGCTGCCGCGCGGCGAGGGCGGGCGCGTCGTCGTCGGCGACGACCTGCAGGTGGAGGGCCTGCCCGGGGTCTTCGCGGCCGGTGACATCGCGGTCTCCCCGGCGGGGCTGCCGCAGCTCGCGCAGCCCGCGATCCAGTCGGGCGCGCAGGTCGCGCGCAACATCGAGGCGCTGCTCGCCGGCCGCCCGACGACGTCCCTGCGCTACTTCGACAAGGGCACCATGGCGGTCATCGGCCGGCGCGCGGCGATCGCGGAGGTCGTCGGACGGCTGCGGCTCACGCGGGGCGTCGCGTGGCTCGCCTGGCTGTTCGTCCACATCATGGGGCTCATCGGGCCGCGCAACCGGCTGACGACGCTCGCCGGCCTGGTCACGCGCTACGGGTTCCCGTTCCACCGCCGCCCGATCCCCATCGTCGGCGACGTCCCGACCGTCCGGCCGCCCAAGCGGACGGGCCCGCGCCGCGGCTGACCGCGCGAGGATCACCCGCCCGCGGCACCTCCCCCGGCCGCACGGGCCGCGACCGTCACGTACCCTCGAAGACGCAGAGAAGTTCGCAGGGGCAACGGGGGCACGTGTGGTGGCAGGACGAACGACGGCACCGTCGACGACGACGGGCCGGCTGAAGGACATCTCCCAGGAGCACGGGGCGCACCGCGTCGGGCGTGCGCGCACGACGGCGGTACCGCGGCGGACGCGCGTCGTCGTGCTCGCGGCCGTGGCGGTGGCGGCGCTGGCGGGCTGCCGCGTCGAGGGCGTGCCGGGTGGTCCCGGGGCCCCGACGCCGTCACCCACCGCAGAGCCGACCACGGTGCCGACCGAGGAGCCGACCGACGGCCCGACGCCCGACCCCACCGACGACCCCACCGACGGCCCGACAGACGGTCCGACGACCGGGCCGGGCACCCCGGTCCCGCCGGGCGGGTCCGACGGCGTCGAGCTCTCGGTCGAGATCGAGCCCGCGTTCCCGATGCCGAACCTCGTGGAGACGAGGCTCAAGCAGGCGCGCGCCGACCTGGAGCAGCGCGGCGCGGCGACGGTGGTGGTCGTCGACGCACGCGACCCGCGCGCGGGCTCCCTGCCGGGCGCGTCGAACGGCTGGACGGTCTGCGAGCAGGACCCGACGGGCGGCGACCTCGTCCGGGCGTCGGAGACGGTCGTCCTGGGCGCGGCCCCGAACGCTCGCCAGTGCCCCTGACCTGTCCCTCGGGTGGCGGCGTAACCGGTGCGGGAGCACCGTGGAACCACACCGCGAGATCGACCTGACCGTCTCGAGATCGGCCCTCAGAGGGTCGATCTCGACCGCTCGGGTCGATCTCGACGCCAGCAGACAGGAGTCCGCCGCATGAAGATCGCCCTCGTCGGTGCCCACGGCAAGGTGGGCCGGCTGCTCGTCCCCATCCTCGTCGACCACGGCGCCGCGGTGACCGGGATCGTGCGCGCCGAGGAGCAGCTCCCGCTCGTCCGCCGCCTGGGTGGCGAGCCGCTCCTGCTCGACGTCGAGAGCGCGTCCGTCGACGAGCTCGCCAGGGCGCTCGGCGGGTTCGACGCCGTCGTGTGGTCGGCGGGGGCGGGCGGCGGGAACCCGGAGCGCACCTACGCCGTCGACCGCGACGCCGCGGGCCGCTCGATGGACGCCGCCTCCGCCGCCGACGTGAGCCGCTACCTGATGGTGTCGTGGATCGGCTCCGTGCCCGACCACGGCGTCGACCCCGACTCGAGCTTCTTCGCCTACGCGGACGCCAAGCTCGCCGCCGACGACCATCTGCGCGGCACGGACCTCGACTGGACCATCCTCGGGCCCGGCACGCTGACCGACGACGGCCCGACCGGCGCGATCCGCGTCGTCGGCGACGGCCCCGACGGGCTCGACGGCGCCGACGACGTCCCCGACGGCGCTGCTTCGCAGGTCTCGCGCGCGGACGTCGCGATGGTCGTCGCGCAGGCCGTGCGCACCCCGGCGACGGTCGGCCGCTTCGTCCGGTTCACCGCGGGCGACACGCCGATCCTCGAGGCGCTCGACCGGTAGCCCTCAGCGCCCGAGGCGGCGGTCCACCCGCTCGCGCAGGTCGAGCGCAGTGCGGCGCCACGTCGCTGCGCGCGCCACGACCGCACCGACGCTCGTGTCCTCGGCACGCACGTGCACGACCTCGACGCCGTGCTCCGCGGCCGTGCGGACGATCGTGTCCGTCGCGCCGCGCAGCGCGAGCTGGAGCAGGACGCCCGTCGTGCTCGACTGCGCCTCGCCGGTCCCGAACCGCCGCCGGTAGACCACCTGCGTGACCACCCGGTCGAACATCGGGTCCGACGGCGCGTCCGCGACCGTGCCGGCGACGTCCCCGCGCGCCGCGTCCGCATCGTCGCCAGGCAGGTCCGGGACGCTGCCCTCGGCGCCGGCCGTCCCGAGGAGGGCCTGGGCGTCGGCGACGACGTCGTCGCCGTCCGCGTCCGGCGGGAGCACGGCGAGGTAGAGCGAGAGCAGGAGCTCGCTGATCTTCCGCAGGACCCACGCCCGGCCGGGCAGCGGGGGCAGCGCCACGACGTACTGCGCGAGGTTCACCTCCAGCGCCTCGGCCGACAGGCACGTCCACGCGGGCGCCGTGCGGATCTCGACCACGCGCTCCCAGTCCACGTCCTTGCCGTCGAGGCCCACCCGCTCCGGACCGATCGTCACGGCGCCGAACCGGTCGAGCAGCGCGAGCGGCGCCGTCGCGAACCGCGGCACGTACGGGACGAGCCGCACCACCCCCTGGACCGACACGTCCCACTCCCGCTCGAGCGGGTACGACGGCCGGGGGTAGGCGGCGATCGCGCGCCGCACCCACTCCGCGACGACCTCGTCGAACGCGCCGTCGGCCGCGGCGCCGTCGGCCGCCCCGCCGCCGGCCTCTCCGCCGGCCTCTCCGTCGTCCGTCTCCGCACCGTCGTCCGCGAGCGCCTCGACGAGCGCGTCCTCCAGCGCGGCGTCGAGGCCCGGTCCGGGGCCACAGCCGGTTCCCGGGTCGACGGCGCCGGGCGCGGCGGTCGCCGGGCGGTCCTCGGGTGGGTCGACCGGGTGCTCGTCGGTCCGTGGGCCGGGCTGCTCGGTCGCCTGCCCGGCGCCGCCCCGCGCGCGTCGGCCGAGCGGGCCGGGCAGCGAGAACGAGGGCCGCGGGAGCGTGGGGCGCGGCACCGCCGGGACGCGCAGGAGGCGCTTCTCACCGAGCAGCCGCGCGAGGGTGCTGCGCTCGTCCCCCGACGTCGTGCCGGGCAGGTCGGGGCCCTCCCCCGGCACGTCCTCCGTCGTCGTGAGGAACGGTTCCTTCGCCACGTGACCCCCCTGTCCGTCGCGCCGCCCGACGGCGCACCGCGGGCCAGCGTAGACCGGACGGGGCCGCCCTCCTCGTGGAGGACGGCCCCGCCCGTCGTACGACCCGCGCTGCGTCAGCCGCAGGCGATCGCGTCGTACGCGACGTCGTACGTCTGCGAGTGGTTCTCCCCGCCGCCCGCGAGGCGCGCGACGACGCTCACGGTGCCGGCCTCGACCGACGCCGAGCGGGTGGAGAACGACTGGTACGCGTTCGCGTCGGGGGCGACCTGGCCGAACGCCCGCTGCCCGAACGGCGTCACGAGGCGCAGCGACACGGGCTGGTCCTCGCCGTTGGTCGCGCGGACGGCGACGTACGCGGTGCCGTTCAGGCACCGCGCCTCCGCCTCGATCGCGTCGACGCGGGGGTTGCCCACGCCGTTGATCGCGAACGTGTCCTCGGACAGCGACGCGACGGCGTGACCGATCGCGCGCGACATGATGTCGAGCGCGGTCGCGTCGACGTTGTCGATCGTGTCTGCCGGCGAGTGGTAGTTCGGGTCGTAGAAGATGCCCTCGGTGCCGCCGAACATCGCGACCTCCTCGGCCGTCTTCGAGCCGTCCGCGCCGGTGAACAGGCCCGACGCCGGGATCCCGTTCTCGATGAACGCCTGGTAGTCGGAGCGGCCCGAGAACTCGGTGTCGACCCACGCCTGGTCGATGCCGTCGAAGTAGTCGGTGAACACCGCCTCGGTCTCGGCCGAGCCCGGCGGCACCTCGACGGGCGCGGGGTACGTCGACTCGTTCGCGTCGTACACGCCGATGATGTAGTTCGGCGAGCCGACCATGTCGAAGTTGAGGTAGGTCGCGATGTCGTCGAGCGCCGCGGGGTCGTTCTCGACGAGGTCGCTCACGTAGTGCGTCGAGCCGCGCAGCCCGACCTCCTCCGCGCCCCACCACGCGAACCGCACGGCGTTCTCGACGTCCTGGCCGCCGTCGGTCGCGGCGGCGAGCTGGACCGCGACCTCGAGGATCGCGGCCGACCCGGACCCGTTGTCGTTGATGCCCGGCCCGTCCTCGACGCCGTCGAGGTGCGCGCCCACCATGACGACGTTGTGGTCGCGACCGCCCGGCGTCTGGGCGAGCACGTTGAACGTCTCGAACTCCTCGACGTGCGTCTGCAGGTCGTAGGTCGCGACCGCTTCGGCGCCACCCGTGATCGCCGCGAGGATCTGCTGCCCGGCCGCCTGCGTGATGCCCACGGTCGGGACCCAGACGTCGCTCGCCTCGCCGAGGGTCGGGTTCAGCGCGCCGTCGGTGTTGTTGTAGAGGATCACGGCGGCGGCGCCGGCCTCCGCGGCGAACCGCGCCTTGTCCGCGAACGGGCACGACCCGCGGCTGACCAGCGCGACGGCGCCCTCCACCGCGACCCCGTCCCAGGTGTCGGCGGTGCAGCCCTGGACCAGCGCGTCGGCGGGCTGGACGATCGGGCCCGTGACGCCGTCGTCCGGGGTGTCGGGGGCGAACTCGGCGGGGTACACGTCCGACGTCACCTCGACGCCGGCCGCGGTGAGGGACAGGTCGTCGGTGACCAGGTCCTCGAACGTGAAGTACTGGCGCTCGGGCTCGTAGCCCGCGGCCCGCAGGGCGTCCTCGACGTAGACGGCGCTCGCCTCGTAGCCGGGCGTCTCCATCGCGCGGTTGCCGCCGTTGGCGTCCGCGATGTCCTGGAAGTCCTGGAGCCGCTGCATGACCGCGTCGCCGGTGACGAGGTCCTCGAGCGGGGGCGGTCCGTCGGCGGCACGCAGTCCGCCTGCGGGGGCAGCGCCGACGGGCGCTGCGGTCAGTGCCGCGAGCACGAGGCTCGCGGCGGCGGCAGACGGGACGATCGTTCGTGGTCTCACGCATCCTCCTCGACAGTGGCCCCCGCCGGCCGACCCCGGTCGTGTCGGGGTCCGGCCGAGTCGCACACGAGACGCGCGACGCTGCGAAGGCTCGTGTGCTCGCGAGCGTAGGCCCACGGGGCCCGGCGCGAAACCCCTGCGCGCCCGCGGGTGGTCGCGGCCGCAGACACGGTGACGACGGTGGTGACGAGGCGTGGGCGGCGTCGGGCAGACTGTGCCCGTGCCCGGATTCGCCGTCGTCGACCTCGAGACCACGGGGTTCTCCCCTCGCCTCGGCGACCGGGTCGCCGAGGTCGCGGTGGTGCTGGTCGACGCCGCGGGCCGGGTCGAGGACGAGTGGTCCACGCTGGTCAACCCCGAGCGCGACCTGGGGCCCCAGCACGTGCACGGCATCGCGGCGGCAGACGTCGCGCTCGCCCCGACGTTCGACCGCGTGGCCCCCGCCCTCCTGCGCCTGCTCTCCGGCCGCGTCCTCGTGGCGCACAACGCGGCGTTCGACACGCGGTTCCTGCGCGCGGAGATCGGGCGCGCGGGCATCGCGGCCGCGATCGACCCCGTCGCGTGCCTGTGCACCCAGCAGCTCGCGGGCCGGTACCTCACGGGCTCGCGCGCACTGGCCGCGTGCTGCGCGGCGGTGGGGGTCGTGCACGACGGCGTCCACTCCGCCCTCGGCGACGCGCGCGCGACCGCCGGGCTGCTCGGGTACTACCTCGACGTCGCGGCCGACGACGAGTGCTGGGACGTGGCCCGCGCCGCGGCCGACGGGGTGCGGTGGTCGCTGCCCGCCGCGCTCCCCGGCGTGGAGCCGGTCCTGCGCGGCGCGAGCCGCGCTCGCGGGCACTGGCTCGCCGGGCTCGACGAGGCGCCGGGCACCCGCGCGGGCGACGCGCACCCCCGGGCCGAGCGCCCGGACGTCGACACCGAGACCTACCTGCGCCTGCTCGACGCCGCGCTCCTCGACCGCTACGTGTCGCACTCGGAGCGTGCGGCGCTCCTCGCCGAGGCGCGGCGGGCCGGGCTGGACCGGGCCGCGGTCGAGGGCGTGCACCGCGACTACCTGACCGCCCTCGCCCGGGCGGAGCTCGACGCCCTCGACGGCGCGACCGCCGCGGGCGACCGCGACGACGGCGGCTCCGTCCGCGACGACCCCGCGCTGCACGAGGTCGCGGGCCAGCTCGGCCTCGACGCGGACGACGTCGCGGGAGCCGTCGAGGCGGCGCTCGGGGCGCGGCTCGCCGCGGAGCTCGCCGTCGCCCCGCGCCCGGCGTTCGTGCTGGCCGACGGCGACGAGGTCGTGCTCACCGGGTCGATGTCGCGTACGCGCGAGGCCTGGGAGCGCGACGTGCGGGCCGCGGGCCTCTCTCCCTGGCCCTACGTGACGCGCCGGAGCCGGCTCGTCGTCGCCGCCGACCCGGACTCGCTCTCGACGAAGGCCCGCACGGCCCGCCGGTACGGCATCCCCGTCGTCACCGAGGCGGCCCTCGCGGCGCTGCTCGCCGCCCGTTCCGCACAGGCTGCGTGATGTCCGCTCACGGGCGCGCAGGGCTGCTCAGGGACAGGCCTCGTCCAGCTTGACTGCGGAGAGTGTGACCACGGTGGAGATCGGTACGACCGCTCCAGGTGCCGGGTCCTGCGCACAGACGGTCCAGTTGGAGTCGTTGACCGCGAAGCGTTCGAGCCCTGTCGCGTCGACCTGGTCCATGACGTAGGAGTCAAGGGTCTGGAGCAGGTCCTGCGCGTCCTGGAGGTTCTGCCCGACGACAGAAGGCATCTCGAAGGTCTGCTCGACCTCCTGGTCCGCGCTCGATGCCGTCTCCGGCTCGCCGGACTGCTCGGGCTCGGTGTCGTCGGGCGCCGGTGCGTCCTCCTGCGGCTCAGCCTCCTCGGTCACGGTCACGGTGACCGGGTCGGCGGGGCTGCCACTGCACCCGGCGAGAGCGAACGACACCAGGCCCACCACCGCGACGATCGTCTTCCTCATCGACCTGCCCCTTTCGACTCGTCCTCCACTCTGGGCCGGAACTCGCTGCGGAGCACGGCGAACGCAGGGTGAAAGTCGAGCACGCTCGCACACGGAGACCGAGCACGAGCAGTGCACAGGTGCGACGCTGGGCAGCATGGGCAAGCGCGGCATGCTCGGCACGGCACCCGACGCCGACGCGCTCGTCGACGGGCTCTTCGCGCTGCCGCTCGAGCAGTTCGTCGTCGCCCGCACCGCGGCGGCGAAGGAGATCAAGGCGTCGGGGGACGCCGTGGGTGCGGAGCGCGTGGCGCGGCTCGCGAAGCCGACCGTGGCGGCGTGGGTCGTCAACCAGGTCGCGCGCGAGCGTCCCGACGACGTCGCCGCCCTCGTCAGCCTCGGGGACGAGCTCCGCGACGCGACGACGGACCGCGACCGTACGCGCATCCGCACGCTCGACCGGCTGCGGCGCGAGCGCGTGGAGCGCGTCGTGGGCGAGCTGCGCGACGCGGGCGAGGTCGCGGGCCGGGCGGTCTCCGCGACGGCGCTCGACCGGCTCGCGGAGACGCTCACCGCCGCGGTCATGGACCCGGACGCGGGCGCGCTCGTCCGTGCGGGGCGGCTCGCGCAGGCCCTGCAGCACGTCGGGTTCGGGATCGTCGACGAGGGCGGCGAGCCCGCCGACGTCGTCGAGCTGCGGGAGCGCACCGGTGCGGCCGGCGCGCGCGGCTCCCGGACCGCGGCAGGCGGGGCGGGCGCCGGGAGCGGCACCGGCCGTGCTCGCACCGCGCGCTCCGGCTCCTCCCCCGACGGCGGAGAGCCGCCCGAGGACGCCGTCGCGGCGGCCGAGCGCGAGGTCGAGGAGTCCGCGGCCGAGGTCGACCGCCTGGAGGCCGAGCGCGACGAGGCGGAGACGCGCGTGCGGGCGGCGAGCGACGCCGTCGGGCAGGTGGAGGAAGAGCTGGGGCACGTCGAGGACGAGCTGGCGCGGCTCGCCGACGCGCGCGAGGAGCTGCGCGCGCGCCTGTCCGAGACCCGGGAGGCGGAGGCGAGCGCCCGCGAGGCGCTCGAGAGCGCCGACGCGCGGCTCGACACCGCCGAGCAGCGTGCCGCAGCCGCCCGCAAGGCGCGCCGTGCCGCGCGCACGACCGCGCCCGGGTGAGGGATTCCCCGTAGGGCGCTGCGGGAGAACCACACGATCCGACGGCGCCCGTTGACCTCCCGGGGCCGCGGCGGGACCGTCGGCCCATGCCCCGCACCGCACGCGGCGACGACGCCGCGCACCGCTCGCTCCTGGCCCCGCTCTTCGCTGCACCGCGGGCCGAGGGGGTCTACGTCGGCTCGGCGAACGACTACTCCGACCGGTCGGACCACGTGCAGATCCTCGACAACACCATCGGTCCGCTCGTGCGCGGGGAGAACGTCGACGTCAAGGAGGGGACGACGGGCGGGCGGATCGCGCGCAACATGTTCGTCGGCGACGGGCTCACGGGCGCGAACTACGACGACTCGTGGGTCGACGTGAAGGGGAACGACTACGTCGTCGAGGACAACGTCGGGACGGCCACGACGAAGTTCGGCTTCCAGACGCACCAGCAGTCCCCGGGGTGGGGCTGCGGCACGGTGTTCCGCGGCAACCACGCCGACCTCACGGGCGCGACGGGCAGCGCCGGTACGCGATCGAGGTGACGGTGCACGACCCCGTGGCCTGCCCGGTCACGGTGACGGACGACAACACGGTCGTCGGCGGCGACGGGCTCGTGAACCCCGGCGTCCCCGTGGTGACCGCGGGCGGCACCCCGACGCCCGACCCGGACCCCGAGCCGGAGCCGGACCCCGACCCGACCGACACCCCGACGCCGGAGCCCGAGCACCCCGCGGGGTGCGACGACGCGGCGCTCGCCGCGTGGTCCGCGACGACGGTCTACGTCGGCGGCGACCGCGTGCTGCACGGCGGGAGCCTGTGGGAGGCGCGCTGGTGGACGCGGAGCGAGGCGCCGTCGTCCGCCGCGTGGGGGCCGTGGCAGCACGTCGCGCTCTGCTGACGACCGCGGGTCGGGCTGAGCCTGCGGAGCGGGTGGTGCGGGTCGGGCACCGCGCCGTTCGTCGTCCGCGAACGCGGGACTGAGCCGGGCACGCTCAAGGTTGGACAGGTCAGGACGCCACGGGCCGACCGTGGCACGAAGACCTGGAGGACCACCATGATCAGCACCTACACCGTGGCACCGTTCCGCCCGCTGCCCACCGAGCGCGTCGTGCGCCAGCTCTGGACGCGGCCCGCGGGTGCCCCCGTCGCGCGGACGGGCTACGCGCCCGCCGCGGACGTCTACCGCGAGGGCGACGACCTCGTCGCCCGCTTCGACCTGCCGGGCGTCGACCCGGAGCGCGACGTGACCGTCGAGCTCGAGGGTCGTCGTCTCGTCGTCCGCGGCGAGCGTCGCGACCAGCGCGTCGTCGACGCCCCCGCGGCCGAGACGGCGGACGAGGCCGCCGAGGGCGAGCAGCCCGCGGTGGACGCCGGCGAGGCGGCCGAGGTCGCCCCGGCCGGGCGGCGCGTCCGCGAGGTGCGGTTCGGCGAGTTCCGCCGCAACGTCACCCTGCCGAAGTCGGCGGACGCCGACGCCGTCCGCGCGTCCTACGACGCGGGCGTGCTCACCGTGACCGTCGCCGGCGTGTTCGCCGGTCGCGCCCCGCAGCGCATCGAGGTCACGCGCGCGGCGTGAGGCGCACCGCCGGCGTGACGTGCGACGTCGCGCCGGCGCCCTGACCCCGGCCGCGCCCGCCCCCCTGCGCGGCCGGACCGCGGGCGGGGGCGCGGGCCGCCCGCCCCCGGGCCGCCCCG